>NZ_JAQGMM010000085.1 GCF_028292365.1 Caballeronia sp.
TCGAGATCCGCACCTTCCTCGCCTTCGCCCAGTTCCTTCTGGATCGCCTTGACCTGTTCGTTCAGGTAATACTCGCGCTGGCTCTTTTCCATCTGACGCTTCACGCGTCCACGGATGCGCTTTTCGACCTGAAGAATGTCGATTTCGGCTTCGAGCTGGGCCAGCAGATGCTCAAGGCGTTCCACAACCGGGAACATCTCGAGAATGTGTTGCTTCTGGTCGAGCTTCAGCGGCAAATGCGCGGCGATGGTGTCGGCCAGGCGACCCGCTTCATCGATACCCGACAGCGACGTCAGGATCTCGGGAGGGATCTTCTTGTTGAGTTTCACGTACTGATCGAACTGCGACACAATCGCGCGGCGCAGTGCTTCTGTTTCAGCGCTGTCGGCGTGGTCGGGTTCGAGCGGCATCACGTCGCAGGAAAACTGTGTTTCCTGTTCTTCGATCGTAAGCGTCTTGGCACGTTGCAAGCCTTCGACCAACACCTTTACGGTACCGTCCGGCAGCTTCAGCATTTGCAGGATGTTTGCGATACATCCCACTTCGTACATGTCTTTTTCGGTCGGCTCGTCTTTCGCAGCGGTCTTCTGGGCGACAAGCATGATGTGCTTGCCACCTTCCATCGCGGCTTCGAGTGCCTTGATCGATTTGGGTCGTCCGACAAAAAGCGGAATCACCATGTGCGGGAAAACGACTACGTCACGCAGCGGGAGCAGCGGGAGAGTAATGCGTTCCTGCGGGAGGAGTTGGGTTCCTGACATTTTCATTTCCCCAGTAGTGGAATCAGTTCAGTCGTAAATAAGGCCGTCAAAATGGATTGCAAGCCTTAAGCGTGTGGGAAAAGATCAATGAATCGAAAAAATTCGCCTCAGTAACGTGTCAGTAACATCCACAAGATATCCGAAAAATAAACAAAAAGCCGTTCACGTTGCCATGAACGGCTTTTCGCCGACACACAGCCCAACTCAGTTAGAACCTGCTACCTTCGGCGTGTCTTCGTAGATCAAAAGCGGCTTGCCGTCGCCATCAATTGTATTGTCATCCACGATAACCTTGCTCACACCCTTCATTGCCGGCAGCTCGTACATCACATCCAGCAACGCTTGTTCCAAGATGGACCGCAGACCACGCGCACCCGTCTTGCGACGAATTGCCTTCAACGCAATGGCCTTCAACGCGCCCGGACGAATCTCCAGGTCCACACGTTCCATGTTGAACAGCTTGTGATACTGCTTCACCAGCGCATTCTTCGGCTCGGTCAGGATTTTGATCAGGGCGTCTTCATCGAGCTTGCCGAGCGTCGCCACGACGGGCAGACGGCCGATCAATTCGGGAATCAAACCAAACTTGATCAAATCTTCCGGTTCCACTTCGCGCAGCACTTCACCCGCGTCGCGATCCTTCTTGCTCTTCACGCTTGCGCCAAAACCGATGCCGGTCTTTTCCGTACGATCGATGATGACCTTTTCAAGGCCGTCGAACGCGCCGCCGCAGATGAACAGAATGTTGGTGGTGTCGACCTGGATGAAGTCCTGGTTCGGGTGCTTGCGGCCACCCTGTGGCGGAACCGAAGCCATGGTGCCTTCGACCAGCTTCAGCAGCGCTTGCTGGACGCCCTCGCCCGACACGTCGCGCGTGATGGACGGGTTATCCGACTTACGGCTGATCTTGTCGATTTCATCGATGTAGACAATACCTCGCTGGGCCTTGTCGACTTCGTAATTACAGTTCTGCAGCAGCTTCTGAATAATGTTTTCAACGTCTTCGCCAACATAGCCGGCTTCCGTGAGCGTGGTTGCGTCTGCAATCACGAACGGGACGTTCAACATGCGCGCAAGCGTCTGCGCGAGCAAGGTCTTGCCCGAACCCGTAGGTCCGATCAGCAGGATGTTGCTCTTCGACAACTCGATATCGTCTTTCTTCTCGAGATGCTTGAGACGCTTGTAGTGGTTATACACCGCCACTGCAAGAATCCGCTTCGCGCGTTCCTGACCGATCACGTACTGGTTCAGGATCTCGCTGATCTCTTGCGGGCTCGGCAGATCCGACTTCGTCAGGCCAGCCTCTTCCGCCGCGCCGGCAGCTTCGTCGCGGATAATTTCATTGCACAAGTCGATGCATTCATCGCAGATGAACACAGAAGGACCTGCAATCAACTTCTTGACCTCGTGCTGGCTCTTGCCGCAGAACGAGCAATACAACAGCTTTTCGCTGTTAGAACCTTTTTTGTCCGCCATGGATGTGCGAGCCTCCGGACACTCGATTACATAATACGCCGCTCAATTCACCTACGCAGAAATGGCCTGTGCGTAGGTTGAAAGCGCGTGTGGCGTGTGCTTTGACGCCGTTTTCCGCGTTGGCGCAAGCCTTGGCGCGCGGCTTGGGTTACCGCGCCGCCGTTGGCGGTCTGGCCCGAAACCGCAACGTCCGTATGGACAAAAACGGAACAGCCGGCCCGTTATTCCCCAACGACCGGCGCAACGCCCGTTTGTGGGCCGCTCTGGGATGCCGCTCAGGGACGCTTGTGAAGAACCTGATCGACGATACCGTACGCCTGCGCGTCATCGCCGGACATGAAATTGTCGCGGTCGGTGTCACGTGCAAGACGTTCCACCGGTTGACCCGTATGGTGCGACAGCAACTGATTCAGACGTTCCTTCAGGTACAAAATTTCGCGCGCCTGAATTTCGATGTCCGACGCCTGACCACGCGCGCCACCGAGCGGCTGGTGAATCATCACGCGCGAATTGGGCAGCGCCACGCGCTTGCCCTTGGCGCCCGCTGCCAGCAGGAAAGCGCCCATGCTCGCGGCCAGTCCCATGCACAGCGTGGCGACATCCGGCTTCACGAACTGCATGGTGTCGTAAATAGCCATGCCAGCCGACACCGAGCCGCCCGGGCTATTGATGTACAGGCTGATGTCCTTGTCGGGGTTTTCGCTTTCGAGGAACAGCAACTGCGCGACCACCAGGTTGGCCGTCTGGTCGTTCACTTCGCCGACCAGGAACACCAGGCGCTCTTTCAACAGGCGCGAATAGATGTCATAGGCACGTTCGCCGCGGCCGCTTGTTTCTACAACCATGGGCACCAGACCGAGCGCCTTGGTTTCGAAATCATGCGGCGCGTTCGACGCGAGCGTGTCCAGTAATTGAGCGCGAAAGGTCATGCAATTTCCTTGTTCGGAATAGGGATACTGAACGACAAAGGAACATCCGAAAAACGGCACAACGGGGCAACCAGGACCGACAACCGAAATGCAAAAAAGGCGTGCCGGCCCGTCACCTCGACGGCCCTGCACGCCTTGTCGACGCTGCTTACGCTTGCGCCGTCGCGCTGGCCAATTCTTCGAAGCTTACTTCCTTGTCGCTCACTCGGGCCTTGCCGAGCACGAAGTCCACGACGTTGCTTTCCACAACATACGCTTCCATTTCGGCGAGGCGCTGCTGATTCGAATAATACCAGCGGACGACTTCCTTCGGGTCCTCGTAGCTTTTCGCAAATTCGTCGACTTCCGCGCGGATCTGTTCCGGCTTCGCCTGCAGGTCGTTGGTCTTGACCAGTTCGGCCAGAACCAGGCCCAGCTTGACGCGGCGTTCAGCTTGTTCCGCGAACATTTCTGCCGGGATGGGAGCGTCCGCTGCGTTCGGCACACCGCGTTGTTGCAGATCCTGACGCGCCATTTCCACCAGACGTTGCTGATCCTGCTCGATCAGCGCCTTCGGCGCGTCGAGTTCGGAGATCTTCAGCAGGGCGTCCATGACCTGGTTCTTCACGATCTGCTGCGTGCGGCGCTTGGCTTCACGCTCCAGATTGTCTTTGATCTCACCGCGCATCTTGGTCGTGTCGCCGTCTTCCACACCCAGCGATTTCGCGAATTCGGTATCGATTTCCGGCAGGTGCGCCCATTCGATCTTCTTCATCGTAATGGTGAACTGGGCCGTTTTGCCGGCCACGTCCTTGCCGTGATAGTCGTCGGGGAACTTGAGGTCGAATTCCTTCGACTCGCCAACCTTCAGACCGAGCGCCGCCGTTTCGAATTCCGGCAGCATGCGGCCTTCGCCCAGCACAAACGTGAAGTCTTCAGCGCTGCCGCCTTCGAACAGGACGCCGTCGAGCTTGCCGACGAAGTCCATGGTGACGCGGTCCCCGTCTTTAGCTGCCGTATCCGCGCCGCCGTCACCGTGCTCGCCGCCTTCGCCGCGTGCGTGATAGTGCACGCGCTGCTTGCGCAGGATTTCCAGCGTGCGGTCGATTTCAGCTTCCGAGATGGTCGTGACCGTGCGTTCGATTTCAGCCGTTGCCACGTCGCCAATCTTCACTTCCGGATACACCTCGAAAGTTGCGTCGAACGCGTATTCAGCCGCTTCGTCAGCCACTTCGCCGCCCTTGGGCGCAAAGCTCGGCTGGCCTGCCACACGCAGGTTTTCGGTGCGCGTGACGTCGAAGAATTCCTTGCCTACCTTGTCGCTCAGCACTTCGGCTTCAACCTGGCCCTGGTACTGCTGCGTCACCATCTTGAGCGGCACCTTGCCCGGGCGGAAACCCGGCATGCGCACGTTTTTCGCCAGCTGACGGATACGCGAATCCACTTCCTTTTGCACCGTATCTTTCGGCAGGGAAATCGTCACACGGCGTTCCAGCTTGCCGAGGTTTTCAACAACGTTAGCCATGGCTTCTATCGTCCTAGAGTAAATCGAGTATTCGGGTTCGTGTGTCTGGTCAGTTCTGGTTCGATCTCGCGCCACGATAGGCGCACGGCACAAAGCGGTTCCTGAACAATGCAAGCAGCCTGACTGAGATCATTGGCAAACACTGCCAAAGCTCAATACCGTAGATCCGCCAAGCCGTGTCTGGAAGCCGTACGCGCCGGTTTGAGTCAACCGAGCCAAACATTTTACCAAACTATTTGCAAGGGTCGTGGCGGATGAGGGTTTGCTCTGCCAAATACCCGCAAATTCACAGCCAAATTCGGCCCATTTGCGCGGTTTTGGTACGAATTTTACGGTCCGCGAGCACCGCGACAGTGTTCCGGCCGCGCTCCGGACGACGCGTTTCCGAACGCGCGTACGGTTCGCGGCGGCGCGGCTTGGCGGCGCGCTTGCATTGCCTGCGGGCATCGAAAGCATGCCGTACGCGCATAAGGTTTGATTAATTCGGGCCGTGTCGCTAGATTTCAAGCAAATTCATAACTCGAGACATCATGCCGAATTCCCATCCTGCCGGTTTTTCCGCCTCCGCCCCCTCTCCCGTTGTAGTGATCGCTCCGGATTCTTTCAAGGGTTCGCTTAGCGCGGAGCAGGTCGCAGACGCGATTGCGAGCGGTATCCGGCGCGCGCGCAGCGATGCCGTCATCCGCATCGTGCCGATGGCTGACGGCGGCGAAGGCACGCTCGACGCCATGCTCGCGGCGGGCGGCGAACGTCGCTTGATCGATGTGCGGGGCGCGGCGGCCAAGCGCCGCGAAGCCGTCACGGGTTTGCTGGCCGATGGCAGCGCAGTGGTGGAAACGGCGGAAGTCGTGGGGATCACGGACCCGGACGGCATGGCTGTGCCGGTTGCCGAGCGCAGCACGCTTGGCATGGGCGAAGCGATCCGCGCGCTGCTCGATCTCGGCGTGCGCAAGTTCTATGTCGCGCTGGGCGGCAGCAGCACGAACGACGGCGGTGCGGGACTTCTGGTGGGCCTGGGCCTGAAACTCTTCGATGCAGATAACAAACCGCTCGAACCGGTGCCCTCGCAACTTGCGCAAATTGCGCGCATCGATGCGACCGGGCTCGATCCGCGTGTGCGCGAGGCCGAATTCACGGGCATGTCCGACGTGGACAATCCGCTCACCGGCGAGCACGGCGCAACGGCGATTTTCGGGCCGCAAAAAGGCGTGACGCCCGCTCAGATCGCGACCATCGATGCAGCACTCGGCCATTTCGCCGATCTGCTCGAACCGGCGCTCCAACGTAGCGGGCGCGATAAACCTGGCGCCGGTGCGGCGGGCGGGCTCGGGTTTGCACTGCATATGCTGGGCGCGCGCTTCGAGGCCGGCGCGGAAGTGGTCGCACGAGAAGTGGGGCTGGATGAGGCGCTGGACGGCGCGAACTGGTTGATCACGGGCGAAGGACGCTCGGACGTGCAGACGCTACATGGCAAGGCGCCGTTCATCGCGTGTCAGCACGCTCGCGCACATGGAGTGGAAGCGTCGCTGCTGTCAGGCGCTATTGATCCGGCCGCCCTGCCGCGTTTGTCCGAGCATTTCAGCGGTTGTTTTTCGCCCGCACCCGGGCCGATCACGCTGGAGGTCGCAATCCGCGACGCCGCCACGCTGCTGGCGAACGAAGCTGAACAACTGACGCGCTTGAAGTTCGGTTCAAGATAGGTTCGCCATGCGATCAACGGGCGGTCAGTCATGTGCCGCTCGCCCGCTCGCTCGCTCGTTAATTCGTTCACCGTCGTTCACCGTCTTTCACCGCACGCCGGCGACTTTGCCGGGACTGAACAGCAAGCGGTCCGATATCCACACTATCAGCATCGTCAGACCCATCATAGGGAAGACGATGCCTAGCGCCGTCAGGCCGCCGACCCATGCGCGCATCGGCGGATCGAGAACCGGTCTCGACGGCGCGCCAATCGCCCTGCCCGGTTTGCGCTTGCGCCACATCACGAAGCCACTGATCGACATCGCCGCCAGTCCGAGCGAGATGAGCGACGCAAGAATCTGGTTCGCCACGCCGAAATAGCGCCCCATATGCAGCGACGTGCCGTACGAAATCCACTGCGCGACGCGCCCGTAATCGCGATACGCGATGTCCGAGAGAATCTGGCCGCTGTATCTATCGATGTGCAATGTGCGTTCATCTTGCGGATCGGATGGAAAATATGACACCGTGTACACGCCCTCGGCGGTGGTCGGCAACGCGATGTCGTAGCCATCCCTGACGCCCGCTTGCGCCGCGAGTGCAATGACCTTGTCGAGTGGAATGGTCGCGTCTGTAGTATCAGCGACGCTGTGGGGAACACGCGTAGCGCCCACTGCCCACGGTGTCTGCGGCAACGGCAGATCATCCATCTTCATGCCGGCCATCGATGGATCGGCCATGTCCATCGCGGGTTTCGCTGAATGTACATGGGGCTTGCCCCACGCCCCTTGCGGATAACCAAGCGGCGCGGACGTCGCTAACGCCTTGAATTGCTTGCCCCATGTGCTCGACCACGGCAAACCGCTGAGCACAAAGAACAGTGCGCCAATCGCGAGCCACGCGCCACCGACCGCGTGCAATTCACGCCACCATGCCCGGCCTTTTAACGACGACAACCGCGGCACGAACCGGCCGCCCGCATGACGCGTCCGACGCGCTCTCGGCCACCACAAGGCAATACCTGTTCCGATCATCACCAGCGTCCAGCAGCCCGCCAGTTCCATCAGGATCTCTCCGGTCTTGCCCAGCATCAATCCGCGATGCAGATTGCGAATCTGCTTCATCAAGCGGTTCTCGACGCTCAGCCTGCCCAGCACCTCGCCCGTGTACGGATTGAGATAAACGCTTTCACTCGATCCTGTCTGCAGGCGGAATACGAATTCGGCACTGCGGTGTGGATCAGCGTTGATAACCGCGGTGGTAGGCACGGCATCGCGCGGTTCGGCTGCCGTCGCTTTCGCGAGCAAGACTTGCTGGCTCAGACGCGGCTCGGCGCGGGCATCGACGATCATGCGGTCGTGATACAGCAGCGGCTCGATCTGCGGCTGAAAGCAGTACAGCGTGCCAGTGATGGCGAGCACCAGCAGCAGCGGCATGACAAACAAGCCGGCATAGAAATGCCAGCGCCATAACAAGCGATGCCGCGCAGCTACGC
>NZ_JAQGMM010000092.1 GCF_028292365.1 Caballeronia sp.
GACAAAACGGCGTACTCAAACGCTGTCCACGCTGCGCCTGCAATTGAAATATATGCGCCTGACGAACCTGCCGGACTGGCTCGGCGTGGCGAAGAATATGGCACATCTGGTGCTGCCTTACGGCGCGTTGCGCGCTTTGAAAACGCGCTTGTTTAACGCGTGACGCAGTACTTTTGCCTAATACCTTCCATCCAGCGCCTGACATACCGTATCTGAAACCTATCGAATGAACGCTGAGAAATCCCGCCTTCGCATTGCCCTCGTCTGCAACACCGCGTGGGCGATCTACACCTACCGGCGCGGCTTGCTGCGGATGCTGATCGAACGCGGCGTGGAAGTCTCGGTGATCGCGCCGCGCGACCGGACTTTCGCGCCGCTCGAAGAAATGGGCTGCCGATGCGTGGAGCTGCCGGTGGCGTCAAAAGGCACCAATCCCCGCGATGACCTGAAGACGCTCGCCGCGCTCTATCGCGAATACCGCACCACCCGGCCGCACATGGTGTTTCACTACACGATCAAACCGAACATCTACGGTTCGATCGCGGCGAAACTCGCGGGCGTACCGTCCATTGCGGTCACCACGGGGCTGGGTTATGTGTTCATCCAGAAGAGCCGGACGGCGAGTGTAGCGAAGCGGCTTTATCGTTTTGCGTTCCGGTTTCCGCGCGAAGTGTGGTTCCTGAATCAGGACGACCGGCAGGCATTCATTGACCAGGACCTGCTGGTACATCCGGAGCGTGCGCGTTTGCTGCACGGCGAAGGCGTCGATCTCGGCGACTACGCTTTTCAGCCGCTACCGCGCTCCAACCCGCAGACGGAAGGCTTTTTTTTCATTTTAATTGGCCGTCTGCTGTGGGATAAAGGCGTCGCGGAATACGTCGATGCAGCCCGCCGGCTGCGCGAAAAATATCCGTACGCGCGGTTCCAGTTGCTCGGACCCGTGGGCGTCGACAACCCCAGCGCCATCACGCTCGACGAAGTGCAGGCCTGGCAGCGCGAAGGGGTCATCGATTATCTCGGCGAGGCGCAAGATGTCCGTGCGTTTATCGGCAATGCGGATTGCGTGGTGCTGCCGTCGTATCGTGAAGGCGTGCCGCGGACCTTGATGGAGGCGTCGGCAATGGGACGCCCGATTGTCGCCACCGATGTTCCCGGCTGCCGCGAAGTCGTCGAAAACGGCGTCACGGGACTGCTGTGCGAAGTAAAAAGCGCGGACGGCCTCGCGCAGCAACTCGAACGTTTGCTGCTTTCAAGCTACGCAGCGCGCGCTGAAATGGGCGTGGCGGGCCGCGCCAAGGTCACGCGCGAATTCGACGAAAACGTGGTCGTCGAGCGTTATAAAGGCACAATACGCGCGGTTACCGGCGTTTCACTCTAAATCACCCTCCGGGAGCGTTATTCATGACTGGTCACACAAGCGCGAAGGGCACGATCCTCGTGACGGGCGGCGCCGGGTTTATCGGCTCGCATACTTGCGTCGAATTGCTCAATGCTGGTTACGGCGTCGTCGTGATCGACAACCTCGTGAACAGCAATGCTGAATCGCTGAAACGCGTGGAGCAGATTACCGGCAAGAAGCTGGCATTCTACGAAGCCGATGTCCGCGATGAAACTACCCTCGCCCGCATTTTCGATGAACACGCGATCACCGGCGCGATCCATTTCGCCGCGTTGAAATCAGTGGGCGAGTCGGTGGCGAAACCGATCGAGTATTACCGCAACAACATGGACAGCCTGCTCGTGCTGCTCGACACCATGCGCGCGCGTAATGTGAAGAAGATCGTCTTCAGCTCGTCAGCAACGGTGTATGGCGTGCCAAAGAGCGTGCCTATCGATGAAACGTTCCCGCTGTCGGCAACGAACCCCTACGGGCAATCGAAGCTGATCGCCGAGCAGGTTTTGCGCGACCTGGAAATCTCCGATGCGGCGTGGCGCATTGCTACGTTGCGTTACTTCAATCCGGTCGGGGCGCATGAAAGTGGCTTGATCGGCGAAGATCCGGCGGGTGTGCCGAACAACCTGATGCCGTATGTCGCGCAAGTGGCCGTGGGCAAGCTGGAACGCCTGCGTATTTTCGGCAGCGATTACGCAACGCACGACGGCACCGGCGTGCGCGATTACATTCATGTGGTCGATCTGGCGCGTGGCCACATCAAGGCGCTCGATGCGCTGGAGTCGCTCGACAGCAGCTTTGTCGTGAACCTGGGCACGGGTCAGGGGTATAGCGTGCTGGATGTGGTGAAGGCGTTCGAAGCGGCGTCGGGCAAGCCCGTGCCGTATGAACTCGTCGCGCGCCGTCCGGGCGATATCGCCGAATGTTTCGCTGATCCGGCTGCTGCCGCGAAGCTGCTGGGCTGGCAAGCGGAACATGGTATTGAGCGGATGTGCGTCGATCACTGGCGCTGGCAGTCGCAGAACCCACGGGGTTTTGCCTGACGTCCTGGTTCAGGCGCGGCTTGGCTTTTAGTTCAGGCCCCGCCTGCGCGGCCCGGCCTGACGCGTTCTTTTTAGTGGCTTATTTTTCATGCTCAGTTTCGCGCTCGGTTTTCTCGTTTCGCTATTCATCACGCTGTTGATCGTGCGGTTTGCCCATTTGCACGAAGGCCTTTCCGGCGATAGCGATTTCGTCGGCGTGCAGAAGTTTCACGCGCGGTCCGTCCCTCGCGTCGGCGGGGTCGGAATCCTGGTTGGACTCACCGTCTCGGCGGTGCAGCTTCGATGGACTTATCCGGTCGTATCGTCTGGAATTCTCGCGATTGTTGCTTGCGGGATGCCGGCTTTTTTCTCCGGCCTTATTGAGGACCTGACCAAGCGGGTCACGCCGGTTGTACGCCTGGTCTGCACGATGGCCGCGGCTGCGCTTGCGTACTTCTTGCTGGGGATTGCGGTCACGCGTATCAGCGTTCCGCCGCTCGACTTCCTGCTGACCTACGGCGTCATCTCGTGTCTCGTGACCGTGGTGGCAGTGGCGGCTTTGGCTAACGCGATCAATATCATCGACGGCTTCAACGGACTCGCGTCCATGGTCGCGTTCATGATGTTCGCGTCGCTGGCCTACGTGGCCTTCCAGGTTCACGATCCGGTGGTCTTGTCCGCCTCGCTGATCATGATGGGCGCGGTGATGGGCTTCTTCATCTGGAACTTCCCCGCCGGGCTGATTTTTCTCGGCGATGGCGGCGCGTATTTCATCGGCTTCATGCTCGCCGAGCTGTCCATCATGCTCGTGATGCGCAATCGCGATGTCTCAGCGTGGTTTCCGGTGCTGCTGTTCATGTACCCGATCTTCGAGACGTGTTTCTCGATCTATCGGAAGAAGTTTATTCGCGGGATCTCGCCCGGAATTCCCGATGGCGTGCATCTGCATATGCTGGTTTATAAGCGCTTGATGCGCTGGGCCGTCGGTGCGCAGAATGCACGCGAACTCACGCGGCGCAATTCGCTGACGTCGCCGTATTTGTGGCTGCTGTGTCTGGTTGCCGTGATTCCCGCCACGCTGTTCTGGCGGCATACGCTGCATCTGTTCTGCTTTGTCGTGGTGTTTGCGTTCACCTACGTGTGGCTGTACGTCAGCATCGTCCGGTTCAAATCGCCGCGATGGATGGTGTTCCGGCGGGCTCATCCGGTGAAGAAATAACGGTTCCCGCTCCGGCCAGGTTTTCCCTGGCCGGAGCGTTTCTTTTTTAGCTCGATGCAAACGCGAGCAAGTCCGCGTTCACCTTGTCAGCCTCGACCACGCACATGCCGTGCGCGCCGCCCGGATACACCTTGAGCGTCGCATTCTTCACGATCTTGGCCGACAGTCTTCCGGCTGCATCTATCGGCACGATCTGGTCGTCGTCGCCGTGCAGGATCAGGGTCGGGATATCGAACTTCTTCAAGTCTTCCGTGTAGTCGACCTCCGAAAATTCCTTGATGCACAAGTAGTGCCCGAGTATCCCGCCCAACATTCCCTGCGCCCAGAACGTGTCGATCACGCCCTGCGATTTCTTGGCGTTATCGCGGTTGTAGCCGAAGAACGGCAGCGCCAGATCCTTGTAGAACTGCGAGCGATCGCCTGCCACGCCTGCGCGGATTCCATCGAATACGTCTTTCGGCAAGCCGCCCGGGTTTGCTTCCGTCTTCACCATTATCGGCGGCACGGCCCCGATCAACACGGCCTTCGATACCCGCCCGGTCCCATGCCGCCCGATATAACGCGCGACCTCGCCACCGCCCGTGGAGTGGCCCACCAGCATGGCGTCCTTCACGTCCAGTGCGTCGAGCACCGCGGCCAGGTCGTCGGCGTAGGTGTCCATGTCGTTGCCCTGGCCGGGCTGGCCTGAGCGCCCATGTCCCCGGCGATCATGCGCGATGACCCGGTAGCCCTTCTGGACCATGAACAACATCTGCGCATCCCATGCGTCTGCATCCAGCGGCCATCCGTGCGAGAACACCACCGTCTTGCCGGTACCCCAGTCCTTGTAGAAAATTTCCGTGCCGTCCTTCGTCTTGATCGTGCTCATCGAACGTGCTCCTTAAGGTGAGATAACGCGCTACGCCCACTGACCATCACTTTCAGCGTGGGCGTGACGCGTGGGGTATGGCGGAGGTTGCTGCGCCTCCGCCGTGCAATCCTGCGCGCTTCATGCGACGTCCTGGTGATTTCTCCAAGCTTCGATTGATCGTATGAAACGGCAAGGAAATGGATGAGGGCCCGGTTGAGAACACGGCTGTTCTACAGCGTAGCCGACGAAAATGGCATCGCAAAGACTTGCTGAAATCGTCTGATGAACGACGCGCGGCATCGCGTTCTCGCGCCTTGGTTTTCGTCGCTTTGCCGCATTTTTTCCATTGATCCGAGCCCTCTTTCTGAACCCGGCAGCCAAGCGAAATTCATATGAAAACACGAATTAATCAATCGCACCGGCGAGTCCGGCTTCTCTTGCCGGAAAGCCAATGCTATAGAAGTTATTACCCATGTTTGCCTGAAGACTATTGAAAATTCCTGTTTTTACTCATTCGGAATGGCCAAGAGGGTCGGACAAAGGAATGCCATATAGGTACAATTGCTTATGTCTGAACATATCCTATTGCAACTATACGATGCCTTAACTATGGTGGGAGGAGAGTATCGGTAAGTTCACATTATGAAAAGACACATCATATATTCACCTCCGTTTTTACCCGTCTTTCGTACAAATCATGCTACGACGATTGAGCAACTTCTTGGCAGCGCTGCCAAGAGGCTATTGAAGTTCGTCTATAAAAAAGCAAACGATAAAACAGCGCAAATAAACCAGCTTGGAGACCCACAATGAGCTCCCACACCGGCAGCCCGATTACCGATTCACCTGGATTTTTTTCTAAAGAAGCAACCATCGCAAAACCTGGATTTTCGCGCTGGATGGTCCCGCCCGCCGCGTTGGCGGTGCATCTGTGTATTGGTCAGGCTTACGCGTTTTCCGTTTTCAACGCACCACTCACGCGGGTAATCGGCATCACGCAATCCGCCCCGGACGACTGGTCACTGACCACGCTTGGCTGGATCTTTTCGCTGGCCATCGTGTTTCTCGGGTTGTCGGCGGCATTCGCCGGCAAATGGCTGGAGAAGGTCGGGCCGCGGCGCACCATGTTTACGGCGGCCTGCTGTTTCGGCGGCGGTTTCCTGGTGGCGGCGCTCGGGATCCATTTGCATCAGATCGTGCTGGTCTACCTCGGCTACGGTGTGATTGGCGGAATCGGGCTCGGGCTAGGTTATGTCTCGCCGGTATCCACCCTGATCCGCTGGTTTCCTGACCGGCGCGGCATGGCGACCGGCATGGCGATCATGGGCTTCGGCGGCGGTGCGATGATTGCAGCGCCCGCCTCGGTCGCGTTGATGAACCACTTCAAGAGCGCAACCAGCAACGGCGTGACCGAGACCTTCGTGGTGTTGGGCATTGTCTATTTCATCTCGATGTCGATCGGCGCACTCGCTATCCGCGTGCCGCGTCCGAACTGGACGCCGGCAGGCTGGACGCCGCCGGTGACCAACGGCAACAAGATGATCACGCGCAATCACGTGCATATCGACCAGGCATTGAAGACGCCGCAGTTCTACCTGATCTGGCTGGTGCTGTTCCTCAACGTGACGGCCGGGATCGGCGTGCTCGGACAAGCGTCGGTGATGATCCAGGAGAGCTTCAAGGCATCGATCACGGCTGCTGCCGCAGCTGGTTTCGTCGGCCTGCTTTCGCTCTTCAACATGGGTGGGCGTTTTGTGTGGGCATCGGCGTCGGACTGGCTCGGACGCAAGAAC
>NZ_JAQGMM010000106.1 GCF_028292365.1 Caballeronia sp.
CTAACCCAGCGCCAGCGCTCACTCCGTAGCAGGTTTAACAATCCCCTCGAGTTGATAAATCTCGATCTTCCTGTACAACGTGCTACGAGAAACGCCAAGCGAACGCGCCGCTTGCGCGAGATTCCCATGAGCGCCATACACCGCGCGGGCAATAGCCACACGCTCCGTTTCTTCCAAACTGGTTGACTGAAGCAACACCGGCTCCGCCGTCCCAACAGTCGCCGTTTCGGCAAGCAACTCCGCAGGTAATTCGTCGAGCCCTATCTCCTCCTCTCGCGACGTCAACAGCAAGTTTTCAATGATGTTTCGCATCTCCCTGACATTGCCTGGCCAGGAATACGCGCGCAGCACCGCCATCACTTCGGGATTCAGCCGTCTTAACGGAACCGCGTGGCGAAGGGCCAATCGGCGGTTAAAATGTTCGACCAGGAGATCAATGTCGATGTCCCGCTCGCGCAGCGGCGGGATCCGTATGCGAGTGACGCTAATGCGGTAATAGAGGTCACCACGGAACCGCCCGGATTTTACTTCGTCATGCAGATTACGATTGGTCATCGCCAACAAGCGGACATCAACGCGCCGCGGCTGCGTGTCCCCTAATCGATAGACAACGCCCTCCTCAAGCGCGCGCAACAGCACGGGTTGCAATTCGAGCGGCAACTCGCCAATTTCATCCAGACACAGGGTTCCGCCGTGCGCCAGTTCAAACCGGCCCGGTCGGCCTTCTGCTGTCGCTCCAGTAAATGCACCATGCACATGGCCAAATAACTCACTGCCGATCAGCTCCTTCGACGCCGCCCCGCAGTTATAAGCGACGAAAGCCCCGCCCCCACGCTCCTCTCCGTGTATCGCGCGCGCGAACAGTTCTTTGCCGACCCCGGTCTCGCCCTCGATCAACACAGGTACGCGCCTGCGGGCAAGCTGCCGACCTCGATTAACCGCGGCGAGCATGACAGCGCTCTGCCCGAGTATCTGGGCGAAACAGTTGCGTTGTGGGTCCGCCTCGCTTCCAGGCTCGCTTCCACCCTGATGCCCCGACCCGCTCCCAAACGCATGAATGCGCTCTGCAGTCCGCTTGCCCGAGGACCGCGACCGGATCGCGGGAACAACAAGCATGGCGCCGATCGTGCTGCCTTCCACCACAACCGGGCTGAACCATTCAGCACGCAAGCCTTGGGGCAAATGCCGGGCCCAGTCCTCCACGGCCGAACTCTCATCCATCCCGGGGAACCGCTCTCCTATGCCGACGGGCAGCGGCACCCTGCCTGTCGTGTGCACGAGCCGGCCGCGCCGGTCGATAGCGATCATCCCTGCTGCGTCGCACGATGAAAGCCGTTGCAGGCAAAATGCCAACAGACGCATATGCTGGCGCGCGGACTGCTCGGCCAGCACCATTTCAATTTGTCGCGCCGCAGTAATCGCCAATGTCAGGTTATTGATCTGATAAGTCGATGGCGGTCCGGAAATATCGAGTACACCTATGATCGAGCCGGTGCCGGGTTCGCAAATCGGCGCTGCCGCGCAACTCCAGGACTTGATTCCTTCGCAGAAATGTTCTGAACCATGAATGTAGGTTGGCTCGCCGGTAGCAAGCGCAGTGCCGATGCCGTTGGTGCCCGCCATCGCTTCGCGCCAGTCGCCGCCGGTCGTCAAGTGGATCTTCTCGCCGGCCGTCAACGTGCGCAGGTCCCCGGCCGCTTTGAGAATCACACCATCCTGATTGGTCAGGAGCAGCATGGACCCAGAATCCGCGAAAAGATCAGCAGTCGCGGCGAAAAGCCGGTCGGAGGCCGCCAGCAACTCCCGATGACGCCAACGCAAAGCCTCGACAGCGTCGCCGTGTACCGCGAACGGCGCGAGGCGTGCAGAAGGATTAACACCGGACTCCAGACTACGTTGCCAGGAGGCAATAAGCGCTGAAGGAACCGATACCGATGACTCGCCCGCCAGGAAACGCTCCCATGCGCGCATGGTGTCGCGGTCAGAGTGGAGGACGTCGGCGCGCTGCGCCTGGGCCATTAGCTCATGCATCACGGCCTGATGGCCAGGACCCGATGCACTCTCGATTTGGTGTCTCGCCACAAGTCTCCTCCAATGCGATTGGCCAACGCGAAACCCCTCTAGGGCAGGCTTCGTCGCGGCTCGCTTTTCTGGTATTGCGGCTGGCGCTTTTCGCTCTTCACTTTCTGTAAGCTGGCAGCAACACCACGGACTAGTATATGCCTAGCTTTTGATCAGGTCCGCTCGGGAAAACACGGTCCGGCCAACCTGACCAACTATTCTTTTGCAAGACACATTGCGGACATAGTCCTATCCCTCGCAGCGCAATTCCTGGAGAAAACGACTCACCGCCTATGGATGTAATAGCCCGCTGTTACAAAGCGCGGTTAACCAAGCCACGAGTTCACATGAAACGGACTTGATGCGTTGTAAGCCGGGAAGCTAAAAAACGAGGGAAGCCGGCAAAGCATCTTGCCGGCTTCCCTATAAAGATAAACGCCTCGACCTGATTCGGATACCGAATTACTTATACTTCCGTGACCGGCCTCCGCATGGCGGCCGGTCACAGCAGATTATTGTCGGCCGAACAATTCGGCGCCGCCGCCGAGCGCAGGGCCCGCCGTGGGATCGATCGTCTCCGGCTTCTTCGCAATCAGCGTCTGGGTGGTCAGGATCAATCCCGCAACCGATGCGGCGTTGCGCACCGCGCTATAACTGACCTTCACCGGATCGATGATGCCCGCCTCGATCAAGTTCACGAAGGCACCCGTGCGCGCATCGAGTCCCATGCCCGGTTTCGATCGCACCGCCTCGGCCACGATCGCCTCACCGTTCAGCCCGCAGTTCGTCGCGATGTGAAACAGAGGTTTCATCAGCGCCCGCTGCAGTAGTCTCGCGCCTTGCTGGACACTCCCCTGAGTCCGTGAAACGATCCCTTCAAGTTCGGAGGACACCCGCAGCAACGCCATCCCTCCTCCCGGCACGACTCCCTCGGCAATAGCCGCACGCGCCGCGTTGATCGCGTCCTCGATCAAATGAAGCCGGCGTTTCTGCTCAACGGGTGTAGCCCCACCGGCCAGGATCATTGCGGTGCCACCGGATAGCTTGGCGAGGCGCACCTGGAACTTGTCCCGTTCAACATTCTCCGGCGCCAATTCATATTGCCGTGCCACCTGCTGGCGACGCGCGCCAATGCCGACCGGATCGCCGCCTCCGGCCGTGATGATGGTCTGGTTGGCTGAAATGCGTACTTGCCGGGCGCTGCCCAGATCCCGCAGTTCCGTGGTCTCGAGTTTTCCGCCCAGATCACGCGCGATCACCCGGCCTCCCGTGACAATCGCAATATCCTCGAGCATGGCTTTGCGCCAGTGCCCGTACTCGGGCGGATGGATGGCCGCCACGGGAACCCCTCCGTTATCTCGCCACGCGAGCAGGCTCACCACACATGCCGGCGCAACCTCTTCGGCAATGATCAGCAGCGGGCGTTTGCTCTTCGCTATCAGCGCCTGGATTGCCGCCACCTCTTCCACCGACTGCAACCGCTGATCGGTCATCAGAATGAGCGGGTTATCGAGCACCACCTGCATTCTCTCGAGGTCCGTGACCATGTGATGAGACAGATAACCACGGTCGAAGGCCATGCCGTCGACCACTTCCAGACGCGTCTCGACCGTCGTTCCATATTCGACGTCGACGATGCCATCGGCACCGACCCGCTCCAGCGCTTCGGCCACCATTGCGCCCGTGACCTCGTCGTTGGCGGCCACGATGGCAACGGCACGCACCTCTTCGCTTCCCCGCAGCGGAGTCGCTGTGCGTTTAAGCGCTGCGATAACCTCAGTCACAGCGGCTTCAAGGCCCTGGACCAGTTCGACCGGGTTAGCCCCCTCGGCGAGACAGGCAAGGCCGTCCTGAACCAGTGCGTCGGCCAGGACGGTCGCCGTCGTGGTACCGTCGCCGGCGACCTCATTGGTCTGCTTCGAAACCTCTCTAACCACCTGCGCACCGATGTTTTCGAACACGTCTTCCAGTTCGATCTCGTTGGCGATGCTCACGCCGTCGCGCGAGATTATCGGCGTCCCGATTGGCCGGTCGATGATCGCATTCATTCCACGGGGACCCAGCGTGCCACGTACCGCCTTGGCGAGCTTGGCCACTCCGCGGCCTAGAGCCGCGCGAGCCTCATCGTCGTGCAACATGATATTCGGCATGGTTGTGCGTCTCCCTTTATGATTGATTCGGATAACAAATCATTTTAATTTGATCTGGCCGCGCTGATGGAACGGACGAAATGCACCGGCTTGACCTCCACTTGGGGCGCGCATTCCGTGCCGTATCGGGTGGCCAGCAAACCGCGGCACAGCGCACTGTTGAATTCGGCGTTGACACCGACCCGCCGCAAGGCGCGAAGGTAAGCGTGGATCTGCCCGGCATCGAGCAATGCGCCGTCCTGGTCAACGAAGGCCAGTTCTTCAGCGCCTGACTCGACAACTGAACGTCGCTCCAGATAGCGAGCGATCAAGCGACGACCGTCGGAATCGCTCGGCAGCGCGGCAAGTTCCACCACGGTTAGTTGCAGCAATGCTGCCGGCTCATGCCCGTGATCGAGCAGATATGTCAGGAGCGCTTCCTGCCTTCGCTGGAAAGCCTTGACCATGAAGGTCCGGCGAACTTCCTCCAGTTCACCGCTGCTGGCTTCACTACCGAATGTCGCCTGGAATGACATGCCGGCCGCGACACCGCGATTGATCTCGTCGGCATACATATGCTCGCCGAGGCCCACCGTGACCCGCCTCACCCACGGCAATGCCGCGACGGCAATACGCATATCGTCGGCCATCAGGAACGCGAAATTGGCGGCGCACCAGTAGGTCGGCAAGCGGAAATCGACCTTCACGTCACCGCCCACGTCGACCTCGACACCGGTGACAAAGCCCAGTTCCGTCACCGATTCGTCGAGTTCGGGATCGATGACGGACTCGAGCCGCGTCCACACCTCCGCGGTCCGGTCAACCGTAGCAACGGCAGCCATGATGGTCATACCGTGGCCGTCTGGCGTGTGTCAGCCAGCAACTTCTTCTGCGCATCTATATCGATGCCATACAGGCGCGCCGCGTTGAGCCCAAGGATCTTCTTCTTCGCTGTCAGCGACAGTTGAACGCCAGTCTCCTTGCTGACCGATTCAGGGAGTTCGAACGCCATGAACTTCTCGATCAGCCACTTCGGCGACCAGATGCCGTAGTCACTGCCGTACAGGATCTTGTCTTCACCAATCCAGAAAAGCAGCTCCGAGATCACATGAGCGAAATACTCCGGGCGCGTGTGAATGAACGGCAGCACCACCGCGAGGCCGCCATACACGTTGGTTTCCTGCGTCGCGATCCAGCAGAAATCGTCCAGGCGCGGCAAGCCGCAGTGCTCGACAATGAAGTTCAGGTTCTGGAAGCTCGTCGCTGCGTCGTCCACATCGGCAACGTCGAAGGCGTCGCGATTAAGCGGCAGAATTGTCGGCCCCTTGTGGACGTGGATGTTCTTGATGCCCAGTTTGTCGCAGCGTTCGAAGTACCTCTGCACGCCCGGGTCCGACAGCTTGTAACCCTTGCTGTCACCGCGCCATTCCGCGGTATAGAGCTTGACGCCCTGGATCTTGTATTTCTCCGACAATTCGTCGAGGCGATCGAGCCCGGCCTCGCCGTCACGCGGATCGAACGCGCCGTTGACGATAAACCGGTTCGGATATTTCCCCTTCAACACATAGTTCGCCTCGGTCGTGTTGAAGCCATTCTTGTAGAAGTCCGTCAAGTACGTCGGCTGACAGATCGCCATGTCGTCGTAGCCTTTGACGAACAGGTCCTCGTACATGGCTTCCTCGCCGTACTTGTCGAACTTCTCCTTCGGCCACAAATACTCCTTGGGACTCAGGTTCGAATGATAGGCATAGAAGCAATCGATGAACTGCTGGCCATGCACATTCTTCAGGTTGGCCTTGCTGCCGTCCCAAAGATGGACGTGCCCGTCAATGATGAAGATCTCTTCACCGTCCGTGGTTCGATACATGACATTGTCTCCATGGTTGTGCGAAAAGCGACCGGTCAACATGTCCCGCAGAGGTCTTGCAAAGCCGGTCGCGAGTTGCAGTACGGTTGGGGCCCGGGGTCACTCGTAAGCCATGGCATCGTCCATATTGCCGAACAGCACGACGGTATCGTCGTCTATCATCACCATCCGCCCGTAATGGGTCGAGGTGGAGATCTCGAACAGATGCGGAGTCATTTCGCGGCCAAGCGACTCGCTGATCTCACTCATCCTGAACTCGATCTTTCCCTGCCCGTCTATACGAATCATCGCGGGCAGGTAGGTGACCGTGATGCCGGGTTTGTGCGCCATCAATTCCGCAATAGCGCGTGCCTCGACACTATCGTTCATGGTGACGCCGCACTGATGAGAAATAGTCTGCTCGAAACGAACGTCCTTCATCGACTTGAAGATGTTGTCGGTATGCACTGACATCGTGTACTCCTCTTCCCGGTTAGCTCAGATTGAAAGGGATTGCCAAGGGATGGTTCAGGTCCGGATCGACAGTGGAAAATGAATGCCAATTTCTCGGGCAATCATTTCGGCTCGCTCGATCGAACTGTTCAAAGAGTCGTTGAACTGCACTACCTTGACATGCGGGATCGACCAGATCGGCTGGAGGTGCTTCGCCGCCTCAGACGCCAGGGCGCCGTGCTTTTCCAGCCATTCGCCGAACAACTTGCGATTGGCGTCCCCATGCTTCGGGTCGTTGGCAAGCATGTGAAACAGCTCCACCGCATTGGCCAGGTTGCGCTCATAGTCGCCCTCGGCCGCGGAGACGACCGTAGGCGTCAGGAAGTCGTTTTGCGATGCGGCCATCTGCATGATGAAACCGCTGCGGAACAGGTCAGCTACCAGTGGTTCGAAGACCACGTTCACCGCGAAGTACTTTTCAAGGAAGTCAGTTGCCCCCCCAATAGCCTCGACTGCCCGGCGCGTTTCCTGCCAGATCGGGTCGGTCAGCCAGTGAGACTTGCCGGCGTCGAGGTCGAGATTCGGCGCGTCCAGTGCGATCTCTCCCAGGTACAACGTCAGGTCTTGCGCAAAGCGCAGCTTGTACGATGCGTTCGTGAGAATGGCGCTGTTGATCATCTGCGTCACGCCATAACGCTGCGCGTGCATGGTCGCCGTACCCAGGCCGAACTCTGCATGCTTGTATGCGCCAAGATGCTGCTCAAGCACCTTGAGCCAGGTCTTGTCGAAACGCTTCACCGCGCCCGAGCGCCGGGCATTGCCAATAGCGCTGCTGATCATGCCGATGATCGTGGACTGGCGCTGATAGTGGGTGCGCTCCCACTCCTCATCGACCGCGCGGAACTTGTGCCAATCCGTACATTTGGCGGCGGTCCACGTTTCCGAGTAGGTCGGCGTGCCATCGGCGAACGAGATGATCCAGTCCTGCAGCAAGTAGCGCTTCGGGTCCGGCTGGACGTCGACGGTCATGTCCTCATAGTGGGACGCCTTGCGCCCCTTGGGCTCGAAGTAGTTGTACTTGCGGCTGTCCCAGCCAGCGAACTGGGCCGCGCCGGCCGCGCCTGATGCAAGCGGTGCCGGTTGCTCTATCGTGGTGCTCATGACGCTCCTCCTTCGTCCTTCATTTATCGGAACTTCAGGTCTGCAGCCGGCAAGGGGCCGGTCAGCGGACGGCCTGGGTGAACTTGTCGAAATAAAGCCGCTCGGGCGAAACACCGGCCATCTGCAGCACGGGCATCACCGCGTCGATCATCGGTGTTGGACCACATGTATAAGCATCGATCTCGCCGTCAAGCCCTTCCTCGCGCAAGGTCCGTCCAAGCACCTCGTGGATGAAGCCGGTCTCGCCGGTCCAGTCATCGCCCGCTTCAGCATGCGAAAGCGCCGGGATAAAGCGGAAGTCGGGAAGCTTCGCCGCGAGCTCGGCGAAGTCGTCGAGATAGAACAAGTCGCGACGGGTACGGGCGCCGTAGAAGAAACGCACCGGCCTTTGCTCGCCGCTCTGGACCAGATCGTTGAGGATCGACCACAACGGAGACATGCCGGAACCGCCGCCCACCAGCACCATTGGCCCCGACTGTTCTTCCCGCCGGAAGCAGGTGCCGTACGGTCCCTTCGCCACCAGCCGGTCGCCCGGCTTGAGGCCGTCATCGAGCTGGGAAGAGAACGCGCCATTGGGATACTTCTTGATGACGAACGCAAGACTTGTCTGCCCGCCTGGCTCGCTGGGTACGCTTGCCATGGAGAAAGACCGTGTGATGTCCATCCCAGGAATGGTCAGGTCAACGTACTGCCCGGCCCAGAACCGCAGGGGCTGGTCCAGTTCCACTTCGAGCAGCCTGATGTCGTGTGTCAGCGCGCTGATCTTCGTCAGCGTCGCACCGAATTCCTTCACCGCGATCGAGCGGCGCATCAGGTCTTCGTCGTAGTTCAGCAATTCAACCGTCAGGTCACTGAAGGCGAGCGTCCTGCACAGCAAGATGTGATTTGTCTCACGCTCATAGTCGGGCAGCGCGAAGGTTGAGTACTTCTTCAACTCGACGTCGCCTTCGATCAACAAGGACTTGCAACTGCTGCATTGTCCTTCCTTGCATCCGTGCATCACAGAAATGCCCTGACGAAACGCGGCATCGAGCACGGTCTCGCCCTCCGCGACCTCCATCTCGACGCCAACAGGCTCGAATCGCACTATATGAACGGTCTGGTAGTCGACTGTTTCCGGCATGGCATCCCTCTTCCATTGCACATCGGTCATGCTGCTCATCGTTCCTCCTGATCCGTCCGGGAGCGGTAGTTAACCCCTCAACCACTCCCGGACGGCATCGCTTCGTCAGTTCACCGGATTAATCTTGAAACCGGCTCGATACTCAGCGATGTGCTTCTCGCGCTGCTCCGGTGTCATTCCCCGCAACAGAACGATCGGACTCTGGATGATGTGGCCGCGAACATGATCGAGCGTCCACATGTTCCTGTCGTCGAACTGCAAATGCGGTTGCGGCACCAGGGTCTTGCCGTCGCTGCGAACGAAACCGAGATCCTTGATGCAATCGGCGAGATCCCAGCCGTGGTAGCACTCTTCCCATTCGCGGCGTCCGCTGAAGCGTCCCATCGCCGGCGTCGGCCGCCCCTCGTATTCCGAGGCGAACGCTACCTTGTGGGTCCAGCGGCACAGCTCCGAGCAATACGTGTACAACTGCCCATCCACTTCGTCGACTACGAAGTCTTCCCGGATCAGGCACGGCACCAGGCAACTCCAGCAACGGTGCGGGTACACGTAACCGTTTTCCTGGTCGAACAGCATGTTGGTCTCGCCGGGAATGCTCTTCTTCGCGTACCACTTCCAGTAGTCGCCGAATTCGGCGTACCAGCCTGGGTATTTGTGCTCGAACCACTCGAAGTCCTTTTCGGTCTGCGCTTCAATACGCCAGAAGTTGACCGGCCAGCCGACGGAGAAGAACTGTGCGACCTTGTGGACGTAATTCTTCTTGACCAGTCGATCCCAAGCCGCCGCAACGTCATCGTGGTGAATCTTGATGCCGTATTTCTCGAGCGGCAGCATGTAGGTACGGTAGTAATCCTCATAGATCCACCGGTGCCACAACTCCGCATACGATTCCTTGTTTTTATCCCGGTCCGTGGTGCCGTATTCGATGAACGTGCCGATCGCCGCGTCCACAATGGCGTGGTTCTGCCAGAAGGCGTAACGAAGATCGCGTTCCAGCAACAGATGATTGTCCGGGTCGTTGATGACCGACATCACCAGCGAATGGCCATTGCCAATATGGCGGCTTTCGTCGGACTGCACCGAGAGGAACACCGTCGGCAGTGCATAGTCGCCGTTACGCGCGGCCTCTGAAGGCATGGCGACAAAAAGGGTGTTCGTGAACGCCGTTTCCGCGACCACCTGGAGGAACACGTTCGCCGCGGTGACGGCGTCGCCCGTGAGGAACCCTTCGGCAAACTGACGGCCGATCGTGGTTGCGTAGCACTTTCCGAATGCCGCCTCGGTGATATCGAACCCGGCCGGGTCAATATAGTTCTCCATGTACCATTTCTTGAGGTTCATCTGGATAGTCGAGTGCCGGAACTCGTCGACCATCTGCATGGTGAAACCCGTGCGTAGCTCTTCTCCGGGCGCGAGACGGCCGAGCATCGCCATTGAACGTGCCGCCGAGATTTCCGGGAATGGAATGATCGCCAGGAACAGCTTCATCCACTCGACCCAGCGCGGCTGCACGTTGCGGAACATGTCGCCTCGCAACGCTGCATCGAGCGCGCCGTAGACGCGGTTATCCTTTTCCTCTTGCATCGGAAAATAGGAGCGCAGCACCTGTTTCATCGGGTCGCGCGGCGCCTTGCTGATCTTGTAGTCGGTCGGGAAGGTCATCGCTTCCTGAACGTAACTGGGCGTCCAGCCGAGATCGGCGACGCGGCGTGCCGCCTCGCCGATGCTGATCCCGCGCTGGGACGTGATCTTGTTGAGGGTTAATCCGTCAGACATTGAGCTCTCCTTTTCCATTTCACGATTCACCGTCGTATTTCAGCGGTTTATTTCACCGTTGTACGGCGGCGCTACGGGCAGGGCCGGTTGATGCCACGGCCAGAGTCAACAATCAACAACACAGGCCGGTGGTCACGGTCGCGAATAAAAAATCGGTTCGGGAATATTGAACAGACGGGTATCCCGGTCCGGTCTTCACGATCCATGCCTCCTGTCGTTTTTGTGTACTTCGGATCATCGACACTTGGGTCTTGACCTGTACTTCTAGAGCGATTAGCGTGCCAACAAGCCTCAAGTCCCGCCTCATAAGGCTGTGCGGTATATAGCGTCATTTCAGCAGGACACCGGCACCTCATTCTGTTTTGTTATGCGACATTCGCATTCAGCGGACCTGTCCGATATTGGGACGATCAGGGTTGCATGCGTAACCGTTTAGAAGACGTTAGTGACAGCGCAGCGGAATTCCGTATTCTTCTTATCAATAAGGATGCCAAATTATTTAATTGCCAACTCCGGCGTTGCTGCAGCATTCACGTCTGATCAAGCAACCTCAAAGCATCTACAGCCCCACGTCTCCACGCTTGTCGCCCGTATAAATCACGCTCTGGGTATCCTCACCATTCGGCTTCCTTTCGGCGATGAAACGCGCGGCGAGAACCAGGGCGCCCATCGCGAAATCCTTGCCGTAAGCCGCGGTCATTTCGTCGCCAATCGCTCCCAGGCGCTCGAAGAACTGGTCCTTCGTAAGATGTTCATTGCTCATGGTTGTCTCCTTCTTTATGTAGTGGGTGTTGTCCGTCCCGTCATCGCGGGCTTCCGAAATGAAACAGCGCTTCCGGCAACGACACGAGGCCAATCCCACCGGCCTCTGTGCCCATTGCCAGCCTTCCGCCGTCGGGCGACCAGGCCATGGCACTCACAGGACTGCCGTCAGCTCCCTTCACGAACAGCACATCACTACCGCCCGGCTGGCACAGCAGTACCGCGCCATTGTGGTAACCAACTGCAATCAATGGATGCGTAGGATGACAAGCAACCTCAGTGACCGGAGTCTTGCCCGCAATGCCGCATTCTCGTGGCTGGGCGTCGCCCCCGGGCGGGTCGAATCGCCAGCACACCGTTCGCGGACCGCCGCTCGTGACCAACACCCGGCCGTCCGCCGAAAACGATAACGACCGGGGTTGACCGGGATAACCGCCCATCTCGATGTCGCCGCCATCCGGCAAGCGCCACCCGTGCAGCGCATTCTCTTCCATGCCGCTCACGAGATAGCGGCCGTCGTGACTCCATGCCACGCTGCGGTGATAGCCGGGCCATGCCAACAAACGGGGAACGTGGGTGTCAACCGGCCATAGCGTGACTCCACCGTGATGAGCGATTGCCAGCTGGTCGCCGGAGGCATTAAAAGCAAGAGCGGTTGCCGAACCCATTAACGCCAGACTAGCCGGCTTCGCTCCCAGCCAGTGCACCCGGCGGCCAGTTGTATAGGCCCGTCCGGTCCGGCTCGTTGCCACGAGATCGATCCACTCACCGTCGACATCGACGAGAACATTACTCGTGCCGTCCGCCTTCAGGTGGACCAGCCGGCCGTCGTCCCCACCGCTGAGAAAACCTCCTTCGGGATCGGCAGCGAGCGCGAGGCAAGTGCCGTCATGCACGCTGAAGCGGGCCACCGGCGCCGGGGGTTCGCGCGCCTGCACGAACTCGACGCCACCACTCTGCCGTGGCTTGATTGCCGGGCCGCCGGACCACTCCCCCTCCGCGAGCGCCACCGTGCCGTCGCCCAGCGCAAATCCCGCATTGAGCCCGGCGAAGTCCCACGCAAGCGCGACAACGGGGGCCTCCGTCACCCAATGGGCTCCGAGCAACTCGATCAGGGGCGGCGGCGCATTCATGAGTCGGTCTTGCAATGCCCGATACTTTCCCGCAATCCAAGCCGGTCAAGATTGCGGCCGATAAACACCAGCCTGCTGTCGCGTACTTCATCCAGCCGCCACGGCCGGTCGAAATCCGTGTCCATGGTCATATGCACGCCCTGGAACACGAAGCGGCGGTCCGATCCCGCCAGGTCGACGATCCCTTTGGCCCGCAACAGATCCTGGCCTTGCTCGACCACGAGTTGCTGCAACCACGAAAGGAAGCGGCTGCGTTCCAGTGGCTTCTCGACGCGCAGCGACACGCAATCTATGCCATGGCTATGTCGGCCGGGGCCAACGGATATATGGCGAAAGGGCCGCTCGTCAAAGGGCCGCTCGTCTGTATCCTCGGGCGAGGTTGAAAGATGGAGGCGCTTGAGATCGAACGCACCCCGATCAAGTAGAGAAGCCAGCGGCACCGCGCAGCGGACACTGTGCAGCAACTCCGCAGTGGGGTTGATACCTCGAATGGCTGCCTCTACCGAAGCCAGGCCATTCGCATCGACGAGATCAGTCTTGTTGAGGAGTACGATGTCCGCCTGCGCCAGTTGCTCCGCGGCCTCACGGCTGTCCGCCAGACATGACTGGAGGTGCAGCGCGTCGGTCACGCAAATCACGCTATCGAGCCGCGTGCGCTGACGAATCGCATCGTCGATAAAGAATGTCTGAACCACGGGCGCCGGGTCCGCCAGACCTGACATCTCGATCAGGATGCCGTCGAAGCCGCCCTTGCGCTTGATCAGTCCCGACACGACGCGGATCAGGTCACCGCGCACCTTGCAGCATACGCAGCCGTTATTTAACTCGATGACTTCGTCTTCAGCGCCCACCACCAGAGCTCCGTCGATGCCAAGTTCGCCGTATTCATTGACGATCACCGCGTAACGCCGGCCGTGCTGCTCACGCAGTATGCGATTGAGCAGCGTGGTTTTTCCTGCGCCGAGAAACCCGGTAAGCACAGTGACCGGAATTCGATTCATTGCCACTCCCCGGGTTTCTTGTTGGGCTCTGCAATGTCGAAATTCGCGAGCTCGTTCTCAAGCCAGTCACGCTCGGCTTGAATCGCCAGCAACTCGTTTTCTGATGCGTTCAGCCGCGCGCGCAATTGCTCAATGTCCCGCGTCCGGTCGGGCGTTGTGCCTTCGCGCTTCTCGCACGCCAGCGCGCATGCCAACTCGATCTCCGCGCCGGCGCAGCGATTTTCGCCCCGCAAATAGCGGGAATTCACCTCGGTCAACGCAATGACCAGGCGTACGCGTTCAGGAATCGGCATTGAATTTTGCTGCGGCGCCACGGCGCCCTCCCTGGTCAGTTCAGTCCCTATGGAATCAGCACCGCACGGCCTCTGACCTTGCCGTGATGCAAGTCCTTGAGCGCCTGGTTCGCATCGCTCAAGCGATATTCCTTGGTCGCCAGATGAACCAGTCCACGATCGGCCAGCGCCATCAACTCAACCAGTTCCGGATAGGTACCGACCAGATTTCCGACAATCGTTTTCTCGCTGGTGATCATGTCGATGGTCGGCAACTCGATCTTCCCGCCATAACCGACGATGTAATAGAATCCGCCGTTACGCGTCATCGCGAGGCCCTTGGCGATCGCGTCGCCTTCGCCGACGAAATCGATGACGGCCTCCGCACCATTGCCGCCGGTCAGCGCGAGCACGCTCTCCACTTCGTCGTCGCCGCCCTTGACCGTATGATCCGCACCGCATTCCTTAGCCAGTTGCAACGCCGTTTCCGAGCGGTCGACCACGATAATTTCCGCAGCGCACAAGGCCTTCAGTACCTGGATGCCGATGTGCCCCAGACCACCGGCGCCAATCACGACGGCAAACTGGCCGGGCAGCAAGTGGCGAGAGGCCTTCTTGGCAGCGCGGTAGGCGGTCAATCCGGCATCGGTATAAGGCGCGACATCCTTGGGCGCCAGCGACTTGGGCAGCTTGATTAGCGACCGCTGACCCGTCAGGAGATATTCGGCATAACCGCCATTGGCGTTGATGCCTGGGAAACTACTGTCGGTTGCATGCATGTCGTCGCCACGCCGGCATGCCAGGCAGTAACCGCTAGTCACGAGCGGATGGCAGATCACCGCGTCGCCCACCTTGACGCTCTCCACGGCGGAGCCCACCGCCTCGACCCAGCCGGCGTTTTCGTGGCCCATGATGTAGGGCAACGCGACATCGACCTTGCTGCGCCAAATGCCTTCGACAACGTGCAGGTCCGTACGGCAAACACCCGCGCCTCCAATCCGCACGATCACGTCGGTGGGCCGTCCGATCTTGGGATCAGCAACTTCCTCGTAACGCACGAACTCGTCACGGCTCAATGATTCATCGTATTCATGCAGCACTGCAGCTTTCACGTTTCGTCTCCTTTTCAAGGCTTGACCGCTTGCATGGGAACTTGCCGGCTCTGGATGTTGCGGGCAGGCTTGCCGGTTCTTCCAACGCGTCTTTATCGCTTACGGTTATGCAATCTCCATGCCGATGACACGGACTTCGCACAAACTGGGCCCTGGCGCCTGACAGGCAAACGGAATCTGCTGGATAGACAGCCAGCGTAGTGAGCTTGGGAATTCGACCACTGTCGCAGAATCGGACGCTTGATCTGGCGGCGACAAAGAACCTGTCGCGAAATGAGACACCTGTGCGAGCGGCCGCTCCAGGCGAAAAAGTCCTTTATCACGCGCTATGCTTTACATCAGAGAATTTGTTTTGTT
>NZ_JAQGMM010000127.1 GCF_028292365.1 Caballeronia sp.
CTGAATACCAGTACACGCTGACAAGCGATGATTCCGCCGCGTTGTTCGAGTGGACGCCCAAGCTCGTGACTGCGCTCAACAAGGATCGCAGCCAGCTGACCGACGTCAACTCGGACCTGCAGCAAAATGGTCTGCAGACCTACATCAATTTCAACCGCGCCACGGCGGCTCGCTACGGCTTCGCGCCGAACCAGATCGACAACGTGCTGTATGACGCGTTCGGCCAGCGGACTGTATCGACTATCTATAACCCGCTCAACCAGTACTTCGTCGTGATGGAAGTGGCGCCGGAGTACTGGCAATATCCGCAGACGCTCAACCAGATTTTCATGAGCACGGCGGCGGGCAATCCTACGGGCTCGCAGCAGACGCAAATGCCGGGTGGCACGGTCACCGGCGTGACAGCCGCGAGCGCAGTCGGCGCGACGTCGAGTGCGTCATCGAACACCAATTCGTTGAACTCGAACGCGCAAGCCAACGCGACCAACAACAGCATCTCCAACAGCAAGGGCGGCAGTTCGAGCGGCAGCGCGGACAGCACCTCGGCCGAAACGATGGTGCCGCTGCCGGCGCTCGCCACCTACGTCAACAACCATACGTCGACCCAGGTGAACCATCAGAGCGGGCTGGTGGCCGCGACGATCTCCTTCAACCTCCCCGCCGGCGGTTCGCTCAGCAAAGCCCAGGTGGCGCTCGAAAACGCGCAACGCGAAATCGGCATGCCGGCCAGCGTCCACGGTGCGTTCGCGGGCGCGGCGCAAGCCTACGCGCAGTCGATGGGCACGATCCCGCTGCTGATCCTCGCTGCGCTGGGTGTGGTCTACATCGTCCTGGGAGTGCTCTATGAAAGCTCGATTCACCCGCTCACGATTCTCTCGACGCTGCCTTCGGCCGGTATCGGCGCGACCATCGCCCTGTTGATTTTTGGCACGCCGTTCTCGGTGATCGCGTTGATCGGCATCATCTTGCTGATTGGTATTGTCAAGAAGAACGGCATCATGATGGTGGACGTGGCGATCCAGTTGCAACGCAACGAGGGCATGGCGGCCAAGGACGCGATTCATGCCGCCGCCGTCGTGCGTCTGCGGCCGATCATGATGACTACGTTCGCCGCCGTGCTGGGCGCCGTGCCGCTCGCGATCGGTATCGGCCAGGGCGCGTCGCTGCGTCAGCCGCTGGGTATTACCGTGATGGGCGGCCTGATCCTGAGTCAGGTCTTTACGCTGTACACCACACCGGTGATCTACCTGTACCTGGACCGGTTGCGCTTCAAGCTCGTCAAGTGGTCTTCCGGATTGCCGTGGAACCGGCAAGCGGATCAAATGGGGCCGCCGGAGCAATCGGGGCAAACGGATACAAAGGCATGAAGATGAAGATTTCCTCCAAACCCCTGGCCGCCGCTGCGGCTCTGCTGCTCGGCGGCTGCTTGGTCGGTCCCGACTACCACCGGCCGCAGGTCAGCGTCCCTGCGACCTTCCGCGAACTGCCCGGCTGGACCCAGGCCGAGCCGAATGCGAGCGGGCCCAAGGGCGCGTGGTGGACCGGCTTCAACGATCCGTTGCTTGACGAGCTCGAACCGCTGGTAGCGGTCTCGAACCAGACCGTGGCCCAGGACTACGCCAATTACCAGGAGGCGCTCGCCGAGGTCAAGGTTGCGCGCTCCGGCCTGTTTCCAGTCATCGGCGTGACAGGTTCAGGCACCCGGCAACGCAGCGCAACCGGCACGACGAGCACTAGCGCGAGCCGCAGTTTCGGCAACTTGCAAACGGTGAACAACTCAGCGTCGCTCGAGGGCAATGTCAGTTGGGCACCCGACCTGTGGGGCTCGGTGCGCCGCACGATTGAACAGAATGCCGCGACCGCGCAGGCGAGCGAAGCGACGCTCGCGAATGCAACGCTCTCCGAACAGATTGCGCTCGCGACCGCCGTGATCCAATTGCGCACCAGCGACGCCGATATCGACTTGCTGCAGCAAACGGTCAAGGCGTACCAGCACTTCCTGAGTGTGGTGTCTGACCAGGACAAGTTCGGCACTGTCGCACCTTCCGACGTGATCACGGCGCGCACCCAGCTCGAAACCGCGCAGTCGAACCTGATTGCGCTCGGCGTCGCACGCGCCCAAAACGAGCATGCAATTGCGGTGCTGATCGGCAAGAACCCCGAGGATCTGGTCATCCCGCACAGCACCGCGATGCCCACCTTGCCGGCGATTCCGGTTGGCGTTCCTTCGACCCTGCTGCAGCGCCGGCCCGATATAGCGACGGCCGAACGCCAGATGGCGTCCCAGAACGCCGCCATCGGGGTTGCGGTCGCGGCGTATTACCCGACGGTGTCTCTGTCCGCGCTGGACGGCTTTACGCAGTCGCCGTTGGGCGGCTTGCTGCGCGTGGCCAATTACGTCTGGTCGCTGGGTGGCAGCGCGACTGAAACGCTGTTCGACGGCGGCGAGCGCACCGGCGAAGTTGCAGCGGCCAAGGCGGCTTATCAGGCGGCCGTCGCGAATTATCGCGGCACCGTGCTGACCGCGTTTGAAGATGTCGAGAATGACTTATCCGGCTTGCGTATCCTGGCCGAGCAGTCCGACGCGCTGGATGCCGCCGTGCGTGATGCAATCCGTGGGGCCGAGATTGCCTTCAACGAGTATCAGGCCGGCACCGTGGACTACACGACCGTGGCGACCGCCCAGGCGACCCAGTTGAACAATCAGCAAACCGCGTTGAACGTGCAGCAGACGCGGCTGCTTGATGCCGCTTCGCTGATCGGCGATCTGGGCGGCGGCTGGTCGGACAGCGCGCTGCACGATCCGCGGCATCCGGTGGAAGCGGAGACCGCGGCAAGTGCTGCGAGTGCGGTGAGCCCCGTGAGCTCGGCTGGTCAATAGCGAGCGGTGGGCCACGCCGGGTCCATTGCCGACGCTTCCCACCGATGCGTATGTCCATGGCCCGGTTGGCCGGGCCATTGCCGGCGGTCTGTACTGTAGCGAGCTTGCTCCGTGCCGTGGGGAAGGCAATCAGCAACAACACGACTCCGGCCATCAACACGACCGCAAGCCCGATCAACCCAAGCTCCGCGCTTCCCGTCTGCATCTTGGTCCAACCCACGAATGCCGGACTCACGGACCCGCCCGTGCCACCGAGACTCGTGATCATCGCAATGCCACCAGCCGCCGACGAGTGCGGCAGGAACGTCTGGGGTATCGTCCAGAACACGACGAAACAGCCATACGATGCCGCCGCCGCGAAGGCGAGCAGGCATACGCCGATCGTTACGTTGTGGCCAGCCGCCGGCAACAGCGCAAAGGCGAGTGCCGTCACGGCCGCGCTGCCCGCCACGTGCCGGCGGCGCTCCATCATCCGGTCTCGCGGTCGCTGAGCCAGTGAACCTCCGCGGGCGAATCGCCGAGATAGAAGAAAGCATAGATTCCAAGCGTGACGGCGGGCACGCCTTCCAGTAGGAAAAGCCACTGCCATCCGGCAGTTCAACGACCGTCCGCGAGTCCGCTCCGCCCATTGATGCCGCCTTTTAATCGATGGCATTATTCGTCTACGGTTATCCCCATCCGAAACGGTTCAGCGAGCCCGCGAATGTCCTTTCATACCTGGTTTCTTTTCGCAATAGCGTATCTGGTCACCACTATTTCTCCCGGACCTAACGTCCTGCTCGTCATCCGCAACACCGTTCGATTCGGCAGCCGTGGCACGGCTGCAACCATCGCAGGCAATCTGCTGGCTCAGTTGGTCGTCGTGGTGCTGGTAGCGCTGGGTGTTGGCGCGGTGCTTGCAGCCATGCCCCCGCTGTTTCTCGCCATGAAGGTCATGGGAGCGGTTTATCTCATGTTCCTTGGCGTAAAGCAGTTGAGAAGCGGTAGACGTAAAGCGGCCGCATCCATCGACACACTGCCCACGCACGCTCTCGACAAGCGCAAAATTTTTCGGGAAGCATTATTGGTTTCGGGAAGCAACCCCAAGACATTGATCTTCCTTTCTGCTTTCATGCCGCAATTTATCGCGCATGACCAGCCGCTGCCGGCGCAGTTCATCGTGATGTATCTGACCGTGGCTTGCACCGTGGCGTTGGTTCATACCGTCTACTCGTTCGGCGTACGCCGTATTCATGACGGGCTTGGCGCCGGTCGGTGGATTGAAGCGCTCAAGCGTTGCAGTGGCCTGGTCTTCTTCGGTCTGGGTATCAAGCTTTTAACGGCGAAGCAGGCTTGACGATTCGCCGATGGCTGCAGGTATGCTTAGCGGGTTAGTCGTCGTCGGAGAGGCAACCGGTCGTAGCGATAAAGAGAAATCCGATTCGCGCAGACCACAAACACCTCATTGTCGGAATGGGACGATGCCCCCGCTACCGGCCCGTTTTCACTCATGGAAAAGGGTTCGCGGGAACCCTCCTCCGCCGAGAGGCACAGCATCGATGATCACCCCACCGGCCGGGTTCTCGCCCATCGATTCAATCCGGCGCAAACAAGCAATAACGAAGCCGTGACGAAGAACACGGCGCGCAAGCCGATGTGCGCACCAATCTGCCCACCGATCAGCGGCCCTATGACCTGCCCGCTGAACTGCGCCGACTGCAGATAGCCGAGCGTCTTGCCGGAATTGTGATCGGCAACCGCGTGGCGGATCTCCTTGGCTATCGAAGGAAGCAGTCCCGCGAGTGTCATGCCCATCAAGCCGCGAAGAATGGCCAACTGCCACCATTGGTGAACGAACGCCTGCGGCACCATCACCACGCTGGTCGCCACCAGACACCCGATGATAACTTTCGAGCTGCCAATGCGATCAGCAAGCGCGCCGAAACGGGCAGCCGTCAACATGCTGCCGAACGCCGATGCCGCCATCACGATCCCGGCCATACGCGCGACATGGTCGCCCGGCACGCCGAGTTGGCCGATATAGACAGTGATGATCGGCTCGATCGACATGTTGGCGAGCAACACCATCATGGCCGTCACCAGCAGCGCGACGATCACCATGCGATTGATTGTGGGAGGCAATGCCGCGCCTGCGTCGGTCCGCTTTTTCACATCGGTCGTACGATCGAAGTCTTCGCGCACAACCACGATGGTCAGCAGCGCAGCCACGGCGATGATCGCACCGCCCACGAAGAATGTGCCGCGAATACCGACGTAAGTCGGCAGGAAACCGCCGACCAGCGGTCCCACGAGATTGCCCGCGAGCGCACCCGTCGACAGTACGCCTAATGCCCACCCTGCGCGCTCGCGCGGCGCCTGCGTGCCGACCATGACGATCGAAGCGGAGGCATACCCACCGATCAACCCCGCGATCAGCCGCAGCACGACCAGCTCGGTCAGGTTATGAGCAAGGCCGATCAACGACATGACGATGGCCATGCCGACCGCCGCGCGGATCAGCATGGGCTTGCGGCCATAGCGGTCCGCCAGGCGTCCCCAGAGCGGCGCAGTAATCGCGGTGCCGAAGAACGTTGCGCCGAATGCGACACCCGACCACTGCACCACCGCCGCCGGAGAACTCACGCCCAACTGCTGCACATACAGCGGCAGGAACGGCAGCAACATGCTGAGACTGAGCAGCGTGGTAAATGACCCGAATACGCAGACAAATAGATTGCGCCGCCAGTACGGCGCGTTGCGTTCGGCATAGCTCAGCCGTGGGACATGGCCGTGCGGCGGCATAAGTGAACTGGTTGCTGGATGACTGGTGGCTTGATCCATGGGAGCCTCGAAACGTTCTGTCAGGCGTTGGGCGATGGCCGGGCGCACAGGCGTCGATCCGGGTCACCATCGCAAAGAAGTAGACCGCTTGCATATTATCTCAATTTGGGAATATTATGTTTACATCGTTCTCTAATTGAGATTTTTATGGATCACACCAGTCTCGAGATTTTTCGCGTCGTCGCCGCCGAACTCAGCGTGACCCGCGCGGCCAAGCGGCTCGGCCGCGTGCAGTCAAACGTGACCACGCGAATCCAGCAGCTCGAGGAAGAGCTGGGGGTGGCACTGTTCCGGCGCGACGGCAACCGTCTTTCGCTGAACACTGAAGGCGAACGTTTTCTCGGCTACGCCAACCGCATGCTCGCACTGGCCGACGAAGCCCGACAAGTGCTAAGCCCGCAAGCGCCCTCGGGCACGCTGAGAATTGGCAGCATGGAAAGCACGGCTGCGGCTCGTCTTCCGGGACCGCTTGCCGCCCTTCACGTCCAGTACCCCGAGGTCCAGCTCAGGATTTCGACGGCACCCTCACGACAATTGCTTGAACAGGTTCGCGGCGGTCTGCTCGACTGCGCGTTCGCGGCGCTGCCGCCCTGCGGCGAGATGACGACAGCATCGGATCTGGAGGCAGCCGGGCTTCGCGGCGAACCGGTCTTTCGCGAAGAGATCCTGCTTGTGCTGCCGCGCGGACATGCCGCTGTCCGCAAGGGCACGGATATCACCGTGCGTTCGCTCGCTGCGTTCGCAGAAGGCTGCAGCTACCGCGTGCTTGCCGAAGAGTGGCTCGGTCAGGACAGGTCGCCGCTCGATATCCAGGAGGTTGGGTCGTACCACAGCATGCTTGCGTGCGTGGCGGCTGGCGGTTGCGTATCCCTCGTGCCGCGCAGCGTGCTCGAGTTGCTGCGAGAACCACCCGATTTCCGCACCCAGGTTGTGGCGAAGGTGGACACATGGCTCGTCCATCGAAACGGATACGAGACAGCAGCGTTCAACGCGCTGCGCGAAGCGCTGGTGCCATTTGTGTCGAAGCTGTCGAAGCCATCCAGGGATCAAGCAGCAAGGAGAAAAACATCATGAGCACGATTCGCCAGGTTTCATCGACTGCAGGCCAAGGCATGGCGGCACTGGTCGCCGCGCTCGTCATGGCAGTTGGAATGGGGTTCGGACGCTTTGCGTTCACGGGTATCTACCCGGTGATGGTCAGCGATGCCGTGCTGACCGTGCATCAGGGCACGCTCGCCGCATCAGCGAACTACGCGGGTTATCTGGCCGGCGCCCTGCTGACCGCCGCGGTGCATCCGCGACACTCGCGCAGGCTGTGCATGCTTGCGCTCGCGGGCATCGTGGTGTGTCTCGGGGTGACGGCGCTGTTGAGTGCGCCCTGGCTGATCATCGCGATGCGCGGCATCACTGGCGCCGTCAGCGCAGTCACCATGGTCGCGGCTTCGCTCTGGTTGCTGCAACATCGCGGTCATTCGAGCGGCGCTCCCATGCTTTATGCGGGTGTCGGCTTGGGCATTGTGCTGTCGTCGGAAATGCTGATCGCGGGACGTGCGTTCGACCTGCATAGCGCCGGGCTTTGGTGGGTGTTGGCAGCGGGCGCGTTGATCCTCGGTGCCATCGCGCTGCCGAGTCTCGATGCACACCCGGTTGAAGCCTCTGGCACGCGTGCAACCGTGCATGGACACGAGTCCTTTCCTGCGCTCGGTGCGGGACGGCTGATCGCGCTCTACGGACTGGCGGGCTTTGGCTACATCATCACCGCGACCTATTTGCCGTTCTTCGTCAGGAACGCAGTGGGTTCGATCGATCCCATCCAGGTCTGGGCGTTGTTCGGCTTGGGCGCGGCTCCGTCGTGCTTCATCTGGCACGCACTCCATATGCGCCTTGGTACACGGCGCGCGCTGTTCCTGAATCTCGCACTGCAAGCGGTCGGCGTCATCTTGCCGGTCCTGTTGCCGAACCCGGTTGGATACCTCGGCAGCGCATTGATCGTAGGCGGTACATTCATGGGCACCACGACAATTGCGATGCTCGCGGCACGCCGGGTCGCGCACACGATGCGCATGAGCATTCTCGCGGTGATGACCGCATGCTTTGGCATCGGGCAAATCGTGGGACCGCTTGTGGCCAATGCGATGTACGCACCGCATCATTCGTTCTCGGGGTCGTTGGAGACGGCGGCTGCGGCGCTGGCCGTGGCGGGCCTGTTTTGCATACGTCTGGGCACGTCTGATCAGGAATCTGCCGCGGTTCAGCATCAGCACTAGTGTGCTCGCCTGGCTTCTGGAAAGATCCATTCGTGGCGTTTTCGGAAAAACGGCATCGTGAGCAGGAAAAGTCGGCCGGCGCTACGAACGCGAGATCCAGTTTAGCCGGCCTACGGTACACAGCCACGCAGGTGG
>NZ_JAQGMM010000334.1 GCF_028292365.1 Caballeronia sp.
CCCGAGGATGTACTGCAGCGCGCCCATGCGCAAATGGAACAGCTGCAGGCACAAGATGCACTCGAAAATCAGGCTCGGGAAGCGCGCCGCGCCAAACGAAAAAAGACGCCCAGGCAACTCGCAGCAGAGGCACGAGAACAAGTTGAGCAGGCCGAACTGAGCTTATCCATCCGGGAGGTCTATCGCAAACTGGCCAGTGCCTTGCATCCCGACCGCGAAACCGATCCGCAGGAACGTGAGCGCAAGACCACCCTGATGCAGAGGGCCAATCAGGCATATAGCAAAAATAGTCTGTTGCAATTGCTTGAATTGCAGTTGGAGTTAGAACACATTGACCAGAGCGCCATCAACAACATCGGCGAAGACCGGTTGAAACACTACAACAAGATTCTGAGGGAACAGGTCGGTGAACTCGACCACGAAATCCTGCATGTCGAGAACGGATTCAAGCACAGCTACGGAATTCCGCCCTTCATCGACGTGTCGCCCGGCACCATCATGCGCAATCTTGCCGCTGATATCTTCTCGCTAGAGGAGAGCCTCCAAGCCCTTGAACATGACCTGCTCGTATTCGACAACATCAAGCAACTGAAGGACTGGTTAAAGTCGGTAAAGCGGTCATTGGCCACGCCGCGTTTCGACGACATGCCGTTCTAGGGGAGCGCCGCTCCTCATGCTTCTTCTGTAGTGTGGTGAAACACCGCTTACAGTGGCATCTACGAGGGGCACCCAACCGCTTTTGCGTGATCAAATGAGGAACTGGCGGTGCTGCACGATCAGCGTATCAATCCGGTGATGCCGACGCCGCGCTCCGAGCGTGCCAGCGCCAAAGCCGCGCGCCACCGTACCGACAGTCTGCATACGCTGCTGCAAGACCTCGCCACGTTGACCTATGATTTACCTCCACCCCGGTCAATCCACAGATCAAGATCGTCATTACGACCCGTCCCGCACCGTTGCAGAGCAACGTCTTTGCGCTGCTTGGAATCGACCCCGGCTGTCCCCAGTAATCGACCCCGTCGTTTGAAAACCTCTCAACGCTTTAACAGGTTAACTCGGGCGCCAGGTCAAACTTCGGTCTAAAAGCAAACTGGCAGCGTCGATGCTCCTTCCGAACGCAGTGTCGACGCCCGATAGCGCCCGCCCAAATTCATTGAACCGGCAACGTCACTGCGCGCGCAACACGAAGAGTTCTTCGTCGGCGACACAAACGGGCGAAACAAACGATGCGGCCGCTCCAAATCCTGGAAGCAGAATACAGTCGTGAGTTGCGGACGCAATCCTCGCCCTGATCAGTCGTCCAGTGCCGCTGATCTAAGGCCTAGGTAATCGACAAAAGGATTGAAGTCCCTGTCGCTGAACAGCAGCGAAACGCCATTCTCGATGCAGTAAGTTGCGATCAGCGTATCGATGGTTTTCCGGATCGTCACGCCCTGCGCTCTCAAGGCACGGTAATTTCGCGCAGCCTGAACAGCGTTATCAGGGCCGACGAGCGACGCAACGCTCAGGTGCGTCGTCATCAGTTGTCTGGCTGTGTTGAATTCGGACTCGGCCGAGAAGCCCTGCAACACTTCTGCCACGATCAGGTCACCGGTCAGCAGCGCTTCCGTGCTCAGCAAGGCATCTAGTTTGTCGGTTTCCGGCGAGGTCACGCCCCGAAAATAATCGATCCAGACGCTCGAATCGACGAGCGTCATCGATCCGTTCTCATCGCATCAAGATCGCCTTCCCAGTGAAGCTTCCCCCGGAACTGGCGGATCTGTTCCTGTTGCTTGAGCCTGATGATCGTCTTCAGGCCGAGTTCGACAGCCTCCCGCTTGGTCTTGATGCCTGTCGCGGCAAGCGCTTCGGCCATTAGCCTGTCGTCGATTTCGATATTGGTGCGCATGGCATACCTCGCAATGTGTATGGTGTCTTTAAATTATACACATCTAGGATATTACGCAAATTCTCATTCGAGCAGTCGGATTTTTGAGTTGCTGACGGAGGAAGTCATCGAGCATCTGGTGTTTAGCCTGATGGAGGGCAAGCGACATCCGTCCCCGTTAGGCTCATCCAAATGCTGCCGCCCAGTCAAGTGCGGCCGTCGTTACCGTGCTGACGCGGCACGCTCAGCCGTCAGTTCAGGATGCTTGATAATCGAACGCAACAGGCACCGTACTGCGCCCGACGGCGCGAAGCGGCCCTGCTCCCAATCTCGCAGAGTAGCGACCGGCGTACCAATACGCTCAGCAAACGTAGATTGGCTCATGCCAGACGCTTCACGCGCCTTAGCCTCCTCAAGCGCCTGGCGCAGATCCGGCAGCGGCTCGCCGGCATCGGCTTCGATGGCCTTGATAATTTTCTCGATGTTCATCACACTGATGAGACAAAATAAGTCGTATAGCCGCAATAAAGTTGTATAGCGCCGCGCTCCCCTAAGGAGTTACCCGGCGGCCACGGTTAATCCAACATGTCATCAGGCCATAGCTGCGCACAGTGCAACACGCGCAGGATGCGCACTGTATCGCCCGTGATGCGATAGGCCGCGATATACGGTGTTTGGCTTATAACCAGTTCGCGAGTGCCCTCGATGCGCCCCGGACGGCCAGTCTCGGGAAACTGCAGTAGTTGCCCGACTTGCACACGGATCCGATCATCCACGACGACGGCTGCACGCGGGCCGTCCTCTTCGATGTAGTCAAAAATTCCGTCGCGATCCTCTATTGCGAAAGCTGACCATTCAAGCCTCACGCGTCACCTTCACCGGCTTTCCGAAGCGCGGCCGCGCGACGCTTGGCGAAATGGGCTTCGACTTCCTCGTGTGGAATAGCTGGGCGCGGATCGTCCAATGCCTCCTGCACTTTCGCGCGGAACCATGCGTCATGTGCCGCTGGGTCGGTCGCAAAGGCGAACGGCAACGCACCCTCGTTGGCAATGCGCGTCAGCAGGATACGCACGGCATCCGAGACGGTCAGTCCCATGTTGTCGAGCACCGCAGCCGCACGCTCTTTCAGCGCAGGGTCGATGCGCGTTTGCACCAATGCACTCGCAGCCATGGCGATTACTCCTCTGTGGTACGTAGTAGTTCCAGAACCCTCATTGTAATACGTTTGCATTACATTTGGTATTTACCTATGCGTACGTATCTGGCGATTGTCACAATAATGCTAACTTTCGCGACAAGGCGAGGTGAGTGGTGTTTCGGCCCGGCCAGCGTGTGAGGTGCTCCAGCGCGGAACACTCAACGGTCCGGCAAATTGCAGCTCACTTTTCGCCGGTTTTCCTTTTCAATTCAACGAACCCACTATACGACCTGGTCGAGCGACGTCCAGCTGTAACCGAAAAATCCTGATAAATCAGGAGCGGCACTGTGCAACTTTATTTTTAATCAACACACGCCACTTTTCGGATGTCCTTGGGGGAGCAAGTTCTCGCGCTCGGCCTTGGCATAGACCGCCACGAGCAACACGATTTCCTCGTCGGTCTGATTGAAGTAGATCACGCGGGAGCCGCCAGACTTGCCAGTACCTTCGCGCTTTCAGCGAACCCTACGAGCGCCATCGGCGCCCGGGATCACTTCCCCCGCATCAGGGTTTGCGGCGATCCAGGTGATCAAGCCGTAGCACTCGGCCTTGGACCAGACACGCTCGGCTTACTTCAGGAAGGTCGGGGTTTCGATCACGGTCCGGATAATTTGATGCTATACGGGATTCCCGTATAGCATCAAACCGAGCTGTCGAAAGTCTTGCCCTGCAGTCAAAGAGGGCGGATGCGTTGCCGCAGCCCTTCGGGTAGAAAATTGGAGCAAACACCTTGACCAAAACTTGACCAAAGTAGGCAAAAATTGCCCTCAAAAGGGCTTAAAGCTCAGTCGGTTTGCGGAAGGCTACCACTGCAAGTCGTTGATTTTACTGAACTTATATTTTTGCCAATTTGCTGCGGACGGGACTCTTAATCCGTAGGTCGACAGTTCGAATCTGTCACGCCCCACCAAGGTTTTAAAAGGGTTTGCAGGCTTTTAGCTTGCAAACCCTTTTCATTTTGGGCTCTCGTTTATCACCTGGGACGTTCAAAAATGCCCCCTCTCAAACCACCGCCTCTCCCTCATCGATACTAAATCGCACCCTCCCCGCATCGATAAACACCCTCAACTGCCGATACCTCACCAAATACCGCACCCCAACAACAGCCGCCGCAAACCCCGCCGCAGCGGCAACGCCAAGCGCCCAACGCGGGCCGAACGTATCGGCGACCCAACCTACAACCGGCGCGCCCAAAGGCGTGCCGCCCAACGCAATCGCTAAAAAGATCGCCATCACGCGGCCGCGCATGGCGGGCTCGGTGGAGAGCTGCATCGTGCTGTTTGTCGTCGTGGTGATGGTTTGCGCGGACACGCCAATGACCACAAGCGCAAGACCAAAGAACCCATAGCTCGGCGCGATCGCCGCCAGCGCACAGCCGGCGCCGAAGACCGCAGTACTGCCGAACAACACAGCAATCCGCGGCTTCGCCCGTCTCGCCGCGAGCAGCGCGCCCGCAATCGTTCCGATCGCCATGATCGATGTCAGGAGTCCGTATTGACTGGCTCCGGCATGAAAGACAGTGACGGACATCGTGGAGATGAAAATCGGAAAATTGAGCCCGAACGTGCCGATCAGAAACAGCATGAGCAACACCGCTTTCAGGTCCGGCCGCTTCCAGACATATCGAAACCCTTCAGCAAGACTCCCGCGCGCGCGGACTGCCCGTTTGCTCTGATGAAATTCACCCACACGAAGAAACCCCAGCGAGCAGAGCACCGCGACAAACGAGGTCGCGTTGATCAGGAACACCCACCCGGTCCCCACCGATGCAATCAGCACGCCGGCAATGGCAGGCCCAATCATTCGCGCCGCGTTGAACGATGTGGAGTTCAGTGCGACTGCATTTGACAGATCGGTTTCACCGACCAGTTCCGCAACGAAGGTCTGACGCGCGGGGGCATCGAACGCACTTACGCTGCCGAGCAAAAACGCAAACAGGTACACATGCCACAACTGGACCCATCCAGCGACCGTAAGAATACCCAGTCCAAGCGCGAGTGTTCCCAACACCGCCTGAGTGCCCATCAGGAGTTTGCGGCGATCGAGATGATCGGCCGCAAAGCCCGTGAAGGGCAGCAAGAGAAGATGCGGGCCGAACTGGAGCGCCATGACCACGCCGACCGCGGTCGCATTGTGGTGAGTCAGTTGTGTGAGCACGAGCCAATCCTGGGCCGTACGCTGCATCCACGTTCCTATGTTGGAAACGATCGCGCCGCCGGCCCAGACCCGGTAGTTGAAGCTGTTCAGCGAGCGGAAGGTGCCTTTCACCGGACGACTTCCGAGGCTGCTATCTCCGCGCTTGAAGAACTCACGCGCGGGTGCTGCCGAGCAGGTCGATAATCTCCCGGCTCGTGCCGGTCTCGCCCAGTCTTGGGAAGATCCGCGTGATGCTGTTGGTGTGGGCATCGGCATTCAAGTCAGTCATGGCGTCGATGGCCAATGTCACGTTGAACCCAAGCTCGTGCGCATATCGTGCGGTCGACTCGACACCAACACTGGTCGCCACCCCGGCGATAACGACTTGCGTGACACCCAGCTTCTTCAGATGTTCATCGAGACCGGTATTCGTGAACGCGCCCCACGTCCGCTTTGTGACGATGTGATCGTCCGGCTGCTGCTTCAGCTCGGGGACAAGATCGGCCCAATCGGCGGGAAGCCCGGCAAGGTTACGCGCCTGCTCGGAGCGGCCCGGCGCGCCGCCGGCAACGTTGACGAGCACGACGGGCAATCCGTGGCTACGAAACGCGTCAAGCAACTCGCTGGCGTGCTTGACGACTTCATTGACGGGTTGCGCGGTCGGAAGCGCGACGATGCCCTTCTGCAAATCGATGATTACAAGAGCCGTTTTCGGGTCGAGCGTGGTAATTGTCATGGTGTTTTCCTTCATGCGAGTTGGACTGCGACGCGCCCTGCAACCTGGCGCGGCAAAGGGAATTGAGGAGCCGGCGACACAGCTTCTGCCGCGCTGGCCTGCGTCAGTCACGAATCGACGAGCCGGTTGAGCAGCGCCACGGTGGTCGCAAGTTCTTCTTGCTCCACGAGCGTGAGCTTGGTTCGAATGGCACGGAACAACCAGTCTTCCCGGGCTGCGCGGCTCGCCTTGATCCATTCACGGCATGCATCGGTGAGGGACAAAATGGTCTGACGTCCGTCGGCGGGATCCGGTGCGCCGGTCACAAACCCGGCCGCCTCAAGAACGGACACGGTGGCGCCCATGGATTGCGGGCGCACACCTTCAGCGCGCGCGAGCGTAGTGACGGTCGCGGGACCTTCACGCTCCAGGCGGCTAAGGGCTGACATCTGGGACAAAGTGAACTCTCCCAAACTTGCCTCTTCGCGTAACCGCCGCTTCAGCTTGCCAAGTACCACGCGCAATTCCCCCGCGACAGCATGCGCGTGCGCGACTTCGG
>NZ_JAQGMM010000336.1 GCF_028292365.1 Caballeronia sp.
AAGTGGATTTTGGCGGACGAGAAAGTGAAGTCGGACAGCGAGTGGAAACGGATGCAGGCAAGCGTGCAAGAGTGGCCTGATTCGCGTATCCGGACGCGCGACACCTGCTCGAATTCCCCTGTTTGGAATTCATGCAGGGGAGACCTTTCTCGCGCTGCGTCATCCGGGCATTACGACGTCAGGGGCACTGTTTTTGCACGGCGGCGCGTGGGACCGGTAAAATGCTTGGTTGATCCACGGAAAACGCCGTGGCGTAGCGGAAGGATTTCCCAAACATGACAGATTTTCGTGTGAACAAGCCGGCTTTGAAGGTCGCAGCCCTCTTGATGGTGGGAGGCCTTGTTGCCGGATGCGGTACGTCGTCTCCCGACGCAATCAATTACAAGAGCGACGGGCGCGCAAAACAGGCATCTCTCGCGGTCCCGCCCAATCTGCTCGACGAAACGGGAGATCAGCGTTCGTTACCGCCTCAGGGAGGCCAGGCTTCGCTTTCGGACCTCCAGCAAGTGCAGAAGGCCGCGCCGAGCGCTCCCACGGTCATTCCGCCCGTCTCTGGCATGCATATCCAGCGTGACGGCACGGAGCGCTGGCTGGTTATCGACACCCGAGCGCCGGAGCAGGTCTGGCCGCAGATTCGTCGTTTCTGGCAGGAACAGGGCTTTCTGCTTGTCGTGGACGCGCGTGACAAGGGCGTCATGGAAACGGACTGGAACGAAACCCACCCGGCGATCTCAGACGGGCTGATTCGCAACACGCTGACAATGGCGACGGGCAATTCATACGTTGCAGCCGAACGCAACAAGTACCGCACCCGCCTCGAGGCAGCGCCGAACGGCGGTACGTATGTGTTCATCAGTCAGAAGGGCATGCGAGAAGCGCTGACGGGAACCAATAACGATCAAAGCCAGTGGCAGGCCAAGCCGAACGATCCCGCCCTGGAAGGCGAATACCTGAAGCGCTTGATGGCGAACCTGGCACTGGCCGACGCGCGCCAGGCTAGCGGCCAGACCGGCGCGACCGACGCTGCCATGGCTGCGGCCGCGGCAGCGAGCTCGCCCACGTCCACCACGTCAGCGCAGAGAGCGGCACAGAACGCCGCCCTCTCGGCGCAGACGCCGATCAAGGAAGACGTGGTGCCTGAAGCAAGCTCGGTTGAGCTCAACTTGCCGGAACCCTACGATCGTGCGTGGCTGCGAGTGGGTCTGGCGCTCGACCGGACGAACTTTACCGTCGATGACCGGGATCGTGGCCGCGGCATTTATTTCGTCCGGTATGTTGACCCGAAGGACATGACCTCGGCGGAGCAGGGCTTCTGGAGCCAGGTGTTCCACGGTAAGAAAGAGAAGCTACCCAAGAACTATGAGATCAACGTGCGGGCGCTGACGGAGACGCAGACGCGTGTGTCGATCATCGACAGCAAGGGCAACGTTGATTCCTCGCCGCAAGCGCGCCAGATCATGGGCCTGCTCGACGACCAGTTGCGTTGAAGCACATCGCAGTGACCTTCTGCAAACTTGTTCAAGAGGCTGAACCAGCAAATTGAATCAGTAAGCTGAATGTCACCGAAAGACTGCGCGGAATGACTAACCCGCGACTAACCCGCCTGAAGTTCAGGCGGGTTTTTTTATACCTCTGAGATTAGTTGAGGCATTGAAAATGCCTTTTGCATTCAAATGCGCGGTAACGCGCGCGAGTGAACGCGGTCGCTGCGTTACGCTTCGGGCGACAGACATCAGAGGGAGGCAAGCGGACCTTTCATGATGTCGGTGTCACGTGACAGCAGATGGTTACAGGTTCGGCTCAGGCGCTGTTTTTGGTTTTTTATGTGCGGGAAAGCTTATAGGAATCAACTGCATAGGGATTACATTGTATCTATGGCATGTAATCTGCGTGGCGCCTAAATGAAGCGGCGTCCTGCTTCATGCCACCCTAGGTCACCCAATTTACTTTCACGAATTGCGGTCCGCTGGCCAAGCGGATCTCGATGGCCCCGTCGCCTATCCTCGTAGGGCGACGGCTTTTGCCCGCGCTCCCCAAAGGGAACGCGGGCTTTTTTCTTGTCGGTTCAAAGTCGTTTCAGCGTGCGTGCAGCGTCGACGTTATGCTTGCTCCTTTAATCTGGAGTCAAGTCATGACGGAAATCGCCGTGGTCGCGACATTCGTTGCCAAACCGGGTAACGAAGACAAGCTGAAGGAAGCCCTGCAGGGCATCGTGGCACCGACACTCAAGGAACCCGGGGCGCTGCAATATGACCTGCATCGCGACATCAAGGAGCCCCGCCGATTCGTATTCTACGAGCGCTGGCAGAGCGAGGCGGCGCTAGCGCAACACAATCAAACACCGCACATCCAGGCGCTCGGCAAGACGCTGCCGGACCTGATTGAGCACGGCGAAATCAACGTGGTGGCAAAGCTCTGAACGGCTGAACGGGACACGCAGAAGTCAGTGCATCCGCGTAGCCATGTCTCACTGCTCGATCATCCCTACGTCACCATCCCTTAGTGAGTCTCGTGCGGTACGTCGAGGATCAGGATGATGGTCCAGTCGGCGTCGCCGTCATGATGGTACTGACGCTCGGCCACGATAAACGGCTGTTGTTTGCCGTCCGGGCCGAGGAACAGCACGTCGCCTTCCATGGGCAGGCACTCCACGGGCGGCAGCGCGAGATACGCGTCCTTGTCCTTTGCGTTACGCGGCATCAGCTTTTCAATCTTGCGTGATGCTGCTTCGGTCCATTCAATATCCAGCTGGATGTTGCTCATACGATCCTCCGCACACGAGTGCGATTCAATTTTATCGACGCGGAATGTAGCATACGCCGCGCCGGTGAACGCATCGATTCCTGAAGTCGTCGCAAACGAACGAAAGCCGGATACAACGCCTCGTGCGTCATATCCGGCTTTTTAAGGCGAGCGGCTCGCTAAATGGTTCGCGGAACTGGTTCGCCGACCGCTAACGTTTGCGCGCCGTTGCGACGGTTGAACCCGATCGCTTATTCGGCCGTGCCTTTCGAATGCTTCATGCCCTTCTTGTGATGCGTGGTGCTCTTGTGCATCGGCATGTCGCTCGGCATGGCCGACTGGCGTGATTGCAGGTCCTGCGCGCGCTGTTCGATATCCGAGATTTTGGCCGGATCCGTACTCATCGTGACGCCCTGATCGGATTGTGCAAATGCTGCGCTGGTCATTGCGCTCAGGGAAAACAAGACTGCCAGGGACATTTTCTTCATTGTTACCTCCATAGACTCGTTGAACCCGGGTTGGCCTGTCCCGATTAGCGAGACATTACACGCTGCGTAGCAAATACCGATCCTGCCCGCGAATCGTTACATGTAGTTACAGTGCCGTCGCATTTCAGCAATGACACTGCGGTTTGACTCTAACAGAGCATCAGCCCGGCCAGTCGATTGACTGAGCCGGCGATAATACCGGCGAAGCGCATTGGTTTCTAGTACTGAATTTCGAGATGAGTAACGGTGTTGAAGCAGGTGTTGACACATGACGCGCAACACCGATGCCTCTCAACACCGAGTCGTTTCAATACAGCCCCACGCGTTGGTACACACGAAAGCGTGCGAGGCCGATCAGTTCATGCAGGGCAGTTTCAGCATCGATGAAACCGCGTGAGCGGGGAAAGAATGTAGCCCTGGATTTCCGCACATTGCTGATGAAAGCTTGTGTGTCGAGACCAAAAGCATTGAAGGCAAGCAATGACCGATGCATGTGATAAGCGGACGTAATCAGCACCAGAGTTTCGTCGCGCTCAGGCTGCACGATGCTCGCCACATAGCGAGCGTTCTGGTACGTATTGAGGCTCTCGTTTTCGAGCACGAGGTCGCTGGCGCTCACGCCGCGAGCGAGCAGGAAGGGCGCGTAGTTGTCGGCCTCAGCTTGTTCATGATGCTGCGGGTTGCCGCCACTTACGATCACCCTGCACGCGCCGCCTGCGCGCCGGCACTCGCGATACAACTCTGCTGTGACAACAATACGCGTGAACGCATCGCGTTTTGGAATCAGGTGTTTGTCGGCGTCGTAACGCGTGCCGCCGCCCAGCAGGATAAAAGTCGTTCGCGATGCGAAATGCACCTGCTGCGGCGTAGATTTCTCCTCGAACCCGCGCTGTGCAAGGTGAAGCAGGGGTGCCGAAAGCCAACCCGCGCCCAGCGCCCAGAACACCATCGCGCAAACAAGCGCGACCGCGCGCCGGCGTTGTCGCCAAAGTGCGAACAGTGCAAAGAAAAGCAGCAATAAAGTTATAAGAACCAATTTGGTTTGAGGTAACGTATAGGTTTTCGAGATAATCCGCTTCGTGGTCATCGCATTCGTGAGAGTGCATCGCCGGAACTGCGGAACGCGTTGTGTAGTGCGCGTTTAACGGGCGCTCGGAATTATAAGTAGCGGTAAGCAGAAATAAGCAGCACCTAGCGCAAGCGGCGGCTGCGAGTTCCGGTCAGGGGCCGCGAAGTCGGCATTTTGACTGGTTTCGGGGCGTGCCGCGTTTAGTCGGTGCCGCTGGCAGTCAGTTACTGCCATGTGGTGCCGTCACGGCTGCACTGGAAGACATAACGAGATGACCACGTATTCAAACGAAGCCGTACTCGAAGCGCTCCGGCGAGCTCAGTATCGTCAAGTTCCGTGGGCAAGACGCCCAAACGTTTTCAGCCATCTACGCGACCTGGGCCTGCTGGAGCTGGTCCGGCAGCGCACCGTAGCACCCGCTCCCGGTTTTCACGCCCCTGTGGACATTGCGGTAGTGACCGAGCGGGGCAAGCTGGAGTTCTCCCGTCTCGCCCGCGACGAGCGTTCGATGGACTGGGATCTGCATCGTAACGCACCGTATTCTCCGGCCGTCCTTCAGGAACCCCTGGCCGAAGCGCGCGCTTAAAGCCCTTCCAACCTTCGCGCTGAAGGGCCTTGCGCTTCAGCGGTTTAACCTCGGGCAAACGGTTGCGGCTGCAATAGCGCCATTTCTGCGTCGAATGAGCGAGGCTGTGAAATCGGTCCACTCATGACAGCGGTAAAACGTCGACAAAAAAAGCCCGTATCACGAGGATACGGGCTTACCGGATCTACTTCTGCCACGCTGTGCTCATGGCATAAAGTCCGACTGACGCGACGAAGAAGGGTTCCCGGAACGGCCGCCATCCACTGAAATATGATTTGAATGCGCGCTATTCCGGCGGTCTTGCTTGTCTCGTGACTCACCGCGCTTCAACGTCCCTCAGTGCTTACGCGGGCGGCCTCCGCGATCCGGCTCGGGCCGTGCGCGCGCATTACTCGCGATATCACCTCGCAAGTCCCCACGCGGCGCGGTTTCAGCCATCTCGCCGCCACGCACCTGTTCCTTCCTCCAGTCCTGCAAGCTGGCTTGCGTATTCGGGCGCAGCGCGAAGTTGCCCGCGGACGACTCCGCGTGCGCCGTCATTCCCGTACCCAGTGATGAAAGCACAATGCCGCACACGAGCAGTGACATTGGTTTCATGATCAAAACTCCCTCGAGCCGATATTGGCTCGCTAGCTAGCTTCATAAGCTATGCCAGCATACGAAAGGATGCTGTAAATATTGGTAAAGAGTTGTTTCTCGAGGGTCCTGACTGGCCGCAACATGCCATTGGGGAGCGCGAGTTCGCGCGACCGCAACGTCACTGTGCGTGGAGGCAATGCACGCCATGCGCTCCCTTTCGATCAACGAAAGGCGAGCGCCTGCCGGCAACTTTTTGACTGAGTAGAATGGCCTGCGAGCGCAGACCGTCGGCTCATCACTCGAGGAGATACATCGGGTGGGAGCCGGGATAAAACGCAGGAAACCTGCTCGCGGGTGCTTCGCGTATCTTTAGCGGTACAGCGCGGTCGTGCAGCGATCGACCATACAGCCCGAACGTGCCGCTTACCGCGTTGTTTCAGGCTGTCAGGCCATCTTGACCGGCGCGCGCCACGATTCCGGGTTCGTCCAGAATGCGCCACGCAGACGGTCCCGGCTCGGCGGTGCCGGCGGTTTCGCAGCGGTGGAACCAATCCGGCCCCGCAACGACACCTCACGGCCGTTGTTGCCGAGCCGTTTTACGATTTCCGCGAGCGTACCGTCAGCTTGCCATTCGTCGAACCGTCGACGGCAAGTCGGCGGCGACGGATAGCGGCCCGGCAACTTCGACCAGCCTTCGCCTGTGGACAGGACCCACAACACGGCATTGACGACGGCACGTGCTTCCACACGCGGACGACCGCGCCGTTCACTGCGTGCCGGTTCTGCGCAAAACAAGGCCTCTACCAGCGCCCACTCGTTATCTCTTAAATCGTCGAACATCATGTTTCACCTCAGCGAAGCTAACCCCGGTGCGCTGCCCCGCGCCGCGCACTCTGGTCGGAATTCGAAGATCGAACCCAGGTAAGGTCGGAGCAAGCATTGCGACGGACGATTTGCGTTTAAAACTGCAATGGCGCCGACCTCTGCACAAGTAAATGCGAGAACCGTGCCATGCGTGTATCGATCGGTCGGAAAGCCTCGCGGCAGTAGGCTGGCGCGATGCCAGCATGGCCCGTATGAGACGCTATAAGTGCAGTTAATGAAATCGGGACAATCACCAATCAAGTGCAATAAGCCCATCCTGCGTGCGCGAATGCATTTTTGCTGCACCGCAGCGCGTCGCTTGATGAAACCGTTTTCTTAACTGACCTTGATCTACAATTTGCATCTATGTGGTGGATTGATGAGGGGAAGTTATGAGCCGAGCGCTCAATGTGACGTTGCGACAACTGCGCGTATTTATTGAAGTCGCTAGGCTGCAAAGCTTCAGCCGGGCCGGCGATGAAATCGGTCTGACGCAGTCGGCGGTGAGCCGGTGCGTGCGTGAGCTCGAGGGGGAGATCGGGATGAAACTGGTCGACCGGACTACCCGCGAGGTGCAACTCACCGACGTCGGCGCGAATCTCGTCGGCAGCGTGTCACGGCTGCTGTCGGACCTCGATGAAGCGCTCCGCGAGATCAGGGATCTCGGCCAGCAACGGCGTGGACGGGTCATCGTCGCGGCCAGTCCGACCGTGGCGTGCCGTCTCATGCCGCTCGTCATTTCGGCCTGTGTCCGGGAATTTCCGCTGATTTCACTGGGTTTGCGCGACGACCTCCAGAGCGACGTGATTCGCAAGGTCAAATCTGGCGAAGTCGATTTCGGTGTGGCGATTGGCCCGTACGCCAATGACGACCTGTATGGGGAAGTCGTGATGACCGATTCGTTTTGCGCGGTTGCGAGGCAGGACCATGCCCTCGCGGCGGCGCTCGAGGTGCCTTGGGCCGCATTGTCCGGCGAACGCCTGGTCATGCTGGATCAGGCTTCCGGAAGCCGTCCGATTATCGATGCCGTGCTGCGTGAACATCACGTTATCGCCGACGTGGTGCAGGAACTGGGTCATTCGGCTACGGTGTTCGGGCTGGTGGAAGCGGGCGTCGGCATTAGCGTGCTGCCTTGGCTGGCCCTGCCGTTGCCGGCGAATTCGTCGCTGATCGCGTTGCCACTGGTGCCGCGGGTCGAGCGAACCGTCGAACTGGTGCGGCGGCGCGACCGGTCGTTGTCGCCTGCCGCTGAATCGGTGTGGGGGCTGGTCGCCGGATTGCCAAAACGCGTAGAAGAACTGGCTTAGCCGATTGCTCGATCTCAGCGGTTTTGCGCTTTGGTACACCTGCATGCCCCGCCAAGTCCGCGAAAGCGCGCAAGAACTGGCCTGATGGCTAACGCGCGCGCCGTACAGCGCTTTTCGGAGGGCGTCGCGTTAGACTTTCGCTTTCCATCGGCGGAGGCGGTAATGAGTGAGTCAGAAGGGGCGGTTACCTCGGAACTGGGTGTGCTGGTAAATACACCTGTAAGCGCACAGGCAGGAGGCGAACGTGCGCCGAATGCACGTGACGCTGTCCGTGCGCTGCGGCCATCGCAGATCCGCGAGGTCGCCAACGCGGGTTTCGGTGTCCCAGATGTTTTGCCGTTCTGGTTTGGCGAGTCAGATCAGGTCACGCCGCAATTCATTCGCGACGCTGCCAGCCGCGCGCTCGCCGACGGTGCAACCTTCTATACGCACAACCTGGGCATCGCACCGCTGCGCGAGGCGCTTGCTGACTATGTCGGCAAGCTGCATGGCGCCACCCGGCCTGCTGAAATTGCGGTGACGAGCGCCGGGGTCAATGCACTGATGCTGGCAACACAGCTGGTCGCGGGCGCAGGGGACCGTGTGGTGGCGGTCACGCCGCTGTGGCCGAATCTCGTCGAAATTCCCAAGATCCTCGGCGCCACTGTGGAAACGGTCGCGTTGACCTATGGCGCGAACGGCTGGACGCTCGATCTAGACCGACTGCTGGCCGCTCTCACGCCCGGCACGCGCATGCTGATGATCAACTCGCCGAATAACCCTACCGGCTGGGTCATGACACGCGAGCAGCAGCAGGCGGTGCTTGACCGTTGCCGGCAACTCGGCATCTGGCTGGTCGCAGACGAAGTCTACGAGCGCCTCTATTACGGCGAAGACGCCACGGTCGCTCCTTCGTTCCTTGATCTGGCGACCCGCGACGAACGGGTGATAGCGGTGAATTCGTTCTCGAAGGCGTGGCTGATGACGGGCTGGCGACTCGGCTGGATCGTGGCGCCTGAGCGCCTGATGGAGGATCTCGGCAAGCTGGTTGAGTACAACACGTCTTGCGCACCTTCATTCGTCCAGATGGCCGGGATCTCCGCAGTGAAGGAAGGCGAGCAATTTACGCAAGCATTGGTCGCCGACCTGCGCGCCAGCCGCGATTACCTCGTGGAGGCATTGCAGCGGATTCCAGGTATCGATGTGCGGGCGCCAGCCGGTTCCATGTACTTGTTCTTCAAGCTGCCGGGTGCGAACCGCAGTCTCGAACTGTGCAAGGCACTCGTGCGCGAGAGCGCGCTCGGACTTGCGCCCGGCAGTGCGTTCGGTCCCGAAGGAGAGGGCTTTGTGCGCTGGTGCTACGCATGCGACACCGCTCGCCTGGACGCTGGGGTCGCACGCCTGCGAGCGTTCATGGAGGCGCACCCGGCTGGATAAATGACCAGTCTAGCGGCCAACCTTAGCGGCCAAGCGGCCAACGGACTGCACCTGGCGGGGCACAAGAGGCGGAAAAACGGGGACAGGGTGCCAGGGTTTCGGCTGCGGAAGGCCGCCAGACGTGAGTCTGGCGGCTACCCAATGTTTCACCTTTACGCATCGTTTGTTTTTGCGTAATATGCGTCCAGTCACGTGCTTCCGCCTTGGAAAGCGCTACTTCGTCCGGCTGGGAAAAGCTCGGCGATCAGGATCTGATCCCGTGTTTTGCCTCCCCCCGGTGCGTGCTCCCAATCAATATGACCGATCAGAAATCGGGCGAGCGCGTCGTCAGTATCCTCGTCCACGGTTTTCCAGTCTGAACGTTGCGAATGGTTCGAGTAGTCGGCGTCATTCGATTCGGCCTGACTTGACCGGTTCATAGACCATACAGGGTCCTATCTAGCTGCATGAATACCCAAGAGGCGAAGATCGTCCTCGAGACTGCCTTGATCTGCGCGCAGGAGCCGCTGAAACTCGCCGAGTTGCGCAAGCTTTTCGCCGACGATATATCGGCAGACACAGTTCGCACCTTGCTCGACGCCCTGAAGCAGGATTGGTCAGGACGCGGCGTGGAACTTGTGGCGCTGGCGTCCGGATGGCGGTTTCAGAGCAAACCTGCAATGCGGGCCTATCTCGATCGGCTACACCCGGAAAAGCCGCCCAAATATTCGCGAGCCGTACTCGAAACGCTCGCGATCATTGGTTATCGGCAGCCTGTGACGCGCGGCGACATCGAAGAAATTCGCGGTGTCACGGTGAACACGCAGGTGGTGAAGCAACTGGAAGACCGCGGCTGGATCGAGGTGATCGGTCATCGCGACGTGCCGGGCCGGCCAGCGCTCTACGCCACCACCAAGCAGTTCCTGGATGACTTGGGCTTGAGCGCGCTCGATGAACTTCCCGCACTCGACAACCCGTCGGCGCAACTGGAAGCGTCGCTGTTCGCGCAGCATGCGATCGATTTCCCCGGCGACGACGCCGCCGCAATCGGCGCTGCGCCGGTGCAAGGGCTGGAATCGAAGGGTGAACCTGCTTTGTTGCCGGACGCTTCGAGCGGGGACGCATCGCCGTCATCTGCGCTCTTGTCCGACGCTGACGTGACCAAAACCACGCCGGTGGTTATCGCTAGCAGCGAGCCGAATGGCGACCTTGGAGTGGTTGTTCACGCTGCCGGGCCAGGTACACCAGACGCACCGGATGCTTTGCCAGGCGCGACCACGCATGAAGCGACGCAGTCGCTGAATTCGCAGGAACCCGAGGCGGCCGAAGCAGTCCACGTTGAA
>NZ_JAQGMM010000337.1 GCF_028292365.1 Caballeronia sp.
TGATTGTGTAGTGAAACACCATGTGCGGCCGGGTGGTGCGGTATTCGCGATAGAGCGCGGCGAGCGTCTTCAGGTCATCGCGGGGATTGGTGCCTTTTGACGCCACCGGCAGCTCCACGCATCGGCATCCCATTTCTTCGAGCGGCGCGAAGGTCCGGTCGCGCGGCGCGATCACGGAAACCTCCACGCCGCGTTCGATCAGCATCCTCAGCAAGCCGCGCCGGTAGGTGTAGTTCGCCCACGCGGTGTTGCAGACGAGGGCAATGCGAAGGCGGGATTTCTCTGCGTTCATTCGATAGGTTTCAGATACGGTATGTCAGGCGCTGGGTAAAGGGGGTTTAAGGCAAGGGCCTGAAGCAAGGACTTGCTTCAAAGTCTCACGTCATGGGTGAAACAAGCGTGTTTTCAATGCGCGCAACGCGCCGTAAGGCAGCATCAGATGCGCAATATTCTTCGCCACGCCGAGCCAGTCCGGCAGGTTCGTCAAACGCATGTATTTCAATTGCAGCCGCAGCGTGGACAGCGTTTGAGTACGGCGTTTTGTCGCGCTGATACCGTGCTCGTTCAGTTCGTAATACACGCCGAACTCCGGCAGATTTGCGCAGTCGTGGTCTTGCATCAGGCGTAGGAACAGATCGAGGTCCTCAGCCGCCCGATACTCCGCGCGATAGTTACCGGCGTCCATCACGGCGCCGACGCGCAGCATCATCGTCGGATGGGAGAAGCAGGCGCGCAGCAGCATGACGTGGCGAATCACTGCCGGCTCGGCAGGCGGGCGAAGGTCGAACAGCGGCGCGCCCTCCATGCTCACCACGTGCGTCCACATGCCGAGCGCCGCCGTGTTCGGATGCGTTTCCATATAAGCGCGCTGCTTTTCCAGCCGATACGGCGTCGCCAGATCACCCGCATCAATGCGCGCCGCGTATGTGATGCCACGTGCCGCCAGCGCGGCGACGCCCGTCTGCAACGCTAACTCAATACCGCCATTGCGCGGCATGCGCAGCACCTCGATGACGAGGTTCCCAACCGACGGCGCGACGATGGGCGGCAGGCTGCCGTCATCTACAACCAGTACCCGTACCGGCGCACGCTCGCAGAACGATGCGAGCGTGCGATCCAGGTCGTGCTGGGCGTTGAACACCGGGATCAGCACGGTGACGTCGTCGAGCGTCGGGGATGGTGAGTAGGTGCTCATACCCGCAGCCTGAAGCGAATGTAGTAGAAATTGACCGATGCCGCTGCGAGATACCCCGCCGCCAGCCCGATCAGCGCGCCGTAGCTGCCCATGCGCGGAATGGCGATCAGGTTCACGACGAAAGCCACCGCCAGCGCCAGCAGCCACTTGGCGAGCAACACGAATTTCGCCTGGTATTTAAGCACGACGAGGTTCCCGATCGCTTCAACACCAGCCGGCACCGAGAGCCACACCGCCCAGCGGAAAATGCTGATGGATTCGGTGTAAGCCGGCCCGAACACGCGCGAGATGATGAAACCCGCGAGCAGGTCGAGCACGATTGCCCCGCCGATCATCAGCGCCGCCGTCATCGCGATCAGGCGGCCGACGTTGCGTTTCAGTTGCACTGCATCGTGCACGCGATACACGAACGCCGGCGCGATCGTCTGCGCGAGCATCAGCGCGAGCGTGATCCAGTTTTCGTTGAGTTGCTGCGCGGCGGAATATCGACCGAGATCGGCGAACGAAATGTGACGTTCGAGCATGAGCCGGTCGAGCTTCAGGAACAGATACATACAAATGAGGCCGAGCCAGAACACGGTGCCGGCGCTCGCGAAATGGCGGAACAGCGAGCGGTCGATGTGCCAGCCGAGCTTGCCGCCGTGTCGATGCATGTAATACAGCATCAACACGCCGCCGATGACCGCCGCTTCCAGCGCCCACAGCCAGCCGAAGCGCGCCGGGCTTGCTGCTGCGCGCACGAGCACGTACACGAGCGCGGCTTTGGCGAGCGCCGTGAGCATGCTGGTCAGCAATTGCGGTTTGCTGTACGTCATGCTTTGCAGCCATGCGTTGATCACGCCGACGAACGGTTCTCGAAACAGCATGGTCACGGCGAGGCCGGCGAGCATGGCGCCGACGAGGGGATTGGTGAAACCCGCTGCAATGCCGATCCACGTGAGGACGAGTGCCGCCGCGGATACACCCATGCGCAATACGAACGCGCTGCCGAGCACCGTGCCGAGCTGGCCTGGCGGGCGATTCACGATGGTCGGCACGAGGATTTCCGCGCCGCACACCCAGGTGATGGGCGAGAGGACGAGCAGCAGCGTGTTGGCGTATTGCCATTTGCCGAAGACATCGGGGCCAAAGTAGCGCGCGAGCAGTCCGCTGATGGCAATGGCGACCGCGATCTGCGTCAGGCGTTCCAGACCCAGCCAGACGATGTTCGCCAGCGCCTTGGTGACATCGGGGTTCTTGATCCGGTTCAGCATCCGCGGACGGCGCCTGACGTTTTAGTAGCCATAGGCATGGCGCTTGCGGTAAAACAGCTGCCCGGGCTGGCTGCAATCCCTGGCGGGACGCGGTTGAAAACCGTCCCGGAAACCCTGTCGGGACCCGTCAACCTACGCGCGGTTTTCCGCCATTCGGTGCGACGTTTGTACTTTGTGGTGAAAAAGCGTCCGGGCATTGGATTAGAATATTTGCGCAGGTCCGCGCGGAAAGACTGCGATTATAGGTGCGAACAGTTACGCGCAACCGCGTGGTTGATGCCTGGTTGATGCTTGGTCGACGCGTGGACGAAGCTTGCCGAGGGGACGCTGAGGGGTCTCCGAAGCGGGCGTTACGAGCATCGGGATCGCGCGCGACGAATTTCTTTCGTTATTTTTTCGCGTTTCGTCCGGTATCGTTTCTGGCCGCTCGTGCGTTGGGCGAGTTAGTCGGCGAGTTGTCGGGCCAGTTAATTCAGCGCCGTGGCCGGGTGGGTCGAATCAGGTTTTTTGTCGTTGGCCGCAGGTCTGTATCAAGGGGTCTCCGTGACCCGGGACGCTTCGGGATGCCCCGGAACCATTTAAATTATTAGTCAGGTAGCCATTCCATGAGCCAGTCACCGCAAGTACCAGTTACCCAGTCCATTTTCAAGGCTTACGACATTCGCGGGATCGTGGGCAAAACTGTCGATGCCGGCGTCGCGCGCAAGATTGGCCGCGCATTTGGCAGCGAGATTCGTAGCCAAGGCGGCGACTCGGTCGTCGTGGCCCGTGATGGCCGTCTCTCAGGTCCGGAGCTTGTTGGCGCGCTTGCAGCCGGGCTGCGTGAAGCCGGCGTGGACGTGGTCGACCTTGGCATGGTGCCTACGCCCGTGGGTTATTTCGGGGCCAGCGTGCCGCTCGCGCTGCCTTC
>NZ_JAQGMM010000235.1 GCF_028292365.1 Caballeronia sp.
ACTTCCGGGATGACTGCATCGAACGGTCCGAGCTTTGTTTCGCTCAGCACGCGCCCCTTGAATATAGTGCCGATCACCGACTCGTTGATCAGCGTTTCATCTTTGTCCAGCATGCCACGAAAGTACAGTTGCGCAACCCTGCCGGCCGTGCCCGAGCCGGTTGGGGAGCGATCGACTTCACGGTCGGCGAAGACGCAGCAGTTCGCCTGCGTGGAGCCCGCGTGCCGCGGTTGATTGGCGATGATCGTGCCGTAGATGTGATTCAGCTCCGGAATCTCGGGATGTACCACCTTGACCGCCGCATTGGCAGCAGCCTTTACTTCGGCGCCGAATTGAATCAGTTTGTCGATGGCTGATTCGCGAATGAGCAGGTCGAAAGGAGCGCCGTCGGCGTAAAAATAGAACGCTCCGCCAAAGGCGATGTCGCCGGTAACGCTCCCGAACGAGGGTGTCTCCACGGTGACGTCACGCTGCCAGATGAACGAGGGCACATTCACGAAGCGTACGTTGCCGGCATGGTTTCCATCCCATTGCACGAACGCCTCGATGAAACCACACGGGGCATCTATTCCCACGCGTGTTTCCGGCGAAGTCCGTTCGATCCAGCCCAGTTCCACCGCCGCTGTCGCGAGGCCGATCACGCCATGGCCGCAATGATCGCTGTAGCCTTCGTTGTGCACGAAGATCACGCCAAAATCGGCGTTTTCACTGACGGGCTCCGTGAGGTAACCGCCGTACATGTCGGCGTGACCGCGTGGCTCGAACATGAGCGCGCGGCGAATGTGGTCAGCGTGCTCCTTCAGCCAGGCGCGACGCGCGACGATAGTCTTTCCCGGCATCTTCGGCAGACCGCTCGTGACGATCCGAAACGCCTCGCCACCGGTATGAACCTCGACCGTGCTGATTGATTTCGTGATTTTCATTTCAATTCCAGGTGCATCACTGGCCGTACGCAACCGGCAAGCCGTTCTTGATGACATACACGGTCGTGGGCGCACCCTTCAGGTCGCCTTTCGCGTCGAAGGAATAGGTTCCTGCGATGCCCTTGTAGTCCGTCTTCGCCAGTTGCGCGGTCAACTTTGCTTTGTCCGTGGTCGTGCCGGCCTTCACCATTGCGTCGGCAAGCAGCATCATGCCGTCGTAGTAGCTGACAGCGTAGACCTGCGTATCGGTGTGATACGTGTCTTTATAGCGCTTGAGGAAATCGCGGCCCGCAGCCGTCTTCTCGAGCGACGTGCCGCCTTGCGCGCAATACACGATCGATGCATCCTCACCCGCCACCTTGCCCATATCGGCAGAGCAGATGCCGTCGCCGCCGAGCAGCTTCGCCCGGAGTCCGCGCTGGCGCATCTGCTTGGCCATCGGCGCGCCCTGCGCTGCGTATCCGCCGAAGAAGATCACGTCAGGATTCTTGGCCTTGATGGTGGTCAGGATGCCGAGGAAATCGGTCGCGCTGGAGTTGGTGTACTCGTTGCCGACGATCTTGATGCCGTGCGCCTTTGCCACGCTTGCGAACTGTTCCGCGACGCCTTGGCCGTAAGCCGTGCGGTCGTCGACGATTGCAGCGGTCTTCGCCTTCAGTGTTTTGGCAGCGAACTCGCCCATGGTGCCGCCGAGCTGCTCGTCGCTCGCGCCAATGCGAAAGATGTTGTTGAAGCCCTGTGTAGTCAGGGCAGGGTTCGATGCGACCGGGAGCATCGGGATGCCGGCGGAATGGTAGATCTGCGATGCCGGAATGGCGACGCCCGAGTTGTACGGTCCAAGGACGGCAACCACACCGCTGTCGGCGAGCTTTTGGGCGATCTGGACACCAATCTTGGGATCGGCCTGGTCATCTTCCGAATCCAGTTTGAACGTCACTTTCTTCCCCGCGACGACGACGCCTTTCTTGTTCAAATCCTCTACTGCGAGCCGCGCGCCGTTTTCGTTGTCCTTTCCGTTGACGGCCTGTGGGCCGGTGAGTGGCGCCGAATGACCAATCGTCACGACTTCTTGCGCGTGGACGCCAGCATTGGCAAAAGCCGCCGAAGCGACCAGGAAACTTGCGACAGCTTTTTTCATTGGGTAATCTCCGAGGTCGACTATACTGGTGCTAAATATAGGCCAAAATTGGTTCTCTAATCAACCATTCAAAATATTTGGGCTGGTTTTGGTCTTCCCCGTGACCACGTTTGGTGAGATTGAAGATGGCAGCCATTCACGCTGAGCTCGACGGCTCGTCGTTCCGCCCACGGCAAATCTACGAACAAGTGTCCGAGCGAATTCGCGACGAGATTGCTGCGGGCCGATTCCTGCCAGACTCGCGGCTGCCATCGGAGCGGGATCTCGCGGCGTTGTTTGGTGTCGGACGTCCGGCCGTTCGCGAGGCGATCGGCGCGCTGCAGAATGAAGGGCTTGTTGTCACGAAGCGCAACTCGGGGACGTTCGTCTGCGGTGACGCCATTTATCGCTTGTCACATCGGGCAGCAGATACCGGAACGGCCGATTTCAGTCCCAGTTCAACGCTCGATGTGCGGATGGTCCTGGAACCGGCCGTAGCCCGGCGCGCGGCTGCGCGCGCACAGCGCGACCCGATGGCCGAGCAGTATCTCAGCCAGATGGAAAACATCTACGACATCGACGACCCTGCGCAGCGCGCGCTATGGAATAGCAGCGACCGCTTGTTTCATCGGCAACTGGCGGTGATGACCGGCGATGCGTTGATGGTCAAGATTGCAGATGAAGTGGCCAGTTCGATGGACCAGCCGTTGTGGAAGCGTCTGAAAGACGAGGGTATTTACGACGCGGGCCGGATTCGTCTTTACGTGGCTGAACATCGGTTGATCTACGAGGCCGTGGTTCAGGGCGATGCGGATGCCGCGGCTTTCTACGTTGAACAGCATATCAAGCGTGTGGAACGCGATATCGCGCCAAAGTAGACGTCGATCTGGACGCAAAGACCGGAGGGCTGAGGCTGCTTATCCCGCCTCAGCGCCCGCGTACCGTTTCAACGAGCGTTCTCCACGGGCTGTTGGCTCTTTTGCGCGCGGTCCAGCGATGATTCGGCAAAGCCACAGCAAGCCAGGGTTCGCTATGCCCGACGAAGCGTCGAACATGGAATCGAGACGGCGCCTCAAAAAGATCAAGATACGCGCGTCGATAATGCTCAACCATCGCCGCTTCCTGATAGTACGTCTCCATCCACTGCCGCGAGGTCGCGCCCAGTTCCGCGCGTAACGCACGATCCCACAGCAGTTCACGCAGAGGACCTTCGGCCTCTTCCAGCCGTACATCGATCCAGGGCAGCTCAAGCGCACCCGTCATGGCCCTCAACTGCGACTGAACGCGATTGTCCAGATGACCCAGCGTGGGTTTCCCCTGTGACAACGCCTCCAGCCCGCTCAAGTGATAATTGCCGGTCACGCATTCATCGATGGCAATCGCCGCTTGTTGCTTCGCCCGCAAACACGCGTCGTGCGGTGTATCGACAATCAATTGAAGCTTGCATAAGCCCTTACGCTCCAGCTTGCGCAGCAGCTTGAGCGTCTGCGGAACGCCTTTGGTTTCCCAGCGCGTTTTCCACGCAGATGACCGGCCGCTCGGAGAAAACGTGACGACCGGCATGCCGTCCGTATTGCTGCGGCTCTCCGGACCGGGCAGGTAACGGGGATCGTTCAGCGGGATCACATTGGGAACCACCCGGGCCAACGGGTAATAGCGCTCAGGACCCTGCGCAATAACGAGTTGCGGCACGTCCTCATAGACGATCCGCTGGACCAGCCCGGCGTCGCCCTTGGCCCAGAGATCCGGGGCCGAATGGTATTGCTTGATGATTTTTTTCTTGCCGAATCGCTGATGAAAATTCGGACCGAATGTGTCGTCGAATGAGAAGAACTGATGAACGTGAATGACGTCCGCATTGGCAATGACGTCGAGCGCCTGCTGCTGCTGAGTTTTCCAGTCGATATCGACAGCGAAGGTTCGGCTGCGATATGCGCTGCTATTGAAAACTATATGGCGCGCCTGGACGTCGGTGAGCCGGTTAAGTGCCGAAACAATGTTGCCAGGACTTCCGGCAACCGGCGTATTGGAAATATGAACGACCTTCATTGCGCGATACCGCGCCAGGTAAGGTCAACCGCCTTTGGCCGCGGATTATTCCTGTTCAAGAGTTGCATGAGCCAGTGAGTGCCAGTCGTCCTTTTCGATAATGTCGCTCCCAAGCGCGCTCTGCGCCGAGAGGTTCACCACGCGTATGCCGCGACGGCTTAACAGCGGGGCAGCGTGGCGAAACGACGGTTCTATGAACGAATGAAAATCTCCGTCCAGCGCGCTAGGCTGCATGTTTTCTCTGGTTTCGTAGAAGCGCGGCGTATGTGCTGCGTTCAGCAAATCGAGCCCATGCATAAAGATTGTCTTGAACCCGAGGGACGTGAGCACTTGTAAGCCCGTGTAGGCCACGGTACGGCCATCGAATATGCCCCGCCTGATATTGAAACTGAAACCCAGCGCAGGTTCTTCGTCAAACAGCACGAGATCCGTACTCGCATGCGTAGCAAGGAGTTCGTGTTTTAGTAATGCACGCTTGCGAGCGGGATATTGAATATCTTCAATGAGAAATACTCGGCAGCGAAACTTGGATAACGGAAAGTATTGCGCGATGTACCATAGAACTAACGGGGTCGCAAATAACGTCAGCTTTTGCTGAACCACGCGTGCCACCAGGTCAGGGCGCTTTCGGACAAATCCGGCATCGACGATGCAATAATATTCAAACCGGACCGGATGTTTATCTTGTAAAGCGATTGCGCCGTTAACTCCCATGACGTTATGGAGATCAAGCGCACCATAATCAATGTCATTGACCGATGGGCCCGTGGCAATCAAATGGCAATCACCTGTTTGAGAGCCGAGCAGGTCATCTGGATTCTCCACCAGCAAATCATGGCCTTCAATCGACATCTGTTTCAGAAAGCCGCGTGAATCCCGCTTAATGGACACACCGTGCCACAAGCGCTCGTTATGTCGAAACGCACTTGAATGGGACCAACGATAAGCAAGTTTGAAAAACGTGCTGGACAGACGTTGCGCCGGCTTGGGCCATGTATAAGCGTTAGCTATCGAGATCTCGCTTGCGGCGGATTGCGATGGCCTTATCTGGTCTACCGAAATCATAGAGCGCATCACTCCAGAAATGCGACGGGAAAATGAAGCGCCCGACTGGGTGACGAGTAGTCTAATTAAACGTCCTCCTTTCTGCGTTACAGTCGATCCCACAACAGTTACACTTTGTTACGAGTTCATTAAGGTTCGTTTAACTTAATGGGGGGACGGTGATCGTGATTTACTTGGCGGTAACGCACTGAGGGAAGGTGGGCTGCGGGAAGTAAGATTGTTTAATAAGAACGTAAGAAATATGTCGGCAAGGTTTGAGGGTTGTCAGGCCATGCTATTGGGTATTGAAACGGTCACATCAGATTTTGCGAAGTGGACTTGGACATTTGAGGGAACGGATACCTCCCATTCTTCCACCAGCCGGCACCGCGCGCATACGCGCCGCCCGCCTCGCGCGGCATAATCACACGTTCAGACCTGCCAACATCTTCATTTCCACGATGGTCCGCGGGGAAGAAGCCCGCCGACAAAAATCTTATGACCGAGCCACTTATCAAGCCACGTATCGACCCATTCCACGAATTCGACTGGCGCTGGAAACCATTCGACGACCTGAGCGCACTCGACGTCTACACCATGCTTGCCGCGCGCAGCGAGGTGTTCGTGGTGGAGCAGCATTGCGTGTACGGGGACGTCGATGGACAGGATGCCGACGCTTGGCATTTGCTTGTATATCGACGTTCGACGGATGCACGGCCGACCCTTACCGGTTATTTGCGAGTCCTGCTTCCGAACTCGGCAGACAGCACGAAAGGAACAGAAGAGTCCGATATCCGCATTGGCCGCGTGCTGACCACAGCCGGTTTTCGCGGTATCGGGTTGGGCCAGGCGATGCTCGAACGCACGCTGGAATTTATCCGTGAACAATGGCCCGGCCAGCCAATACGCTTGCATGCACAAGCGCGATTACAGCGCTTTTATGCGGGCTTTGGCTTCGAGCCAATCTCCGATGTTCACGTGGAAGACGACATTCCGCACATCTGGATGCGCCGAACATAGAGACTCTGCGAAAGAACTCAGGACTCGGTCGAGTCGATCACGCGGCGCAAATCGTGCGTGATCGTATCGATAGAGTCGCTCTCGGTGGCGAGCAGGCGCGCGTGGCCGTGGGTATCGAAGATATACACGGCCGAACTATGCGTGACGTCATACGCGCCGGAAGGATCGCGTTTCTCCATCTGGTAAGCCACCCGATAGCGCTTGGCAATGCTTTCGATCGCCCCGTCCGTGCCGGTCAGGCCAACCGCGTGCTGCGCGTCGAACGCGCGTACGTAGTCATGCAGCGCAGCCGCGGTATCGCGGGCGGGATCGACGGTAATAAACACAATGCGCGTGTTTTTCGCGTCGGGTCCAAGTTGCTGCATGACTTGAATCAGCCGGGCCATGGTCTCCGGACACACGTCCGGGCAGTGCGTATAGCCAAAGTAGACCAGCGTGGTCTGGCCCAGGAACGACTGGCCGGTGACGGGTTTGCCGGTATCGTCGGTGAGCTTGAAGTCCAGGTCGGGCAGATGGCCGCTGACATCGGTCAGCTTCCAGGGCGTTGTATCTGGGTGGGAGCACGCAGCAAGGCCCGCGCTCAGGATCAGGGCGGTGAATAATGCGGCGGGTACGGTGAGTACGGCGGCGAACCGGCCCTTGGATTGAAAACTGAACCAGGAAGACATTTTGCGACTCGGACGAGGGTAGGGTGCATCAAGGTAGCAACGCGGACGGGTGATCAAAAAATCTGTCCGCGAGGCCATCCGGGTGCCGACTCTATCTCAGAATAGAAGCTTACGCCGCGCGTACAGCCGCGCCGGTATGTGGCCGAGGCGTTATGCCGCACGCCTGCAAAATAAGGCTGAAAGGGCGCCGAAGCAGGTTCGAAAGCTGCGTGAGGTGATAAGCGAGTGATAAGCAGACGTAGCACCGGGTGTTGGCTTGCGGCATGAGCGTGCACGACGAGTCCAACGCCGCTTTCCCAGATGGGGTTACAAAGCGCGGTAACATGCGCACACTTTTCCGGTCTTTCTCCGGCTGAAAGGCAGATATAGATGCAAAACCTCCCAGACAATTTTCCGCTTGCCACCACCGCTTTTTTCTTCGATTTCGACGGCACGCTCGTCGAACTTGCACCCACGCCGGACGGCATCACCGTGCAGCCGGCCGTGCCAACCATCCTGAGCGCATTGCGTCGCGCGACCAACGGCGCGGTGGCGATCGTGTCTGGACGCGGGATTGACAGCATCGACTCGTTTCTTTCAATGCCCGGCCTGCCCGTGGCGGGTTTGCACGGCGCCGAGCGGCGCGACTCGAACGGGGATGTGTTGCGGGTTGGTTTCAACGACGAGCGCTTGCTGCGCATGGAACACGTGCTCGAAGGCGCGGTGACGGCCAATCCGGGCATGCTGCTGGAAATCAAGGGCGCGGCCCTTGCGCTGCATTACCGCAATGCGCCGGAGCGCGGCGCGGCGGCGCGCGAGGTGACCGAGAAACTCGTCGCCCAATACGCCGATGCCTACGTGCTGCAGCCCGGCAAGATGGTCTACGAAATCAAGCCGAAGGACGTCGATAAAGGCCGTGCAGTGCGAGCTTTCCTCAATGAGCCGCCGTTCGCGGGCCGCCGGCCGGTGTTTATCGGCGACGATCTGACGGACGAGAAGGGCTTCGCCGTGGTGAACGAGCGTAACGGCGTCTCGATCAAGGTTGGCGCCGGCGACACGCTCGCGCATTCACGCGTGGAATCGGTTGGCGCGCTGCTCGAATGGCTGGAGAGGATCGCGGGAATTCAAAGTTCTACAGGAACGCGTTCGTGAGCAGGCTGATCATCGTTTCGAACCGGGTCGCGCCAATCTCCGAAGGCGGTCCGGCGGCGGGCGGCTTGGCGGTCGGTGTCTACGACGCGCTCAAGGAAACCGGCGGTATGTGGTTCGGCTGGAGCGGCGACGTGGTCGCCGAGCCACCCGAAGGCATCACGCTGGAAGAGCGTGGACGCGTGACGTTCGCGACCATCGGCTTGGCGCAACGCGATTATGACCAGTACTACCGCGGCTTTTCGAACGCCACGTTGTGGCCGGCGTTTCACTACCGGCCAGATCTGATCCAGTTCGACCGCGATGAATTCGATGGTTATTGCCGCGTGAACCGCTGGCTCGCCAAACAACTGGCGCCGCTGCTGAAACCTGACGACGTCATCTGGGTCCACGACTATCACCTGATCCCGTTCGCCCAGGCGTTGCGCGATGAGGGCGTGACGAACCGCATCGGTTTTTTCCTGCACATTCCGTTTCCGGCGGCGCAGGTTCTGCTCAGCGTGCCGCGGCATCGCGTGCTGGTCGAGGCGCTGTGTTCCTTCGACCTGCTCGGTTTCCAGACAGCGCCCGATCTGCGTGCGTTTTGCGATTACATCGAGACGGAGGCGAATGGCTCGGTGGTACGCATTAGTGGCGAGCCGAATGCGGTGAGCGCGTTTGGCAAGACCTTGCGGGCGGCGGCTTATCCGATCGGCGTTTATCCCGATGAGATTGCCTCGCTCGCCAAAGACGGCGAAAGCGGGCGCGAAGTGCAGACCGTCAAGACGACGCTGCGCGATCGCAAGCTGATCATGAGCGTCGATCGGCTTGATTATTCGAAGGGGCTGGTCGAGCGTTTTCGTGCGTTCGAAAAGCTGCTGGAACATCAGCCGGCGCAACGCAACAACGTCTCGTTCGTGCAGATCGCGCCACCCACACGCGCCGATATGGACACGTATCGCGACATCCGGTTGCAGCTCGAAGGGGAATCGGGGCGTATCAACGGGCGCTATGCGGAGCTCGACTGGACGCCGATCCGCTATATTCATCGGCAATATGAGCGGCCTGTGCTCGCCGCGTTGTTTCGCGCGTCGCATGTGGGCTTCGTCACGCCGTTGCGCGATGGCATGAACCTGGTCGCGAAGGAATACGTGGCGGCGCAGGATCCCGACGATCCCGGCGTGCTCGTCCTGTCGCAATTCGCGGGCGCGGCGCAAGAATTAAACGGTGCGCTGATCGTGAATCCGCTCGATATCGACGGCATGGCGGACGCACTGGCCACTGCGCTCGCGATGCCGCTGAACGAGCGAAAGGTCCGTTACACGGACATGTTCGCCCAGCTTCGCGAGAACAACGTTTCGGTATGGCGCGATAATTTCATGCGCGATCTGCAGGCGTAAAAAATTTGCGGGCGTAAAAAAGCCGCTTCGGTCTGACGAATCCGAAGCGGCTTTTTTTCGTTCGAGTCGCGATGAAGCAAGCTCAGGTCGATTCAGCCTTCGCCGCCAGTTGTTGCGAGGGCATGGTCGCCGGGGGCAACTTGCCGTGCTGCTTGGACAGCAGTTCCCGATACAAGCCCGGCCGGTTACGCAACTGATCCGGCGAACCATCGTCGATCACCTTGCCGGCGCTCATCACGATAATCCGGTCAAAGCCTTGCAACGTGGACAATCGGTGCGCAATTGCGATCACCGTGCGTCCGACCATCAGCCGGTCGAGTGCCTGCTGAATGGCTTCTTCCGACGAACTATCGAGCGCCGATGTCGCTTCGTCGAGCAGCAGAATAGGCGCGTTTTTCAGGATCGCCCGCGCAATGGCAATGCGCTGACGCTGTCCGCCCGATAACTTCACACCACGATCGCCCACGATGGTGTCGAATCCTTCCGGCATCGCGTCGATGAAATCCGAGCAGCGCGCCTCGCGGGCGGCGGCGAGCACTTCTTCGCGCGACGCGTCCGGCCGGCCGTACGCAATGTTCTCGTACACGGTCCGGTGAAATAGCGAAATGTCCTGCGGCACGAGCGCAATCGACATCCGCAGGCTGTCCTGCGTGATCAGCGAGATATCCTGTCCGTCGACCTTGATGGAGCCGCCTTGCGGTTCATAGAAGCGTTGCAACAGCGCGAGCACCGTGGATTTCCCGGCGCCCGACTTGCCGATCAGCCCGACACGCTGACCCGGCTCGATGTGCAGGTTGAATTTATCGAGAATCGGCCGGCGGCGCGGGTACGCGAACGTGACTTCCTCGAAGTCCACCCGCCCGCCTTGAGGCACGAGCTCCGTTGCGTCGGACCGATCGGGCATGCCGTGTGGTTCCAGCAGTGTTTGCACGGCTTCCGCCAGACGCGCGACGTGCTGCGTGACATCCACGAGGGCGACCGCGAGATCGCGTGTGCCGTGGAGAATCGTGAAACCGAGTGAACTGACCAGCACGATATCGCCGGACGTTGCTCGCCCCTTCGACCACAGCCACAACGCCCAGCCAAGCAGTCCAGCAGAGAGAATCGCGGTCACAACAGCGTGGAACAGCCGCAGCTTCTCGAGATACAGCAAGCTTTGCTGACGCGCGACCATTTCGGCCTTGACCGTCGAGCCAAAGCGTTTTTGCTCGCGAAACGTCATACCAAATGCACGCACGAGCGCCATGTTGCCGATCACGTCAACCAGTTCGCCGTCAACAGATGCCGCTTTCGTGGCAAACGTGTGATGCCGTGCCGAGCCGCGTCCAGCGAGCCGGTACAGCACCAGCGCGAGAATGGCCGACGCGAGCATCAGACAGCCGGCCATCAGCGGATTCACCGCGACGATCATCACAATGGCGCCAACGACCGCGATGCATGGCGGCAATACGTTCCACGCCATGGTGTTTTCGGCGGTATAGATCGCATTGGATGTCGCCGTGATCCGGCTCGCGAGCATGCCGGGCTGTTTCTCCGAGAAGTACGTCGGAGAATGGCCGCTGAGGTAGGAGAACAGGTCGCGCCGCAGGTCGCCCGTCACCACGACGAACGCGTGCGCGCCGACCCAGCCGCCGACGCGCCACAGCATGTTGTCGGCGGCGATCAGGCCGACCAGGATCATGAAGGCGGCCCAAAGCGGGCCGGGATGGCCGCGGCCCTGGCCCAGCACGTCGATCAGATGTTTGATCGCGTACTGTGAGGCGAGCGCGCAGCCGACAGCGGACAGCACACTGACCAGCACGATGGTGTGTGCGACCGGGTGCCGGCGGATGTAACGGAACAGGAAGGCCAACGGGCGATTTGCATAGCTCGCAAGCTTCGCGTTGTGTACGTTACGCTGGGAGACAGTGAGTTGGTCCAATGGTCGTTTTCGTTCGAGTAGAGCGGTTGAGCGCGATGCTTCGCCGAGGGTCGCCAAGCACGGCGCTTCTGGCCAGCGTGGCAATGACGTGCCAATGGCGTGCAGCACCGATGCTGAATTGTAGCGAGTGTAGCGAGCCAAATCGTCTCGCATAATGCTTTCCGTGCCGCAACTTCATCAGTTGACGCTGATTTTCAGCAAACGTGCGTCGTCTGAATCGGGCAATCAATGCCTGCTGGTGACGCGTCGTGCACCTTTCACGGTCCGCCCGGTGCTGTCGCGGTACTTCGACATGAACTAGCTTCAACTGGAAATTCAACTGGAAACTTCGCCCTTGGCAGGGTGAAAGCACGTCGCGGTCCCGCTACCTGCAGAGCGGTGCTAATGGCAAATCCGGCGGCGGCCATTACGTCACAGCGCGTCACAGCGTCGGCGGATTTGGAGGAACTCGCAGCGCTTTCGCATCTAAAGCGTGGCTGCGATCGATTTGGACGATGAGTTGCGTCCATGTGGTCAGCGTAGAACAGCCTTGATAAACAAGGGTTTGCAAAGTGTATCGACGGTGTAACAACCTAAATAAGTTGAAATGTAAGGTTGGAAACCTTGTAAAAACCGGGATACTGCACCCCGGGTTTCCCCTTAGGCGTTTTGACAGGTTGTTGTAGGTTCCGGTCAACGGCTCCGCAGGTTGTGCGTTTATGGCTGGGTGCGTTGCATTTACGAGATGGAATCGATCTTGCTCTGCCTGATCACGCTCTGAACCAGACGCCCGGTACCCATAGCAGCAGCAACACCCAAGCAAACAGCGAAGCATCGCGATTTTTTCTCGTGCTATCGGCCATTTCGCTGGAGACACCAGCACCGTGCCGAATCCGGGTAGGGCGATTCGCTCGATTAAACGACCGATGCCAAGCGCATCAATTTTTGCCTGACATTATTAGGAGTTTCCGACATGCGAATCGCTCAAATCGCGCCTCTTCACGAAGCCGTCCCCCCAAAGTTCTACGGCGGCACGGAGCGTGTGGTGTCCTATCTGACCGAAGCGCTGGTTGAAGCCGGTCATGACGTCACTTTGTTCGCGAGCGGTGATTCGCAAACGTCGGCGAAGCTCGAAGCCTTCTGGCCGCAGGCGCTGCGCCTCGACCCGACCATCCGCGACACGATGGCGCCCCATATGCTGTTGCTGGAAGAAGTCCGCCGTCGCGCTGACGAATTTGATGTATTGCACTTTCACATCGACTATTACCCGTTCTCGCTGTTCTCGCGCCAGCCGGTGCCGTTCCTGACGACCATGCACGGTCGTCTCGACCTGCCGGAACTGCAGCCGATCTTCAGCACGTTCAACGAAGCGCCGGTTGTCTCGATCTCCGACAACCAGCGTCAGCCGTTGCCGCAAGCCAACTGGCTCTCGACTGTTTATCACGGCCTGCCGGAAAACCTGCTCACGCCGATCCCGAATGTTGAACCGGGCTACCTCGCGTTCCTCGGCCGTATTTCGCCAGAAAAGCGTGTCGATCGGGCAATCCGCATTGCTGGCGCAGCGGGCATGAAGATCAAGATCGCGGCAAAAATCGATAACGCCGATCGCGCGTATTACGAAGAGCAGATCAAGCCGTTGTTCGCGCTGCCGCATGTTGAGTACATTGGTGAGATCAACGAGCAGCAGAAGACCGAATTCCTCGGCAACGCGCACGCGTTGCTGTTCCCGATCGACTGGCCGGAGCCGTTTGGCCTGGTGATGATCGAAGCCATGGCTTGCGGCACGCCTGTGATCGCGTTCAACCGTGGTTCGGTGCCGGAAGTGATCGAAAACGGCGTGTCGGGTTTTGTCGTGGAAGACGAATTGAGCGCGATCGCTGCCGTGAAGCGCCTCGACACGCTGCCGCGCGCCAAAGTGCGTCAGGCGTTCGAAACGCGTTTTTCATCGAAAGTCATGGCCGCGCGCTATGTGCAGACGTACGAAGAACTGCTGCGCGCCAAGCGTCGTACCGTTCTGCGCGAAGTTAACGCGGGCTGATTTTTGAGTTCGATTGCGATCTTGCGAACGCCGCCTGATCGCTAACTTCCCGCTAGCTTGCTGATTGAGCGAAAACAACGCCCCGTGCGCCGTCAGGCGCGCGGGGCGTTGTTGTTTTGACACACTGCGGGGGCAAGCTTCACGCGTTATCGTCGGGTTGAGCCTGCCGGGCCGATGCCGTTTTCGACATTCTCCCTATAATGTGCGGGCCTCGTGAAATGCAGTGCAGCATCTGCGCGAACGTGTGGACAGGTGTGGAAGTCTCTTGAAAATCGCATCGCGCGACGGGAGGAACTTACCGCGCTTGCCGGACTAATAAGGACAGTTGTGAACAGGAGCGAAGTTTTGGCGAGAACGAAGCAGAGTAGCGCGAGCCCGGCACCCGGTGCTGGCACTGTGTTCGCGCTGCGGGCGATCGGACTCGTGCTGGCCGCGCGCTGGTTACTGTCGATGTCGCAGATGGGCTACCTCTCTTCAATGCGTGCGATGACTTCGTCGCCGTGGGCCTGCGTGACACTCGTCCTCTTGTTCCTGCTGCTGTTCCTTCCGGGTGCCCGGGCGCGCGCGGAACGGCCGCTGCATCCGCTGCCGCAATGGTTGCGGCAAGCGTTGCGGCTGCTCGCGCTGCTGAGTTTTCTGTTCGCGGTGTGGTCGGTCGGGTTCTTTACGTGGACCGCCGGCTGGAAAAATGCCGTGCACGCACTGGGCGAAACCAATGGTTGGCTGCTCGTGGCGCCCGCGCTTTATGCCGTGGTGCTGTGGATTTGCCGGCCGCGCGCGCTGTGGCGCACGAATATCGCTGCGCGCCGGTTTGCTATTGGCCGTTATGCCATTTCCATCGATACCACCACGCGTACCGCAGTCGTCTGGGCCGAAAGCCGCAAACTGGGTCAGTACGATGCGCGCGAGTTATCGGTGAAATGGCCTGAAGGGACGGTCGAAGCCACGGCTTCCGAAAATGGATCCGCTGGCTTGGGAGGCATCGCTACCGCCGTCGCCGTTGTGCCGAAGAAGCGCGGTTTGTTCGGCCGCGATGCGCGTCCCAAGATGGAATTGCTGTGGGATTCACCCGCCGCCGCCGGACATAATCGCAAAACTGTCTTTCGCACTGCGCTGGCGAGCGAAGGCGACCGCAACACGGCGCGCGCGCTGGATATGTCGTTGCGCCAGAGTTCAAGCGTCGCGGCTTGAGTACGCGGGCGCGCGGTAAGCGGGTTGGGATCTGCTTCAGTCAGCGTCGGGCGGTGACCAAGGGATGTATGGCATGACACAACGCATTCTTTTGATGAGCAGTTCGCGCAAGGACCAGCTCGGTTATCTGGAACATGCTGGCGAGCAGATTCACGTTCTGTTGAAGCACGAGCCTCGCAAGGTGTTGTTCGTACCGTTCGCGGCCGTCACGTTCAGCTTCGATAGCTACGAAGATCTGGTCAAGCCGGCGTTTGAACGTCTTGGCTATGCGCTGGAATCGATTCATCGCAGCGACGACCCACTTGCAGCGATAGAACAAGCCGAGGCTATAGCAATCGGAGGCGGCAACACGTTCGCGCTGCTCAAGCGACTCTACGATGCGGGCATTGCCGATGCGATCCGCGCGAAGGTGATAGCGGGTACGCCGTATGTTGGGTGGAGCGCGGGAAGTAATGTAGCGTGTCCGACGATCCGTACCACTAATGACATGCCGGTTGTTCAACCGCCCACGCTTCGCGCGCTTGGGCTAGTTCCGTTTCAGGTCAATCCGCATTTCATCGGCGGGAAGCCTGTCGGGCACAACGGCGAGAGCCGTGAAGAGCGCCTGGCGGAGTTTCTCGCGATTAATGCACCGGAGCAGGTGCTGGTGTTGCCTGAAGGCTCGGCTTTGTACTCGGATGGTACGTTTGGCACGGTGCTCGGCGAGCGTCACGCGGTGCACTTTCTCGGCGACGGACGAGTGGAGACGTTGCGTGAGAATGAGACCTTTCCGCTTACGCGCATCAAAGGTCCGGTAGATATGAGTGGCTGGCCTGCGTTTAGCGGTTAATCCTCTATCTTGTCTTTAAGGTCCTGACGCACTGCGGTTATGCGCTGTGGGAGGGCGCTCATCCCGAGTTTGCAGAGGGAAATTAGACCGAGTTGACTTGCAGCAAATTGCTGCGTAGTGCCGTTGTAGCTACATGGCACTACGACGCTCGAATCCAATGTGGAACTTCACTCTCGTGCGTCATGGACGTTGCCGCGTTGAGCGTCCAGAACTAACGCTACGAGGTTCAAACCAATGGCACCTGTGACCCTAAATCTGCTGACGTGCGCACGCGTATCGAGCCTGATCTGAAGAAAAGCGCCGAAACGGTGTTGGCTGAAAACGGGCTAACCATATCCGACGCCATTCGAATGTTTCTTCGCCAAGTGGCCGTTTATGGCGGGCTGCCGTTTGACGTCCGAATTTCCAACGAAATCACTTTGCAAGCACTTCACGAATCCCGGGCGATGAAGGGAAAAGCGCGCTTCGACTCTCCAGCGGATTTATTCAATGAACTCGAAGCAAAAAAGGGCAAAGCTGCCTCGAAGAAGCGATCGCACGAAGCAGTTTGAAAAAGATTGGGTGAATCTGTCGCACTCAGGCCGTTACGACTTGCGGGCACTCAAAATACGATGCAGTTACTGACCGCCAACGACGGACCACTTCCAGCCGAATACAAGGATCATGAGCTAAACGGTGACTGGGCGGATCATCGCGAATGTCATGTAGGCGGGGATTTTTTGTTGATCTACCGTGCCGACGACAAAGAGGTCGTTTTTGTTCGCGCAGGAACGCACTGAGAACTGTTCTAAGAGAAGTCTTGAATCGTTTCGCACAACGGGAAAGGGACGGGGATGTGGGTTCAGCAGATGTGTCGTTTCGGAAAACAACGTTCAAATTAGATCCGTGCAATCCGGTTTGCACGCACAAAAGAAAAAGGCTCTCAAGGATTTGCCTGAGAGCCTTTTTTCAACGCGATGCGAACTCAACCGCGAATCTGGTGGGTGGTACAGGGATTGAACCTGTGACCCCTGCCGTGTGAAGGCAGTGCTCTACCGCTGAGCTAACCACCCGAAGAGCTTTGGATTATGTCAGAGCTTGTGGATTTCGTAAAGTGAATCTTTGAGCACTTCAATAACTGCATTACGTGATTACGCTGATCACGGCGCCGCCGCTACCTCGACTGCGATTACAGTCTCGATCCGCCATACGCTGATTCCCTTGACCGCCTTGTCGAGATCGTCGAGAACCGCGAGATGCGCGCTCAATTCATCCTCCGATGCCACCAGCACCGGCAATTGCAAATCATCAAGCGCAATACGTGACGCGAAACCTTCGCCCGTCGACTGCGTCTCTCCGAGCATGTCGATCACCAGGCTTTCCTGGCCACGCGTCATCGCCAGATAAACTTCTGCCAGCAATTCCGAGTCGAGCAGGGCGCCATGCAACGTCCGATGCGCGTTGCTGATGCCAAACCGGTCGCACAATGCATCGAGTGAATTGCGTTTGCCGGGGAACATCTGCTTCGCTTGCACGAGCGTGTCGATCACACCCCCGCACACTTCCTTCACGCCAGGCATGCCGACCAAACCAAATTCCACGTCCATGAAACCGACGTCGAATGGCGCGTTGTGGATGATCAGCTCCGCGCCCGCCACGAAGTCGCGCAACTCGGCGGCGATATCGGCGAACTTGGGTTTATCGCTGAGAAATTCTGTGGTCAGGCCGTGCACCGCGAGCGCGCCCGGATCGCTGTCGCGTCCCGGATTCACGTAAAAGTGCAGGTTATTACCGGTCAGTCGTCGATTCACAAGTTCGACGCAGCCGATTTCAATAATACGGTCGCCCGTGCGGGCGTTGAGGCCGGTGGTTTCTGTATCGAGTACGAGTTGGCGCATAGAGATAAAAATTAACCTTCGGCGAGTGAAGTGACGCCGCGATTCGCAAGCGCGTCGGCGCGTTCGTTTTCCGGATGGCCCGAATGGCCTTTCACCCAGCGCCATTCAATCTGATGCTGGACCACCAGCGCATCAAGCCGCTTCCAGAGATCCGCGTTCTTGACCGGCGTTTTCGCCGCTGTCATCCAGTTCTTCTTTTTCCAGCCATGAATCCACTCGCTGATGCCCTTCTGCACATATTGCGAGTCGGTGTGAATGACCACGCGACACGGCCGCTTGAGCGCTTCGAGCGCGGAGATCACGCCCATGAGTTCCATGCGATTGTTGGTCGTCGGCGTTTCGCCGCCGAACAATTCCTTTTCCTGATCGCCGAAACGCAGCAGTGCGCCCCAGCCACCGGGGCCCGGATTGCCTTTGCAGGCGCCGTCGGTATAAATGTCGATTACTTTGTCTGTGGTGTCTAAGGTCATCAATGCTCGTTGCGTGTATGCGGTGCGGCGACCGGGGTGAGCCCCGGTGCGAGGGCAGGTTTTTTCAGCTTGCGCGGCCCGATCAGGCGCATGCCGCGCACGCGCTTGATGGCCGTGATCATGTAGGCAGCGCCGAAAATGGGCCACCAGCGGTCGCCAGCGGCTTCCATGAACTGATAGCGCGCCAGCCACTGTTCGGTCAGAAGAGGCGGACGATAGCAGCCGAAGCGCCCGCGTTCAAGGTCGAATCCGAGCAGCTTGATCCAGTCCTTGATCCGCGTGAACGCGATCATTTCGTGTGCGGACGGGACAAACGGCTTGCCGGCAACCTTGCCAAGCGACTGCCGCGCGCCCCACAGGCTCAGGGAATTAAAGCCCAGGATGATCAATTGTCCTTCGGGCATCAGCACGCGTTCGGCTTCTCTCAACAAACGGTGCGGATCGCTCGTAAATTCCAGCGTATGCGGCATGACCAGCAAGTCAACGCTTTGCGCCTCGAACGGTAAATCGAGCAGGTCGCACCACACGGCGCTGCGTCCTTCAGGCGCGTGCAGGCCGCGGCTTGCCGACGGGAGCGACGTCACGCCCGGCCGCGCGTCGGCCGAAACCGGCGGGGGCAGGGTGAAAGGCGCGCTGGCGGCGCTGGCGGTATCGAGCACGAGGCCTCGATACGGCATGCGATTCTCGCGCAAGGCGTCAAGCCCGGGCAGGCCGAGTTGCAGCGCGTGATAGCCGAAAATATCCGACACCACGCGGTCGAGCTGCGCCTGCTCCCATTCGAGCACATAGCGGCCGGGCGCGGAAAGTGTCCAGGCGGGCCAGTCTATAATTGTTCGCTCTGACATGTTCGGGTGAGTCGCCTTATGAAAACGCTTGAGTACGTGCCGGTTCCGGCGTTCGAAGACAACTACATCTGGCTGGTGTCGGACGGTCACAATGCCGTCGTGGTCGATCCTGGCGACGCCGCGCCCGTCGAAGCCTATTTGACGAAACGCGGTTGGCGGCTGACCGCTATTTTACTCACGCACCACCATCACGACCACGTCGGCGGCGTCGCAAAACTGCTCGTTAGCCAATCAGCCGATGGAGAAATCCCGGTGATCGGCCCGGCTGGCGAGGCTATCGAGCATCTGACGCGGCGCGTAAAGCAGGGCGATCACGTCAGTATCGCGAGTCCGGCGCTGGATTGCTCGGTTATCGACGTACCTGGGCATACCGCGGGACACATAGCGTACTTCCAGCCGGGCGATCCGCAAGGGACGCCGCATCTATTTTGCGGCGACACCCTGTTCGCCAGCGGTTGCGGCCGTCTTTTCGAAGGCACGCCGCAACAAATGCTGAATTCACTCGATGCACTCGCCGCGCTCCCCGACCCCACGCTGGTCCACTGCGCCCACGAATATACGCTGTCAAATATCCGTTTCGCCCGCGCGGCCGAGCCCGACAACGCGGCGCTGGCGCAATGGCAGAAGGAGGCGGAGAGGCTGCGCGCGCGCAACCAGCCGACCATTCCGACCACGCTCCTGCACGAACGAAACGCGAATCCGTTCCTGCGCGTCGGCGAAAAAAGCGTACAAGCGACGCTTGCCGCGCAGTTCGAGCGCCCGGTGCGCGACCGGCTCGACGCCTTCACACTGATGCGCGGCTGGAAGGATAAATTTCGCTAACCCGTTGCCGCCTGCGGTTATCTTCATCTGAAACGTTGAAAACCATTGCAGGCCCCGGATTTTGCTGAGTTTTTTGCATTTATATTGACGTGATGAGTGCGGTTCCGTACTATCGGGTCCAAATTTCCAAGCACATTTTTTGGAATCCGAGACGTTCATGCGATTGATTTTAAGCGCGCTCCTCGTCCTGACATTGGCTGCATGTGCCAGCCAGGGACCGACAGCGACCAACTCCCTTTCTTCACTCCCTTCCGCTCAGAATCAGCAAGCCGTAGCAGACACCATTCGCAAGACTGCCGCCGCCAAGGAAACGATCAACGTCGACAAGACGTCGCTCGATTCACTTAGCGGACCCGACGGCGATTTGTGGGGCCGTATCCGCCGTGGTTTCCAGATTCCCGATCTGCAAAGCGACCTCGTCGACATGCAGGTGAACTGGTACGCGCAACGCCCCGATTACGTCGAACGCATGACGGGCCGCTCGCAAAAATACCTGTATCACATCGTCGAGGAACTCGAGCAGCGGCACATGCCGACCGAACTCGCGTTGCTGCCGTTTATCGAATCGGCCTATAACCCGCAGGCGTTATCGGTGGCGAAGGCCGCGGGCATGTGGCAGTTTGTGCCGGGCACGGGTCGCGACTACAACCTGAAGCAGAACATGTTTCAGGATGAACGGCGCGACGTGCTGGCGTCGACCAGCGCGGCGCTTGACTATCTGTCGCGTCTCCACGATATGTTCGGCGACTGGGATCTGGCGCTGGCCGCGTACAACTGGGGCGAGGGCAACGTGCAGAAGGCGATCGCTAAAAACGAGGCGATGGGCCTTCCGACGGACTATCAAAGCCTGCGGATGCCGAACGAGACGCGCAACTACGTCCCGAAGCTGCAGGCGGTGAAGAACATCGTCGCCAATCCGCAAATGTATGGGCTGGCGCTTCCGGACATTCCTAATCACCCGTATTTCGTGACGGTCACCACGTCGCGCGACATGGACGTGACGATGGCCGCCAAGCTCGCAGGCATGACGGTCGAGGAGTTCCGCTCACTCAATCCATCGTTTGCAAAGCCGGTGATTCTCGGCGCAACGAGTCCGCAGATCTTGCTGCCCTTCGATAACGCCAGCGCGTTCCAGAAGAACCTGAAGTCGTATTCGGGCCAGTTGTCGTCGTGGACCACTTATACGGTGAGCGAACGGGCAACACCCGCGGTCATCGCGCAGAAAATTGGCGTGGACGCGGATACGCTGATGTCGGTGAACCGTATTCCTGCCGGCATGCGGCTGAAAGCGGGCTCGACCATCGTGGTGCCGCGCGGCGATGACGACGACGAGGACATCAGCGCTGACGTCGCCGAAAGCGCGATGCTCGCCGTTGAACCCGACGTTCCCGATACGCGCAAGATGCTGATCCGCGTTCGCCGTGCGCAATCCATGTCGACCTTCGCCGATCGCTACAATGTATCGATTTCGCAGGTCAAAAGCTGGAACCGCACTCATCGTGATTCCGTCATGCCCGGTCAGTTGATCGTGCTGCATGTGCCGGTCGGACGTGCTGTCCCGGCCGAACCGGGTCCGGTGCGTGTGGAAACGGTGGCCGCGTCGAGCCGGAACAGGGGCGGCGTAACGAAGATCGGCACGCACGTGCCGGAATCGAAGAGCGTGTCGAAGAGCGCGGCGCGCGGCGGCAAGGCGAGCGCCCCAGCCAAGGTGACGCGGGTAACCGAAACATTCAGCGGTTCATCGAAGGTGGTCAAATCGGCGGCGGTAAAACCCGTTGCAGTCACCAAGACCCCGAAATCAACCAAGTCGACAGATAAAAAGAAGACGCAATAACCTGTCTGCGCGGTCAAGAATCCACGCCGTCACCAAGGTGACGGCGTTTTCATTTGGGCGTGCGAGTTAAACTGCCGCTTCATATAAAAGAGGCCCCTGCGCCGCACATGACGTCTTCCGCTCGTCTTCGCGTCTTCTTCCTGTTTTCCGCCGGATATTTCGTCTCGTACGTGTTCCGCGGGGTCAACCTCGGCTTTGCGCCCTATATCACGCACGATCTGGGTTTGTCGGGGGCGGATCTCGGTTTGCTCACATCGCTGTATTTTCTTGGTTTTGCGGCGGCACAAATTCCCGTGGGCATGTTGCTTGATCGCTTTGGCCCGCGGCGGGTCACCGCCGGCATGCTGTTGTTCGCAGCGCTTGGGATCGGCGTGTTCGGTGCGGCACACGGCATCGGCGCCATGATGCTGGGGCGGCTGCTGATTGGCGTGGGCGTATCCGTCTGCATGAGCGCGGCGTTCAAGGCGCTCGCGCAAATCCTGCCCGTGGCGCAACTGCCTATGGTCAACGGCCTCGTGATGGCGGTGGGCGGTCTCGGCGGCGTGGTGGTCGGCTCGCCTCTCGCCATCCTGCTCGGCGTGACCGACTGGCGCAACATTTGTTTCGGCCTGGTGGTCATGACGCTCGCGGTCGCGGCGGCCATCTTTCTTTTTGCGCCGGAACATCGCGACGGCGTGCATCGAAAAGCCGACATGCTCACGCAGTTCAAGGGTACATGGCACATCTTGAGAAGCAGCGTGTTCTGGAAGATCGCATCGTTTTCGGTTGTCACGCAAGGCGTTTTCTACGCGATGCAGTCGCTATGGATAAGGCCTTATCTCCTCGATGTCATGGGCCTGAGCGCTCAATACGCCGCGGTGCTTGTATCGGTGCTCGGCATCGCGATGATGATCGGCTGCGTGGGTTTCGGCGTGGCAGCGCGCGGCCTGCAGAAACGCGGCGTCACCGTGTATGCGTTTTGCGGCTTCGGCATGGGGCTGTTTGTACTTGTGCAGGTGCTGATGCTTGTGCGGGCACCCATAACGCCGGCGTTGCTGATTGCGTGTTATGGCGTGTTCGGTGGAACTGGCATCCTGAGTTACGCGGTGATGGCCGAGTATTTTCCAACGCACATGATCGGCCGCGCGCACAGCACGCTCACGCTTGTCCTGTTCATCCTGATCTTCGGCTTGCAGGTGGGTATAGGCGCGATGCTGTCGTGCTGGCCGGCTCAAGGCGGCCACTACCCAACGGCGGCGCACTTAAGCGTTTGGGGCGTGTTGATCGCGATGCAGATCGCAAGCGCCATCTGGTATGTCCTGCCGAGCAGTGTTCTCGAAAAGCGCGGCGGCGTGGCGTCATGAGCGTCATATGTCCGCTGGATAAGGCCCGCAGCATCTAGCCTGGAACGCGTCTTGCATGCCACGCGTCTCAAATTTGGAGAGAAGGGTGTTTTCCGGCTATAATTCGAAGGTTTGAGCAAATCAACCTACACCCTAGCGCCTACCTCCCACTCACCGTTCATCCGCCGCGCCTTGCAACACGCGCGCATCCGCCAAACGCCTACGATTCGCGCGTCCAGTCATTGGAGCGCGGTCAGCGGAAACCGGCGAGGCTTGCGCCCGATGCAATTGAACGCGATGCGGGTCTGCGCGCGCCACTTCAAGGCCGCGCGCGACTCCACGGTCGGATAACAGGTCGGCAAACAGGGTGTTCCAAAGGAGCCTCCCGTGTTGCCGTCATTCTCTCCCGCAATCCTCGCACTCGCCGACGGCACGGTTTTTCGTGGTCACTCGATCGGCGCGTCCGGTCACACGATCGGCGAAGTGGTGTTCAACACCGCTATCACCGGTTATCAGGAAATCCTGACGGACCCGAGCTATGCCCAGCAAATCGTCACCCTGACGTATCCGCACATCGGCAATGTTGGTGTGAACGCTGAAGACGTCGAATCCACCAAAGTCCATGCCGCGGGCCTGATCATTCGAGATCTGCCGGTGCTCGCCTCGAATTTTCGCTCTGAACAATCTCTCGCCGACTATCTGAAGGCGGAAAACGTCGTCGCGATTTCGAACATCGATACACGCAAGCTCACGCGAATCCTGCGCGAGAAGGGCGCGCAAAACGGCTGCATTCTTGCTGGTGGGGGTGCCGATGCTGAAGCCAAGGCTTTGGAACTCGCGCGCTCGTTCCCGGGTTTGTCAGGCATGGATCTCGCCAAAGTTGTATCGACGAAAGAAAAGTACGAATGGACGCAGTCCGAATGGCGTCTGGAAAGCGGCTACGGCGAGCAGAAGGCGCCGCAGTATCGCGTGGTCGCCTTCGACTTTGGCGTGAAGTACAACATCCTGCGCATGCTGGCCGAGCGCGGTTGCCACGTCACCGTGTTGCCGGCTGAGTCCACCGCTGCGGATGCCCTCGCGCTGAATCCCGACGGCATCTTTCTCTCGAACGGCCCTGGCGACCCGGAACCGTGCGACTACGCGATTGCAGCCACGCGCGAATTCATCAAACGCGGCATTCCCACGTTCGGCATTTGCCTCGGGCACCAGATCATGGGTCTGGCCGTAGGAGCCAAGACATTGAAGATGAAAACCGGCCATCACGGAGCGAATCATCCGGTGAAGGATCTTGAGAACGGCCGCGTGGTGATCACGTCGCAGAATCACGGTTTCGCAGTCGATGCCACTACGCTGCCCGCTAACGCAAAGGTCACGCACACTTCGTTGTTCGACGGCACGCTGCAGGGTTTCGCGCTCACCGACAAACCCGCGTTCTGCTTCCAGGGACACCCTGAAGCGTCGCCGGGACCGAACGATATTGCGTACTTGTTCGACCGGTTCGTCGGCCTGATGGAAGCGCAAAAAGAAGCGGCTTGAAGTGGCTTGAATACATGGGCGCGCAGACACGCTGGACACGCAAAGACAGAACACAGCAACACAATCATTGAGAGCAGTTATGCCGAAGCGGACAGACATCAAGAGCATCCTCATCATCGGCGCGGGACCGATCATCATCGGTCAGGCGTGCGAGTTCGATTATTCGGGCGCGCAGGCGTGCAAGGCGCTGCGCGAGGAAGGCTACAAGGTCATTCTCGTCAACAGCAATCCCGCGACGATCATGACGGACCCGAACACGGCCGACGTCACGTACATCGAGCCGATCACGTGGGAAGTCGTCGAGCGCATCATCGACAAAGAGCGCCCCGACGCTATTCTCCCGACCATGGGCGGACAAACAGCGCTGAACTGCGCGCTCGATTTGTTCCATCACGGCGTGCTGGAAAAGTACAAGGTCGAGTTGATCGGCGCGTCGCCGGAAGCCATCGATAAAGCCGAAGACCGCCAGAAGTTCAAGGAAGCGATGACGAAGATCGGCCTGGGTTCGGCCAAGTCGGGCATCGCGCATTCCATGGAAGAAGCGCTGCAGGTGCAGGCGGAAATCGCCGCGCTGACCGGCAGCGGTGGTTATCCCACGGTGATTCGTCCTTCGTTCACGCTCGGTGGATCGGGCGGCGGGATTGCGTACAACAAGGAAGAATTCGAAGAGATTTGCAAGCGCGGGCTGGATTTATCGCCGACGCGTGAATTGCTGATCGAAGAGTCGCTGCTGGGCTGGAAAGAGTTCGAGATGGAAGTGGTCCGCGATACCAAGGACAACTGCATTATCGTGTGCTCGATCGAAAACCTGGACCCGATGGGCGTGCATACCGGCGACTCCATCACCGTCGCGCCGGCCCAAACGCTTACCGACAAGGAATACCAGATCCTGCGTAACGCATCGCTCGCCGTGCTGCGCGAGATTGGCGTGGACACGGGCGGCTCGAACGTACAGTTCGCGATCAACCCGAAGGACGGCCGCATGGTCGTCATCGAGATGAATCCGCGGGTGTCGCGTTCGTCGGCGCTGGCGTCGAAGGCGACGGGTTTCCCGATTGCCAAGGTCGCGGCGAAGCTGGCTGTGGGTTACACGCTCGATGAGCTGAAGAACGAGATCACCGGTGGTCAGACACCGGCATCGTTTGAACCGACCATCGACTATGTGGTCACGAAGATTCCGCGTTTCGCGTTCGAAAAATTCCGCGAAGCCGATGCACGCCTGACGACACAAATGAAGTCGGTCGGCGAAGTGATGGCCATTGGCCGCACGTTCCAGGAATCGTTCCAGAAGGCCTTGCGCGGACTGGAAGTGGGCGTGGATGGACTCGATGAAAAGACCACCAGCCGTGACGAAGTGATCCGCGAAATTGGCGAGCCGGGTCCGGACCGTATCTGGTTCCTGGGCGACGCATTCCGTCTCGGCCTGACCGCCGAAGAAATCTTCGAAGAAACGGCTATCGACCCGTGGTTCCTCGCGCAGATCGAACAGATCGTCTCGAAGGAAAAGGCGCTGAGCGGCCGCACAATCGAGAGCCTGACTAAACAGGAAATGCTGTATCTGAAGCAGAGCGGTTTCTCGGATCGCCGCCTCGCCAAATTGCTCAGCTCGGATCAAACGGCTGTGCGCAAGCATCGCCACGGGTTGAAGGTGCGTCCGGTTTATAAGCGCGTGGACACGTGCGCCGCTGAATTCGCAACGAAGACTGCGTACATGTACTCGACCTACGAGGAAGAGTGCGAAGCGAATCCGACCGACAAAAAGAAGATCATGGTGCTGGGCGGTGGCCCAAACCGGATCGGACAGGGCATCGAGTTCGACTATTGCTGCGTGCATGCAGCCTTGGCGATGCGCGAAGACGGCTATGAAACCATCATGGTCAACTGCAACCCTGAGACCGTTTCCACCGACTACGACACATCTGACCGTCTGTATTTCGAATCGCTGACGCTGGAAGACGTGCTTGAAATCGTGGAACTGGAAAAGCCGGTTGGCGTGATCGTGCAGTACGGCGGCCAAACGCCGTTGAAGCTCGCGCTGGATCTCGAGGCGAACGGCGTGCCTATTATTGGAACGTCGCCGGACATGATCGACGCCGCCGAAGACCGCGAGCGTTTCCAGAAGCTGCTGCAGGACCTGAACCTGCGTCAACCGCCGAACCGCACGGCACGCGCCGAAGACGAGGCGCTGCGCCTGGCCGAAGAAATTGGCTATCCGCTGGTCGTGCGCCCGTCGTATGTGCTGGGTGGCCGCGCGATGGAAATCGTCCACGAGCCGCGCGATCTCGAGCGCTACATGCGCGAAGCCGTGAAAGTTTCGCACGATTCGCCGGTGCTGCTCGATCGCTTCCTGAATGACGCAATTGAATGCGACGTCGACTGTATTTCGGATGGCGAGGCGGTGTTTATCGGCGGAGTGATGGAGCACATCGAACAGGCGGGCGTGCATTCCGGCGACTCCGCTTGCTCGTTGCCGCCGTATTCGCTGTCGCAGGAAACCATCGACGAACTGAAGCGCCAGACCGGCGCAATGGCACGCGCGCTGAACGTGATCGGCCTGATGAACGTCCAGTTTGCGATCCAGCAAGCGGTGCAGGAAGACGGGTCGAAGAAGGACGTGATTTACGTGCTCGAAGTCAATCCGCGTGCTTCGCGGACGGTGCCGTATGTATCGAAGGCGACCGGTTTGCCTTTGGCCAAGATCGCCGCCCGCGCGATGGTCGGCCAGAAGCTGGTCGATCAGGGCATCACGAAGGAAGTGATCCCGCCGTATTACAGCGTCTAGGAAGCGGTGTTCCCGTTCGTGAAATTCCCGGCTGTCGATCCGGTGCTCGGACCTGAAATGCGCTCGACCGGCGAAGTCATGGGCGTGGGTCGCACGTTCGGCGAAGCGCTGTTCAAGTCGCAACTCGCGGCCGGTTCGCGCCTTCCGGAAAGCGGCACGGTTCTCCTGACCGTGATGGATGCCGACAAGCAGAAGGCCGTGGAGGTCGCGACCATGCTGCACGAGCTTGGCTACCCGATTGTGGCGACCAAGGGCACGGCGTCGGCCATCCAGGCCGCAGGCGTGCCGGTGAAGGTGGTCAACAAGGTGAAGGATGGCCGGCCGCACATTGTGGACATGATCAAGAACGGCGAGATTGCGCTGGTTT
>NZ_JAQGMM010000251.1 GCF_028292365.1 Caballeronia sp.
GACTCGCCGGTGCAGGTCCAGACCCACGGCGGCATGCTGACCATCGCTTGGGATGGCGCGCACAACGCCGAGGCGCCGCTCTTCATGGCTGGCCCCGCCACCACCGTATTCGAAGGCGAGATCGAGCATGATTCCACACTCGCTCACGCCGACTGACCGTCAGGAACCCGATGCTGCCCGATACCATGAACGAACGCGAAGTCGCCGATTACCTGATTGCGAATCCTGATTTCTTTGCCGAACACGCCGAGTTGCTGGGCGCGATCCGGCTGTCCAATCCGCATGGCAAGTCGGCAGTGTCGCTGCAAGAGCGCCAGATGCAAATGCTGCGCGACAAGAACAAGCAGATCGAACGCCGGCTGGCCGAATTGCTTCGTTACGGACATGAGAACGACAGCATTGCCGCGAAGTTTCATCGATGGACCATACGCGTGATGTCCGAGCGCGATCCGCATGCGTTGCCGAAAACCATTCCGGCTGGCCTGTGTGAAATCTTCGAGGTGCCGCAAGCCGCGCTGCGGGTGTGGGATGTCGCGGAACCCTACGCGCAAGCTGAATTCGCGAGAACCACGAGCGAGGAAGTCCGCTCCTTCACGAGCGGCCTGACCACGCCGTATTGCGGACCGAACACTGGCTTCGAGGCCGCCCAGTGGCTGACATCGGCGAGTTCGGTCTCGGTGGCATCGGCTACAACCGATGGTGTCGTCGATACCGCCAACACCACTGAATCCATCGCGCTGCTCGCGCTGCGTGACCCGTCGGCTGGTCCCGAAGCGCCCGCATTCGGCTTGCTGGTCATGGGTTCGCCCGATCCGCGCCGGTTCCACGAAGGTATGGCCACCGACTTCCTTACACAGATCGGCACACTCGCCAGCGCCGCGCTCAGCCGCTTGCTGCCCCACTGACATGACCGACGATCCGGCGGCCGGCGATCCGGTAACCGCCTATCTTTCGATGCTCGAGCACGAGCGACGGTTATCGGACCACACGTTGCGCGGTTATACGCACGAACTCGAAGAGCTAAAGAAGCTGGCGAACGGCCGGGCGCTGGAGTCGCTGACCGCCACTGACATGCGGGGCGCTGTAGCCCGGGCTCACGGCGGCGGATTGTCGGCGCGCTCAATTGCGCATCGGTTATCGGCGTGGCGGGCGTTTTATCGGTGGCTTGCTGAGCAGGTTGAAATGCAAGCCAATCCGGTCGCGACCGTGCGCGCGCCGAAACGCGCGAAGTCCTTGCCCAAGGCACTTTCCGTCGATGACGCCAACGCGCTGATGGAAGCGCCCCAGGGCGATACACCTGAAGCGCTGCGGGACCACGCCATACTCGAATTGTTCTATTCGTCCGGCTTGCGGCTCGCCGAACTGGTCGGGCTGGACGTGCATTTTGTGCAATCCGAAGGCTATTTGTCGGCCGGCTGGCTCGACCTCGCCAGCACCGAAGTCAATGTGCTCGGCAAGGGAAACCGGCGGCGGTCCGTGCCCGTGGGCAGCAAGGCGATCACCGCGCTGCGCGCGTGGATTGAAGTGCGCGGGCAATTTGTGAAAGACGATCCGCATGCGCTGTTTCTGTCTGTGCGTGGCAATCGGATGTCGCCGAACGTGGTCCGTGATCGGGTGAAACGCATGGCTTTGCTGGCCGGCGTACCGTCGAATGTGCATCCGCACGTCTTGCGGCATTCGTTCGCCACGCACGTGCTGCAATCCAGCGGCGACCTTCGGGCCGTGCAGGAACTGCTCGGCCACGCAAGTATCGCGGCTACGCAGGTTTATACGTCACTCGATTTCCAGCATCTGGCTCGCGTCTACGACCAGACGCATCCGCGCGCAAAAAAACGCGGCTGAGCCAGCACTGGCTGTAAGCAACAAGATGCCGGCGCGACGCTGCGCTCAAAAACGTGGCTGACTCACCGTGAAACCGGCGTAACCTCCAGATTCTCTCGCTGCTGATAGAAACAACAGAAATAGAAACGCGGCCCGATACCCTCGCTAGCGTTTACATCCCCGTTCAGTCAGCGCTTTCACCGAAGACCCGAATGAACATCATTACGCTGAAACCGGCGAACGAAAAGTCGCTTGCGCGCCGCCATCCGTGGATCTATGCCAACGCGATCGAACACGTGGAAGGCAAGCCCACGCCCGGTTCAACCGTGCTGATCCGGGGCCACGATGGCCGATTTCTAGCGCGCGCGTCGTACAGCCCGATCTCGCAGATTCGCGCCCGCGTCTGGAGTTTCGACGAAAGCGAGCCCATCGATCATGCGTTTTTCAAGCGGCGGGTACAACGGGCGATCGCGCACCGGCAAACAATGGTGCGCGACACCGGCGCCACGCGACTGATTTTCGGCGAAGCGGACGGGCTGCCGGGCTTGATCGTCGATTACTACATCGCGGACGATGAAAGCCAGCGTGGCCAGTTGGTCTGCCAGTTCATGGCGACGGGCGTGGAACACTGGAAAGAGGCGATCGTGCAAGCGCTGATCGGCGCGACCGGCTGTCCGAACGTGTATGAACGCTCGGACGTGTCGATCCGCCAGAAGGAAGGGCTCGAACAGATCACCGGCGTGCTGGCCGGCGATCCGCCCCCGGTCACCCTGATCGCGAACGAAGGCGGCGTGCGGTATCACATCGACGTCGAACGGGGCCATAAAACGGGCTTCTACATCGATCAACGCGACAATCGCGCGCTCGTGCGCCAGTACGCCGACGACCGTGACGTGCTCAACTGCTTCTGCTACACCGGCGGCTTTTCGCTGGCGGCGTTGAAAGGCGGTGCAAAACGCGTGGTATCGATCGACTCCTCCGGCGACGCGCTGGCGCTCGCCCAGCAAAACGTCACGGCGAACGGTTTCGACCCGCAACGCGCCGAATGGCTCGACGCCGACGCGTTCAAGACCTTGCGCCGCTTGCATGAGGAAGGTGACCGCTTCGACCTGATCGTGCTGGATCCGCCCAAGTTCGCACCTTCGCGGGAACACGTGGACCGCGCCGCGCGCGCGTACAAGGACATCAACCTCACCGGCTTCAAACTGTTGCGCCCGGGCGGCCTGCTGTTCACTTATTCGTGCTCGGGCGCTATTGACGCCGATCTGTTCCAGAAGATCGTGGCAGGCGCCGCGGCCGACGCGAAAGTTGACGCGCGTATCCTGAAGCGCCTTGGCGCAGGGGTCGATCACCCGCTTTTAACCGCGTTTCCCGAAGGGGAATACCTGAAAGGCCTATTGTTGCAAATCGCGTGATCGCCCATAGTTGAACGCCTCGGACAACGCGCGTTCCAGGGAGCACAAAGCGTCCGTTTGACAAATATGTTTCAATAATCGACCGACTGCATGTTTTCGGGCGTGCGCAGGCGTCTCAGATCACGCCCCCAGCCTGAAAACATGCCGCACGATCCTTCGACTTTAAAGAACAGGGCGACCACCATGATTCCCGTTACCATCCTGACCGGCTTTCTAGGCAGCGGCAAAACCACTCTGCTCAAGCGCATCCTGAACGACAAGCACGGCATGAAGATCGCCGTGATCGAGAACGAGTTCGGCGAAGAAAATATCGACAACGAGATCCTCGTCCAGGAAACGAACGAGCAGATCATCCAGATGAGCAACGGCTGTATCTGCTGCACGATCCGCGGCGACCTCGCCCGCGCGCTTGAAGATCTCGCCGATCGCAAGAAGGCCGGCACGCTGAACTTCGATCGCGTGGTCATCGAGACGACGGGACTTGCGAATCCGGGTCCGGTCGCTCAGACGTTTTTCATGGACAACGCCATCGCCGACGAATTCCTGCTCGACGCAATCATCACGCTGGTCGATGCAAAGCACGCCAACCATCAGCTTGACGAGCACGAAGTCGTGCAGCGCCAGGTAGGTTTCGCGGACCGCCTGTTCATCACGAAGTCTGACCTGGTCGACGCTGCCGCGCTCGACGCGCTCAAGCACCGCTTGGTTCACATGAACCCGCGTGCAGCGATCAAAGTGGTGAATTTTGGCGAAGCGGACATCAAGGAAATCTTCGATCTGCGCGGCTTCAACCTGAACTCGAAGCTCGAAATCGATCCGGATTTCCTGGCGGAAGACGATCACGCCCATGACCACGATCACGCCGGGCACGACCATGCGCACGACGACGATCACGACCACGCCACCTGTGGCCACGATCACAGCCACGACCATGAGCATGGCCACGCGAACCATCACCACGCGCATCACGACGACAAGATCAAGTCGTTTGTGTTCCGCAGCGACCGCGCCTTCGATCCCAACCGGCTCGAAGATTTCCTCGGCGGCATCCTGCAGATCTACGGCGAGCGCCTGCTGCGGTACAAAGGCGTGCTGTATATGAAGGGCGTCGATCGCAAGGTCGTGTTCCAGGGCGTGCACCAAATGATGGGCAGCGATCTTGCCGCGAAATGGCAACCGATCGAAAAGAAGAACAGCAAGATGGTTTTCATTGGCATTGAACTGCCGCAGGATTTGATCATCGATGGCCTGACCGCCTGCCTGGTCTGATCGAAAACGCGGAAAAAGCTGAACACGCTGAAGGAACCGGCGAAACCGAAGAAACCGGCGAAACGCGAGGCCCTCTCATGGCGGCTTCGCGCCGCCGCCCAATCCGAAACCTCCGTTTCCGGCACAGTTCTCGCTATTTCTCCCCTGAAGCGCAACCATGCCGACACGGTAGCGAGGCTAAAATCGCTGCGCTTCCAGGAGCCGGCGCTTTTCCGCGATGAACGTCGTTGCAATATGTGTTCACGACCACCAAGAACCATCGCTTTTTAAACGTCAGCGCGTTATATTTTTGAGATAACGAACGAATTGCGCCGGTGTTTTGCTCAGGTGTAGTACGCAATTGCGATTCAGTTACAATACAGCCCCACTGGAGAATCCGGTGCACCGCCAAGCCTTGACTACAAAGCCCGGCGCAATTGCTACTGAAGTGAAAGTGTAGAAGTGAAGGATGAAGTGAGAAGCAAGGTGTTGTTCCGAACATCGGGCACCGGTCGAATCGCTTGAAAATCAGTCTAGAGGAATTGGTCTGGATGCGGTGCTCTAGATGAAATTGGCCCCTCGTGGCGCCGTCCAGCGTCGCGAGAGTCGCAGCCCGTTTAGCGTAGTAAGTGCATGCAGTAATTGTTGGCGAATATCGCCGGCGTGCGGGTAATCCGAACGACGGCGGCGGCGAGCGCGGCGAGCGACCGCGAAGATGGCGAACGACATCGCCCCACATTGAAGAAGCAAGCCAGATGACGACGAAACGATTGTTGACTGAAGACGAAATCCAGAAGATGGCCGACAAGGATTACATGAACGAGGATCAACTCGCGTTCTTCAGGGTCCGACTGGAACAGTTGCAGGCCGACATTCTCAAGAATGCGGGCCAGACGACGGAAAACCTGCGGGAAACGGTCATCGTTCCGGATCCGGCCGATCGCGCGACGATCGAGGAAGAGCACGCACTCGAACTGCGCACGCGCGACCGCGAACGTAAACTGCTGAAGAAAGTGCAGCAGTCGCTTGCGCGTATCGAGTCGGGCGACTACGGCTGGTGCGAGGAAACGGGCGAGCCGATTGGCATTCCGCGCCTGATCGCGCGCCCGACGGCGACGCTCTCGCTCGAAGCGCAGGAACGACGCGAACTGCGCCAGAAGCTGTTCGGCGACTGATCTGCCGGAGCAGCGTTCGCCGCGGCCTCGGTCGCGGCGGGAAACCTGCCGGCCGGGATTTGGTTCGAAGAGGTTAGAAAGCGCTCGAAACTACGTTCGGAAACACAAAAGGCACACGAAAAATCGTGTGCCTTTTTGTTTTTATGCGGCGTTTTTCGCCCGGCAAGGCGTGTTCCGTCGCGCGGGTGAGCCACAAACATGTCCCAATGGTCAACGCACACAAGATGCCACAAGAAGCGCCTTGATAAATTCCACCGCGCCCTAAAATGAACTGGACGCGCTCTCGTGGCGCGGGCGTGGCGAATGTCCGCTGGAGCGCAACATTGCAGCGCACCCGGCCTCCTCACGCTCCCAAAGGATTCGCCGGCGGCGCGGCGGCATACCAGTCAACCGGCTGCCGCGCCCACTCCGCTTTCAAAGGAATGCACATGGAACAATTTCACGGCACGACCATCGTCTCCGTACGACGCGGTGACAAGGTCGCCCTCGGTGGCGACGGCCAGGTCACCCTCGGCAATATCGTGATGAAAGGCGGCGCAAAGAAAGTGCGCCGCATCTATGGCGGCAAGGTCCTGGTCGGTTTCGCGGGCGGCACGGCCGACGCATTTTCTCTGCTCGACCGCTTCGAAGCCAAGTTGGAAAAGCACCAGGGCAACCTGACGCGCGCCGCCGTCGAGCTCGCGAAAGACTGGCGCACCGACCGCATGCTGCGCCGGCTCGAAGCCATGCTGATTGCCGCCGACGCGCAAACCACGCTCGTTATCACGGGTAACGGCGACGTGCTCGATCCGGAAAACGGCATTTGTGCGATCGGCTCGGGCGGTGCGTACGCGCAGGCCGCGGCGCAAGCGCTCACCGAAAACACCGAACTCTCGCCACGCGATATCGTCGAAAAGGCACTCACCATCGCGGGCGATATGTGCATTTATACGAACCACAATCGCGTCATCGAGACGATCGAGTAACAGGGCTTTCGCGTAAAACGCGAGCACAGGACAAGGACCAACGATGAGCACAATGACTCCCGCCGAGATCGTCTCGGAACTCGATAAACACATCATCGGCCAGGGCCGCGCGAAAAAAGCGGTCGCTGTCGCGTTGCGCAACCGGTGGCGGCGTCAGCAAGTCGCCGAGCCGCTGCGCCAGGAAATCACCCCGAAGAACATCCTGATGATCGGACCGACCGGCGTCGGCAAGACGGAAATCGCGCGACGCCTGGCGAAACTCGCCGACGCGCCGTTCATCAAGATCGAGGCAACGAAGTTCACCGAGGTCGGCTACGTGGGTCGCGATGTGGACAGCATCGTGCGTGACCTGATCGAAATTTCGGTCAAGCAGACGCGTGAATCCGAGATGCGCAAAGTGCGTTCGCGGGCCATCGACCGCGCCGAGGACCGGATCCTGGACATCCTGCTGCCGAGCGCGCGGCCGACGGCGGGTTTCGCCACGGCCGAGTTGCAGGACGACAGCGCGAACAGCACGCGCCAGACGTTCCGCAAGCGCCTGCGCGAAGGCCTGCTCGACGACAAGGAAGTGGAGATCGACATTGAGGCGCCGCAAGCAACCATGGACATCATGGGGCCGCCGGGCATGGAGGAGATGACCGACCAGATCCGTTCCATGTTTGCGAATATCGGCGGCGGCAAGAAGACGCAGCGCAAGGTGAAGGTCAAGGACGCGCTGAAGCTGCTCACCGACGAGGAAGCCGGCAAGCTGCTCAATGACGAAGAGGTCAAGACCAAGGCAATTCAGAACGTCGAGCAGAACGGCATTGTGTTCCTGGACGAGATCGACAAGATCGCTTCGCGCAGTGAAACGGGCGGCGCGGAAGTGTCGCGGGCTGGCGTGCAGCGCGATCTGCTGCCGCTCGTGGAAGGCACCACCATCAATACGAAATACGGGATGATCAAGACGGATCACATCCTGTTTATCGCCAGCGGTGCGTTCCATCTGGCCAAGCCGAGCGACCTGATCCCCGAACTGCAAGGGCGTTTTCCGATTCGCGTCGAGCTGGATTCGCTGTCCGTGGAAGATTTCGAATCCATTCTGAATACGACCGACGCCAGTCTTGTGAAGCAATACACGGCGTTGCTGGCGACCGAAGATGTCGAGCTGGATTTCAGCACAGACGGTATTCGCCGGATGGCTGAAATCGCCTTTTCGGTGAACGAGAAGACGGAGAATATCGGTGCGCGGCGGCTTTATACCGTGATCGAAAAGCTGCTCGAAGAAGTGTCGTTTGCTGCCGGCAATCACACGGGTCATCCGGTGAAGATCGATGCCGCTTATGTCGACAAAGCGCTGAACGATGTAGCCGAAGACGAAGATTTGTCGCGCTACGTGCTGTAAAGCGCGCTCAATCAGAGAAAGGGCGGCTCCTTTGATTCCAGCAACGCGCTGAAATCAAAGGAGCCGCCCTTTTACGTTCTACATAACGTTTATTGCCGCACGGGTTTCTTCGCCAGCTTGCGCTGCAGTGTCCGGCGATGCATGTTCAACGCTCGCGCCGTGGCTGAAATATTGCCGCTGTTCTCGGCCAGCACGCGCTGGATATGCTCCCACTCCAGCCGCGCGACCGACAGCAGCGCCGGGTGCTCGATAGCCTCTTCGGCCGTCTGCTCGCTGGCTTCTTCCTGCAACGCGGAGAGGATTGTCTCAACGTTCGCCGGCTTCGCCAGATAGTTATCGGCGCCATCTTTCACAGCCTGAACCGCCGTCGCAATGCTCGCATAGCCCGTCAACACGAGAATCCGTGCATCGGGCTGAAGATCGCGCAAAGGCGCGACGAGCGTCAACCCGGAATCGTTGCCGAGGTGCAGATCGACCGTGATCTGGCCGAACTTCTGCGTGTTCGCCAATCTCAACGCCGTGGCGGCGTCATGCGCCTGATGCGGCGTATAGCCGCGCCGTGTCAGACCGCGCGCGAGAATGCCCGAGAACACCTCGTCGTCGTCGATGACCAAAAAATTTGTATCGCTCATGCTCTTTTCTCCGTAGTGACGGAAGCGGCGACGCCGCCGCGGCCCGTCCTTGCTGCTTTTTCCCGCGATCCTGGGGCGCTTGTGTCGGCGAGACGCAAGATGGCGTGCGTACCGTGCGGGTTGGCTGGCGTGAGTTCGATCGACCCGCCAAGCCGCGTTGCCGCTGAGAATGCCAGATACAAGCCGACACCGTGGCCGCCTTGCGTACTGTCGACGGGCATCGCGCCGAGCGAGCCTCTCAATGCCGCCGGAATGCCGGGGCCCTGATCGCGGATATCGAATTGAATCACAGGCTCGCCAAGATGCCGGCTCGCCGACGTCGCGAGCGTCACCGAATCGCTGCTGGCCCGCGCCGCATTATCCAGCAGAATGGTCAGTATTTGCCCTACCGCGACGGGATCACTCAGAAACTGCCCCGCGCGCTTGCGCTCCTCCGTTTCATCTTCCGATTCATGTTCCGCCTCATGTGCCGACTCAATCAACTCAAAACGCACGTGCGGATGGCGTAACCGCCATTGTTCGACAAACCCATGCAGCCAGTCATCCAGCGGCTGCCGCGGCGCGGGTCCGGTCGCGCGACTGCGCAGGCGTGCGAGCGCGGACGTGCACAACGTCATTTGCTGCTCGAGAAGTTCGATATCAGCGCAATAGGGGGCGAGATTCGGGTCGTGACGGGCGGAATCGCGTAACTCCTCACTCAGCATCGCGATGGTCGACAGCGGCGTGCCAATTTCATGCGCAACCGTTGCCGCCTGGACACCCAGCGCCACGGCGCGCTCGTCACGCAGAAGCCGCTCCTGCGCGTCGGCCAGCGCGAAATCGCGCGCACGCAGCGCCCGCGACATCCGCGCCACGAACCAGCCGATCAACCCAACGCTCACCATGAAGTTCACCCACAGCCCGATGCGGAAATACTCGAACAAATTCAGCGGATCTTCCATATTCAGCGGCACGTAGCTGACCGTCAGCAGCGAATAACAGACGACCGCGAACAACGCGAGCCAGATTGTCAGACGCCACGGCAGCACGGCAGCGGCAATCGCGAGCGACGGGAGATACAGCGTGACAAACGGATTCGTCGCGCCCCCGCTCAGGAACAGCAGCGCGGACAGCGCGCCGAGATCGACCCAGAGCTGCCCGAACAGTTCGAGATTCGTTTCAGGCTGCGCACGCGCAACGCGTACCCATGTCAGCGCGTTGAACAATATCTCCAGAGCGACAATGGTCAGCATGGCCGCTAAGGGGAGATGCGCGCCGTAAAACGCCTGTACGACGGCGATCGTAAGCAGTTGACCGATGATCGCAAGACTGCGAAGCCAAAACAGGTGACCGAGATTGACGCGGCCTGTGTTCGTTATTCGATGCATCTCGGTGAATTTCACCTCAAATTTCAGAATAGTCTAATGGTTGGACTTAGCCGCTTGCCGCACCATCTAGCGTTGTCTCGTACAGGGCGGCCAGGCCGCATACACAAAATGACTAACAGCCTATCCTCCCGCCCCAATCAGCTTCTCAGCGAAGCGCCGCAAACCGGCGCCGTTCAAGACACCATTATCCCGCGTGCGCTGAACGCGTTCATTGACAACGCTCGCAGCATGAACGCGCAAGGCAATCAGGTCGAGCGCGCCGTGTGGCTGCAGGCCGCCATGATGTTGCAACCTGACCAGCCCGAGACAGGCCTTGACCTGATCGATGCAATGCTGAAGCAGAATCGCATTGGCGACGGCATTCAGCTCGCGGCTCAACTTGTTGATCGTCATCCGCAACACGCGCTGGCGCTCTGGCATCTCGGTTATGCGCTCCAGCTCGCCAACCGTCACGCCGATGCGATTCCCTTCTACGAACGCGCCCACGCAATCAATCCGGCCGTCCCGACCCTGCGCAACAATCTCGCGGTCGCGTACGAACTCACGGGCAGCGAAGACAAAACACTGACCATGCTGGAAGAAGCCGTCGCCGCAAATGCCGACGATATCGAAGCGTGGACGAATCTGTCGCGCGTGTATCCACGCCGCCGGCAACTCGAGCGGGCGCTTGCGGCCGGCAAGCGTTCGGTTGAGATCAATCCGTCGAATTCGCTCGCGTTGTCGAACTACAGTCTCGCGTTGAAAGAAGCGCAGCGCTGGCCGGAGGCCACTGCAGCCGCCGAAGCGGCGGTCAATATCGCGCCCGGAATGCCGCGTCTTCCGTTCAATCTTTCCATTCTCGATCTCGTGCAGGGGAATTACGCGCGTGGATGGGCCAATTTCGAGGCTCGCTGGGACGGTTCAAGCGAACTGCGCAATTCGTATCCCGAGTTCCCGGTGCCGCGATGGAACGGCGAAGCATTGCGGGGCAAGACCTTGTTGTTGTGGGGTGAGCAAGGTTTCGGCGACGCGCTGCAGTTCTCGCGTTTCGTCCCCATGCTCGCGAAAAAGGTTCACGCACAGGGCGGCACGCTCGTGTGGGCTGCGTTCAAAGCAGTGCATCCGCTGATGGCGCGCATGGCGCCGAAAGGCGTCGAATGCCTGCCGCACGACGGGCCGCTGCCCGAGTTTGACTTCCATTTCCCGCTGCTGAGCCTGCCGCTGCATTTCGGCATCGACGCGGACACCATTCCGGCGAAGCGCGCGTATCTTTCCGCCGATGCCGACCTCGCCGCCGACTGGCGCGCCGAATTCGCCGCCGACAAACGCCTGCGTGTCGGTCTTGTATGGAGCGGCAGCGAAGGCCATCAGCGCAACATGTTCCGCAGCGTGGGCATCGAACGGTATGCGAAAGCGTTCAGCGGGATCGAGAACGCGGCGTTCTTCTCGCTGCAGAAGGAGGCATCGGGCGCAGTATCCACGGCGCGGGACAGTGGCTTCGAGATCGCGGACCGCACCGGCAAGTTTGAAACGTTCGACGACACCGCGGCGTTCATCGATTCACTCGATCTCGTCATTACCGTTTGCACGAGCGTGGCGCATCTGGCGGCAGCGCTCGGCAAGCCGACCTGGATTCTCCTCGACACCAATCCGCACTGGGTCTGGCAACTGGGGCGCACTGACAGCCCGTGGTATCCGACGGCGACCTTGTACAGGCAGGAGGAATTCTCGAAGTGGGAGCCGGTGATGGATAACGTCGCGCGCGATCTGGCCGCACTCGCGGCAACGCATACGGGTGCGGCGCCGCGTAAGCGGGCGGCGAAGAAAGCAGCCACGTAAGTACGCACTACGGGGTTCAAGTCAGCAAAAAAGCGGGGATCCGGCAACGAATCACCGCTTTTTTTACGTGCTGGATTCCTCCACTCAGGCCGTTCCGCCGACATGAGAACCACCTGCTCGCCCCTTCCAGCAACTCAGCGACGAACGCGCCCTTCACATGTTTATGCTACGTTGCGTTTCTTCACGCAAACAATCCGGGCAAAGACACGTCATGTCCGGATTCAGGCGCCCGGCCGGCAAAGCCGGAAGCGCAGCGCACCAGCACTGCGCGTCGCCGGTTTGCTGGGCACAGCGGAAAAACGCTCCGCACAGAGCGCAGCGTTGAGGAGTGGGATCGGTGGAACTCATGATTGGGGCCAAGCCTTTTGAAAACGGAGCACACACTCAAGAGCCGCATTGCGCACGACGCGGCCGTTGCCGAAGCGCCACGTTTCGAACCGCCCACGCACGCTCGATCGCATTATTATTTCACGCGCCAATCCCATACTGGCGCGAGCAAAGGCTAACTTTCATCCGTCATCGGAATGCTATCGGAAACGCATGATGCAGCGCGTCAGTCCTGTACAATTCCGCCTGTTTAAACTGCTCCTCGCCTTATCGCCGCCATGTCCGAGCTTCCCGACCTTACGCAGATCGCGCCGACCCTGAAAGCCGAAATCCTGGCCGAGGCGTTGCCCTATATTCGCCAGTATCACGGCAAGACGATCGTGATCAAATACGGCGGCAATGCCATGACCGAGGAGCGCCTGAAACAGGGCTTCGCGCGCGACGTGATCTTGCTGAAGCTGGTCGGCATCAATCCGGTGATCGTGCACGGCGGGGGTCCGCAGATCGACCAGGCGCTCAAGAAGATCGGCAAGCAGGGCACGTTTATCCAGGGCATGCGCGTCACCGACGAAGAGACAATGGAAGTGGTCGAATGGGTGCTCGGCGGCGAAGTGCAGCAGGACATCGTCACGCTGATCAACCATTTCGGCGGCCATGCGGTCGGCCTCACCGGCAAGGATGGCGGCCTGATCCACGCGCGTAAGCTGCTGATGCCGGATCGCGACAACCCGGGCGAATTCATCGACATCGGTCAGGTGGGCGAAGTCGAGGCCATCAATCCGGCTGTCGTGAAGGCGCTGCAAGACGACGCGTTCATTCCGGTCATCTCGCCAATCGGCTTCGGTGAAGATGGTTTGTCGTACAACATCAACGCCGATCTGGTCGCGGGCAAGTTGGCCGTGGTGCTGAACGCCGAGAAGCTCGTGATGATGACGAATATCCCCGGCGTAATGGACAAGGAAGGCAATCTGCTGACCGATCTCTCGGCGCGCGAGATTGACGCGTTGTTTGCCGACGGCACCATATCCGGCGGCATGCTGCCGAAGATTTCATCGGCGCTCGACGCGGCGAAGAGCGGCGTGCGCTCGGTGCATATTATCGATGGGCGAATCGAGCATTCGGTGCTGCTCGAGATCCTGACCGAACAGCCGTTCGGGACGATGATTCGCTCACATTGAACGTGAATCGTTAAGCATGGATTCCACCGGTGTTCGGGTTGAGCATTTGCGTCCCTCACGACGCCGGTTGAACACGCACAAGCGACCCGTCTGGTTATTCGATCTCGACAACACACTGCATCACGCGTCGCATGCGATTTTCCCCGCGATCAATCGCGGGATGACGCAGTACATCATCGACCGGTTGGGCGTGGATGTTGACGAAGCCAACCGGTTGCGCACCGGTTATACGCAGCGATACGGCGCGACCCTGCTCGGCCTGGTGCGCCATCATCCCGTCGATGCCGCGGACTTCCTGCATGTCGTGCATGACTTCGCCGATCTCGGATCCATGGTTCGTGCCGAACGCGGCCTCGCGCGAATGATCCGCGGGCTTCCGGGACGCAAGATCGTGTTGACCAACGGGCCTTCAATTTATGCCCACGCTGTGCTCAACGAACTGGGTATTGCCAAGCTGTTTGAACGCGTAATTGCGATCGAGGATATGCAGGATCGAAGCGGTTATTGGCGCGCGAAGCCCGATGCTTCAATGCTTCGACGCGCGATGCGGCGCGCTAAAGTGCCGCTCGCCGATGCGGTCCTCGTTGAAGATACGCGCGGACATTTGAAACGCTATAAGCGCTTGGGTATTCGCACGGTGTGGATCACGGGGCATTTGCCATCGGTTTTAAATGCCAGCGGAGGGAAGTCACTTCGGTCCCCGAGCAGCGGCCGTCCCCATTACGTCGATCTAAAGATCCGGTCCTTAAAAGGCCTGCGCGGTCTCAGCTAGACCCAAGCGTATTTCGTCGCAGGCGATCAACGCGCGATTAACCCGAAAAACTCGAAAGCTAAAGTAGTACGGACTTCAAACGTCATCGCCTGACCTCGCCGTTCCCAGCCTCCGTAGCGCCCTTTCCCGTTTTTCCGATATACTTCATCGCTATCTTGATTTGATTCAACGCGCCGATTTGCTGACTCGATTGCGGGCGCGCGAACCCTGACCCGGTTCACTATAAATGCGGCTAAAGAGGTTGTCAGCCGCGCCGCTTATCTGTCTCAGCGCATCGCCGACGCCGTTTAGCCGCCCTGTTTTCTCTAGGCGGAATGAATGGAATCAATCGGCATCGTCACTCCCCAAACACTGCATTTCACTGAACCGCTGCGCATGCAAAATGGCAGCTTGCTCGGTGACTATGATCTCGTCGTCGAAACCTACGGCACGCTCAACGCCGCCCGCTCGAACGCGGTGCTCGTCTGCCATGCGCTGAACGCCTCGCACCACGTGGCGGGCGTCTATGCCGATGACCCCAAGAACGTCGGCTGGTGGGACAACATGGTGGGTCCGGGCAAGCCGCTCGATACCAACCGGTTTTTTGTCATCGGCATCAACAACCTCGGCTCGTGTTTTGGGTCGACCGGCCCGATGAGCGTGAACGCCGTCACCGGCAAACCCTACGGCGCGAGTTTCCCCGTGGTCACCGTTGAAGACTGGGTTCACGCGCAGGCGCGCGTGGCGGATCTATACGGTATTGAACGCTTCGCCGCTGTCATGGGCGGCAGCCTCGGCGGCATGCAGGCGTTGGCTTGGAGCATGATGTATCCGGATCGCGTGGCGCACTGCATTGTGGTGGCATCGACGCCCAAACTCTCCGCGCAGA
>NZ_JAQGMM010000262.1 GCF_028292365.1 Caballeronia sp.
GGCGTACGAGATCCACGAGCAGGGTCGCGATCAATGGACCGTGGACGATCAGGCCCGGATACCCCTCTTCCTGCGTAACGTAAGGGTGATCGTAATGAATCCGGTGACCGTTGAAAGTCAGCGCCGAGTAGCGGAACAGCAGCACCGGGCTGGTCGGAATCTCGCGGCTGAAGGTTTCATCGACGGGCGCTTTGGCCGGCTCTTTCTTCGGCGCGCTGGAAGCATCGGGGGCGGGCTCGTCGCGGTAGACAATATCGTGCTCCTCTTCGATCCTGAGCGCACCGTCCACTTCAATTTCGTGCTGCACCGTGACGAACACGAGCCGCCCGGTACGGCCCGTCTTGTCTTCGATATTCACAATGGTCGACGTGCGTGTCGCCTCTTCGCCAACCGCCAGCGGCGCATGAAATGTCAGGCGTCCGCCTGCCCACATACGGCGCGGCAAAGGTACTGGCGGCAGGAAACCACCGCGTTTCGGGTGACCGTCGGGACCGGTTTCAGACAAGGGCGAAATCGGTAGAAAATAGAGCCAGTGCCACAACGGCGGCACATTTTTCGTCTCTGGTTCGCGGTTCAGCGTAGCGGCCATGGCCGCCAGCGGGAACGCGGTGATGACGTCATGGACAACTTGCGTTCTGTCCAGCCAGTCGTCCAATTTTTCAGTTGAGTCAGGCACTTCGGGCACGATGGCGTCTCTCGTTGTACGTGGCAGTCGGGTCGATAAGCGGCATTAGCAATGAATGCAACTATGAACCCGTCTACCCGTTTCGCGAAGTCGTCATTTCTGAAGCGGGGGTTTTGTTTTACTTAACGCGCAGTGCATTGCGCCTCGCGCGCAAGCGAGCGGAGGCCCGAGCTCCATCGCCATCGGTCGACCGGCTTTTTACATAATCTTATTCGGGCAGCCATACGGGGAAAGACTCGTCATGCTGCCCGAACGAGCCACTTCTTCTAGTTGCCCAAAGGCACCGGCGCATTTGCCGCTATCAAACCATCTTGCTTGAGCAAAGCCCAAAGCCCGGCAGGAATGCGCGCTGCCGCCAACGCGATATTTTCGCTGATGCGCGCAGGACGGCTCGCACCCGGGATGATGCCCGCCACCGCCGGATGTGCCAGCGAAAACTGCAGCGCCACCGACTTGATATCCACGTTGAAGCGCTCACAGATCAGCTTGATCCGTTCAACGCGTTCGATCATTGCCTGCGGGGCCTTCTGGTATTCGAAATGCTCGCCGCCTGCGAGCAATCCCGAGTTATACGGGCCACCCACAACGATGCCAAGACCTCGCCTTTCGCAAGCAGGCATCAGCCGTGCAAGTGCGGTTTCGTGATCGAGCAGCGTATAACGCCCCGCGATCAGGAAACCATCGGGATCGGCGCGTTCGAGCGCGAGCTCACAAGCTTCCACTCGATTCACACCCAGGCCCCACGCCTTGATCACCCCTTCATCGCGCAGACGCGTGAGCGCTTTCGCAGCGCCGTGCATGGCGGTGTCGAATACGGATAGCCAGTTATCGCCGTGGAAATCCTTCGCCGGATCGTGAATCCACGCGTAGTCGAGATGATCGGTTTTCAGACGCCGCAAGCTGTCTTCGATCGAACGCAGCGTGCCGTCTTCGGTGTAGTCATACACAATCTTGTTCGGCAATCCATGTTCGAACAGACCGCCCTTCTCTCCCAGGTCACGCTGATCCGGCGCCTCGAGTTCGTCGAGGATCAGGCGGCCAACCTTGGTCCCGAGCACGTACTCGTCACGCGGATGGTTCGACAATGCCTCGCCCAGGCGGATCTCCGCGAGACCCGCACCGTAGAGCGGCGCACCATCGAAGTAGCGAATCCCTGCTTGCCACGCGGCCTCGACCGTGTCGAGTGCTTCCTGTTCGGGGATCTCGCGGAACATGTTGCCAAGCGGCGCAGTGCCGAAGCCAATACGATTTGGAATGGTGATGCGCATGATGAATTCCTGACAAAAAGTGGATTTACTGGCTGCCGGCTGCTGCCGTGCCTGACAGGGATTGAGATTCAGATTGAGATTGGCGTGCAAGGGGATCACGCCGGTCGAGCCAGCCACTCAGCACCGTGAGCGCCAATGCGACTGCCACGATGACCGCGCCAATCCACGGCGTATTGATCAGCCCCAGGTGAGCGACGATCTGCCCGCCTGCCGCCGACCCTCCGGCTACGCCCAAGTTGAAGGCCGCGATGTTGAGACCTGACGCAACGTTCGCCGAGCCCGGCGCGAAGCGCTCGGCCTGCATCACCACGTAGACCTGCAAGGCCGGCACGTTGCCGAACGCGACAGCGCCCCAGGCGAGTACGGTGAGCAGCACAAGCGGCTTGGAAGGCGCGGTGAACGTCAGCACCAGCAGCACGACTGCGAGCAGACCGAAGATCACTTTGAGTGCGAACACCGGGCCGCGTTTGTCGGCAAGCTTGCCGCCCCACACGTTGCCGACGGCTACCGAGATGCCGTACACGAGCAGCACCACGCCAACGAATGACGCGCTGAAACCGGAGATTTGTTCGAGGATCGGAGCGAGATAAGTGAACGCGACGAGCGAGCCGCCATACCCCACCGCGGTCATTGCGTAGACGAGCAGCAGGCGCGGCTGCACCAGCACGCGTGCTTGTTTTAGAAGCGGCTGGGGCGCGTCATGCCGGATATTTTTTGGCACGAACCAGAGCGAGCCGGCCAGCGCGACAAGGCCAAAGCCCGCGACGATCAGGAAGGTCGCGCGCCAGCCAAAATGCTGGCCGACGATCGTACCAAGCGGGATGCCCGTGACAAAAGCGACGGTCATGCCGCTGAACATCGTCGCAATGGCGCTGGCGGCTTTTTCCTTCGGCACCAGGTTGGTCGCGATGATCGAACCGACCGAGAAGAACACGCCGTGCGCAAGCCCGGTGAGCACGCGCGCCGCAATCAGCGTTTCGTAACTCGGCGCCCACCATGCGACCAGGTTGCCGAGCGCGAAGAGTGCCATCAGCGCGACCAGCAGCGTCTTGCGCGGCACTTTACCTGTCAGTGCGGTCAGCACGGGAGCGCCGACCGCTACAGCGAGCGCGTAGAGGCTCACCAGCAGACCGGCGGACGGCAGGCTGACGTGGAGATTCTCCGCGATGGTCGGGATCAACCCGACGATCACGAACTCGGTGGTGCCAATGGCAAACGCGCTGATGGTCAGCGCGAGAAGAGCAAGCGGCATGACGGCGACTCCCAAGCGACTCTTTTCGACGATTCGACAATTCGAAGTTCGCAAGTGTCTGCGCTTTGCTCTTTCTCAAAAACCCCGTGAAAGGCAGAAGACTCTTGATTCAGAGTCAATAATTACCGCGACAGCCCTTCCCCGGCAGTTACGCCACCCGTCGGCCTTCCAGGAACGTGGCCCGCGGCACCGGCAAGCGATCGGCCATTGCAACCCGTACGAAATCAGCCCTGAGGCCCAGCGCAATCGCGCCGCGATCCGTCAAACCCGCCGCTTTGGCCGGAGCCGACGATATGGTGCGAATAGCCTGCGGCAGCGACCAGCCCGCCTTATCGACGAGTTCGAACGTGGCGGTCAGCAGACTCGACGGCACGTAGTCCGACGACAAGATGTCGAGCAATCCCGCTCGTGCCATCTCGAGCGCCGATACGTTGCCCGAGTGCGAGCCGCCCCGCACGACGTTCGGCGCACCCATGATCGTCGCAATCCCATGATCCCTCGCCGCCTGGGCAGCCGCCAGCGTGGTTGGAAATTCAGCGAGGACAATACCGTCACCCACGGCTTCCAGCACGTGTTCGACAGAAGTGTCGTCGTGACTCGCAAGCGGCAGACCCAGCGCTTTGCAACGCGCAACGATCTCGCTGCGATGAACCCGCGCGTACCGCTGCTGGTCGTCAGTCAGTTCACTCAGCACCGTGCTCGCGTGTTCATCGGTCCATTTTCCATGACGCTCCTGATACTTGCGCCACTGCACCGGATCGTGCCACTGGCGCTGGCCCGGCGTATGGTCCATCACGGAGACGAGGCGCAGCAGCGAATGCGAAACCAGCCCGTCGAATACGTCGAGCACGTCCGCTGCCGCTATTTCGCATCGCAGATGCAGGAAGTGGTCGACGCGCAGCATGCCGCTCGCCGTCAGCCGCTCGATCGAGCGCGCGCAGTTGGTCTGTATTTCCTTACCGCGTACGCCCACGCCCCCGCGCGAGCCGATGCCGAGTGCATCAAAGACCGTCGTGATACCGGCCGTTGCCACCTGGGCATCGTGCACCAGGATAGCGGCGTCGTGATTCCACACCACGCCCGGTCGCGGCGCAATATGCTTTTCGATGTTGTCGGTATGCAGTTCGACGAGTCCGGGCAACAAATAATCACCGCCCCAGTCCTCCGCTTCTGCAACCGATGTCGTGCCGGGCGCCACTTCGGTAATGCGGCCGTCGGCTACTCGTACTACGCCGGTGAACTCTTCATCACGAGTGACAATGCGCGCGTTTTTGATCAGCATGTCTGCAAGGTTTCCGTAATCGTTGATGCCATTGGTGCAATTGATGCCGTTGCCGCTGTTTCCGCCTGCCCGGCGGGAGCGTTCAGTTGGATCAGACGAGTCGCCACACGTTCACGCGTGTCCTCGTCATGAAAAATACCGACAATTGCCGCGCCCCGCTCACGTGCTTCCACGATCAGGTCCGCCACCACCTGGCGGTTCTCGGCGTCGAGCGACGCGGTGGGTTCGTCGAGCAGCAGCAGAGGCTGTTCAGCAATCAGCCCGCGCGCGATATTGATGCGTTGTTGTTCACCGCCGGAGAACGTGGCGGGCGCAAGCGGCCACAGGCGCCGCGCCACGTTGAGGCGTTCGAGCAACGCGCCGGCACGTGCCCGCGCTTGTTCTTCGTCCATGCCGCGTGAGATCAGCGGTTCGCTGACGAGATCGAGCGACGACACCCGCGGGATAGCGCGCAAGAACTGACTCACATAGCCCATGGTAGTACGGCGCAGCCGAATCACATCGTGTGGCAACGCATCGGATAACGAAAGGTAGTGCGATGATTGGCTTTCATCACGGATGGCAACCGTGCCACGCGTGAGGAGGTAGTTGCCGTACATGCAACGCAGCAACGTGCTCTTGCCGGCACCCGAAGGCCCCGACAACACGACGCATTCGCCTCGTTCTACATCGAGCGACACACCAGCCAGCGCAGCAATACGCACGCCACCCTGCTGATGCAGCGTAAAGGTCTTCTCGACCCCTCTTGCACGCAGCATCAGGGCCGCGCGTTCAGCAAACGCAAGCTCGTTGGAAAGATCAGCATTGGCATTCATTCTTGAACCTCAAACTGGCAGCACGGACGCAACCAACGTCTGTGTATAGGGATGTTGGGGATCATCGAGCACCTGGTCGGTCAGTCCGCTCTCGACCACTCGCCCGTCCTTCATCACCATCAGACGATGCGCGAGCAAACGCGCAACACCAATATCATGCGTGACAATCAGGGCAGCAAGATGAAGCTTGGCGGTTAGCGTGCGCAGCAGGTCCAGCAGTCGCGCCTGCACTGAAACATCCAGCCCCGCTGTGGGCTCGTCCATGAATACAAGGCGCGGCTTCGTAACAAGATTGCGCGCTATCTGAAGCCGTTGCTGCATGCCGCCCGAGAACGCGGAAGGCAACTCGTCGATACGCGTGGCATCCAGTTCGACCTGATTCATCCAGTCCGAGGCTGTTTCACGCAGGCGTCCGTAGTGGCGCGCCCCGTTCGCCATCAACGGCTCGCCGATATTCGCCCCGGCCGACACGCCGTGACGCAGTCCGTCCCGTGCGTTCTGATGCACAAAACCCCAGTCGGTACGCGCGAGCATTCTGCGGCGCGCCATGGGCAACGCGAACAGATCGAGCACGTCATGCTCGACGGTGCGATAGTGCAACGCGCCATCGTTCACGGGGGTTCGCAGCGCCAGCGCATTCAGCAGCGTGGATTTACCGGAACCGGATTCACCGACGATGCAAAGCACTTCGCCCGGATAGATATCGATGTCCACATCGACACAGCCGCCGCGGCCGTCATAGCGCTTCGTGAGTCCACGGCCGACGAGCAGAGGGAGTGCGGGTGTTGAAAGATTCATGCTTCCTCCTGACCTGCGCGGCGATCCTGACAGTAGTCGCTGTCCGAACACACGAACATGCGCGCGCCCGCGTCGTCCACGATCATTTCGTCGAGGAAACTCTCGCGCGAACCGCATAAAGCGCACTCGTGATCCCATTTCTGAATGGTGAACGGATAATCTTCGAAGTCGAGACTCCGTACCTTCGTATACGGCGGGATCGCGTAGATGCGGCGTTCGCGGCCTGCGCCGAAAAGTTGCAGCGCGGGGTTCATGTGCATCTTCGGGTTATCGAACTTGGGAATGGGCGATGGTGACGTGAGATAACGATCGTTCACGAGCACCGGGTAATCGTAGGTGGTCGCAATGCTGCCGTGCTGCACGATGTCCTCGTAATACTTCACGTTGATCAGCCCGTAGTCCGCCAGCGCATGGAGCTTGCGGCTCTCGGTGACGCGCGGTTCGAGCCGGAACAGCGGCTCGGGCATGGGCACCTGGTACACCAGGATCTGCGCTTCAGTCAGCGGCGTTTCGGGAATCCGGTGACGGGTCTGGACAATGGATGCTTCCACCGTGCGCGTGGTGGTCGCAACACCCGCCGTGCGCGCAAAGAAACGGCGGATATTCACGGCGTTGGTGGTTTCGTCCGACCCCTGATCGATCACTTTCAGCGTGTCGCTGCGTCCGATGATCGCGGACGTAACCTGCAAGCCGCCCGTTCCCCAGCCATACGGCAAGGGCATTTCCCGCGATGCAAATGGCACTTGATGACCCGGTACGGCCACGGCTTTCAGCAGCGCGCGACGGATCATGCGTTTGGTTTGTTCATCGAGGTAGGCGAAGTTATAGCCTTCAGCCATGGCACTTTCTTCCATGCGCGCATTCATGCGGCGTTCTCCTCGCTGGGCTCAGGTTGTGCTTGATGCGCTTGATACGCTTGCTGCCCGGTTTGCGCTTCGTGCTCGCGTTGCGCTTCTTTCTCGATGCCCGCACGCAGGCGTCGCAGTAATTCGAGTTCGGACTGGAAGTCCACGTAATGCGGCAATTTCAAATGCTGCACGAAGCCCGATGCTTCCACGTTGTCACTGTGATAGAGCACGAATTCCGCGTCTTGCGTCGGCGACGAAACGGTCTCGCCAAGTTCTTGCGCGCGCAGAGCACGGTCGACCAGCGCCATGGCCAAGGCTTTGCGATCCGAGTGGCCAAAGGCCAGGCCATATCCTTGCGTGAACGTGGGCGGCACATCGCCACTGCCCGCAAACTGGTTGATCATCTGGCACTCGGTGATGTCGATATCACCGATCTCCACCGCGAATCCCAACTCTTCAAGCTCCAGCTCGACGGCGACTTCGCCGTAACGAATCTCGCCGGCGAACGGATGCGAGTTTGCATAACCGCGCTGCGTTGCGTAGCCGACGGCCAGCAGGAAACCTTCATCGGCACGGGCAAGATTCTGCAAGCGGACCGGACGCGCGACGGGGAACATCAATGGCTCACGCGAGAGATCGCCGGGTTCGGGCGCGTCCGCGTGGATCTTTTCCTGCTCGATCAACCCTTCCTTGTCGAGCAAAGCAAGCACGCGCGGCATGGCTTCCTGCTGCGGTGCGGAACGGCTCGCGGTGCTGACGTTGGCCGTGCGCGGGCCGCCTTCGGCGAGCAAGCTGAAATCAAGCAAACGCTGGGTGTAATCGTACGTGCCGCCGAGCATCTGTCCGCCCGGAATGTCCTTGAACGCCGCTGAAATGCGCCGCTCCGCCAGCATGGTTTCCGTGTCGAGCGGCACCGTATAACCGAAGCGCGGCAGCGTCGTACGATACGCCCGCAGCAGAAAAATTGCTTCCACGAGATCTCCGGCTGCCTGCTTGATCGCCAGTGCAGCAAGCTCTTCGTCGTAGACCGAGCCTTCGGTCATCACCCGGGCAACCGCCAGCCCAAGCTGCTCGCGAATCTGGTCGACGCTGAGTTCCGCGAATGCTTCATCGCCGCGCCGGTTGGCCGCGAGCAAGTCCCATGAACGTTCGATCGCGCGTTCTCCGCCTTTGACTGCAACGTACATCAGGCCACCTCCACGCGAGTGGTGCGCGGCAGGCCGATAACCGATCCGCCGTGCACGAAATAACAGTCGATACCGCAAGGAAACTGGCTCGCCAATAACGCGCGCTCATGCCAGAACGAAGCCGGTACGCCGGCGATATGAACCGTGTGCGAATCGCGGATGCCGGGGCCGCGCCACGTCATTTGCGGGCCTTGGTCAAGCGAGTCCACGCGGATGAACAACATGGCCGCGCTCTCCGGCGTCTCCGGGTCACCCAGCGAGAATGCATCCAGCGGCGGCAACGATTGCGCATCGTGCAGGTATGCGAAAACCGCTTGCGCGTGATCGTGCGTGAGCGGTGCGCCGGTATGAAAACGCAGCGCGTCGCTCAAGCCGCGATGCTCATGTTGCAACAGCACGGGCGTCGAATAGTCGGCGAGTGCCAGCAGCGCAGCGAACGCAGCCATGGGCACGTGGACCGCAGCCGTGGTGCCGTCCTGCTCAAGGCCAGGCAGCACGGCGTCGATCGAGACGATCTTGCCAGGCCGCGAAAGGGCGTCGAGCAATGCACGGAACACGCCCTGCGAATCATGGACGATGTCGTTGAAACCAGGGGTCAGGGTCGCGAGGTCGATGCTCGTGACGTCCGGCCCACGCAAGTTTTTTGAAAGCTTGTCAGGTAACATCAGTCGCCCCTTACCATCGTAAAGAATTCCACCTTGGTACCCGCGGCGCGGGCCTGTTTTTGCGCCCGGTTTTCAGCGATGCGCGCCGCGAGCGGCCCCAGCAAGTGCTCCTGCATCCGGGCTTCGAACGCGGGTGTCTGCAGCAGCGCGTCCGCGAGTGCGGCGAGCGTTGCTCGCTCCTTGTCCCGCCCCATATGAACCGCAATACCTACCGCAGCCACTGCAGAGCGCCCCTCGCGAACCCGCAGCCGGAGCGTGGCACGCGTCACCGTCACTTCGCCCAAATTGAACGCGTCGCCGCTGCCGCCGACCCGTCCGCGCACCATCGCGAGGCCGATATCAGGTGCGCGCAGCCAGTCGAATTCAGGCGGCGGGGCACCGTTTAGTGCCGTATCAAGCGCGTCCTTCATGCAGGCCCGCGGCGTGCGCGCCAGTATGGCCAGCCACTCCCGCCTCGTAGCGGGACCGGAATGCGCGGGTGGCGCGGACGTCTGCGCAGCTGTACTCATGGTCTTACCTCGTCAATAAAGGGCGCTTGATCCAAGCCGCGTCCGTGATTTCATCGTCCTGTCCAGCCTCAACGCTACTAGAATAGTCATCCGGTCGTCTAGACGTTTGTGCAACCGGATAAATATTCTTAACTAGCGGCCTGCTTTCACATTTTCGCCATCGGCGGCGCACTACAATGCCGAAAACGATATTCAAACCGACAGGAATGACAACGACATGACATCTAACGAAACTGGCACGCCGGGCCTGGCCGTGGAACGCGGCGCGGGCGTTGCGGTATGGCGTCAGATCGAACAGATTCTTTCGGCGGAGATTACGGCGAAGAGCTTCGGCGAAGATGGCCGCCTGCCAAGCGAGGCCGAACTCGCCCGGCGTTTCGACGTCAACCGGCACACGGTACGACGCGCAATGTTGCGGTTGGCCGCCACGGGGCTGGTGAGCGTCGAACAAGGCCGCGGGACGTTCGTGCAACCGGGCGCGATCGACTATCAGATCGGACGCCGCACGCGCTTCACCGAAAACCTGCGGCGCAACAACCAGGCGTCCGTGGGCGTGGTCCTGTCCAGCACCAAAGTAAAGGCCGATCCGGTGACCGCGAAAGCGCTCTCCCTCCGCGCAGGGACATTCGTGTACGAGATCGAGACTCGGCATGATTCCGACGACGTGCCGCTGACCTATGCACGCAGTTGGTTTCCCGCCATGCGTTTCGCCGACCTGCCCGGCATATTGGCGGGCGTGGAAGGCGTCAGCGCGGCGCTGGTGGAATTCGGCGTGGTCGATTACACGCGTAAATGGAGCCGTATTGGCTGCATCCTGCCTAGCTCGGACGTCGCGCGGCGCTTGCAGATCAATCGTGCGCAACCGGTGATGTGGGTTGAAAGCGTGGACGTCGATGAGGCCGGCGTGCCCATCAAATACGGCATCACCCACTTCGCTGCCGACCGGGTGCAATTGCTGGTCGAGGACGGCGTATGAGCGGCGACGCGAACGACACCGTCCTGGATGCCTGGACGCCTGCTTCGCGCATCGCGCTTTACTACGCACCGGCGGCATCTTCCGCGTGGTGGCGCGCGGGTTGCGAATGGCTTGGCCGCGATGCCGAGACCGGGCGCTCGATTGTGACGCCCGAGGAACCCGCCATTGCCACACTCGGGCAGACCGTTGCCGCGCTGACCGGTTCACCACGCCGGTATGGCTGGCACGGAACGCTCGTCGCGCCTTTTCATACTGCCGAAGGTGTTACGCCACAGCAGGTGTTGTCGGAGGCACGCGAGTGGGCCAGCCACATCACCCGCTTCGATGCCCCCCTGTCCGCCGTCGAGATGGGTCGCTTCGTGGCGTTGCGAACCACGCGTGCGGATGACGACGAATCCATTCGCCGCGTTGCTGCCAGCGCGTTGTACGCGCTCAATTCGCTGCGTGCGCGTCCTTCAGCGGAGGATGCCGAACGACGCCTGGCGTCAGGCTTGACCGGGCGGCAGCAGACCCTGTTGCATGAATGGGGCTACCCCTATGTGCTCGATGAATTTCGCTTTCACATGACACTCTCCGATGCACTTGATTCGGCGTCCGTGCGTGCAGCCATTGTCTCGCTGTGGCAAACCCGCGCTGAAACGCTTGGGGCCCTTCCCTTCCACGAGGCGGCGCTCTTTGTTCAACCCCATGCGGGTGCGCCGTTCACGTTATGGCAGCGCCTACCCTTCGCGAATGCACACTCCGAGGCCCTTGAATGAGCACTGAAACCGGTCGGCTGATCTACGTAATGGGACCGTCGGGCGCCGGCAAGGACTCCTTGCTCGGTTTCGTTCGTGAACGCATTGGCGCGCAGGTGATGTTCGCGCATCGCTACATCACGCGCCCCGTTTCCGATGGCGAGAATCATGTCGCCCTGAGCCACGACGAATTCGCCGCGCGTCTGACCAACGGCGTTTTCTCGATGCATTGGGAAAGTCTCGGGCTGCACTACGGCATCGGCGTTGAGATCGATGCCTGGCTCGCGCGCGGGCTGCCGGTGGTGGTCAACGGGTCGCGCCAACATGCGCCGGCTGCGCTCGAACGTTATCCGTTCACGCAGTTCGTCCACATCCACGCAAGCCCCACCGTTCTGGCGGCACGGCTCGAGCGGCGCGGCCGCGAAGATTCGCGACAGATGGAAGCGCGGCTTGCGCGTCACCCTGTCATGTCGCTTCCCGAACACGCGCGCCTTGTCACCATCGATAATTCAGGTTTGCTGTCGGAAGCGGGCCAGCAACTACTGGCAACGATCAGTCAGCCGCAGTGAAGTAGAATTGGCCGGCATGAGCCGGCCAACACAATCAGATTACACGCTCACGAAGCCACGCGGACCCAAGGTCGATCAGCGTGACGATCACAATCACCATCAGGAGCACGGCTGAAGTTTGTGCATAGTTGAACGAGCGAATTGCTTCGTATAACACAACACCAATCCCGCCTGCGCCCACCATGCCGACCACCATCGCCGAGCGTACGTTCGATTCGAACCGATACAGCGCATACGAGATCCACAGCGGCAAGACCTGCGGCAGCACGCCGTAGAGCACTTCATCAAGACTGCTGGCGCCCGTTGCGCGCACGCCTTCTGCCGGCCGCGCGTCGATCGCTTCAACCGCTTCGGCGAACAGCTTCGCCAGCACGCCGGTCGTATGCACCCAAAGCGCGAGCACACCGGCGAACGGCCCGAGGCCCACCGCGACAATGAAGAGCATCGCGAACACCATTTCATTGATCGCGCGGCATGAATCCATCAGGCGACGCACGGGTTGCACGATCCACAGGGGCGCAATGTTGGAGGCCGACAGCAGCCCGCACGGCACCGCGCACACCAGCGCGAGCGCCGTGCCCCACACAGCCACCGCCAGCGTGACGATCATCTCGTGAACATAGGTGCGCCAGTCGGCGAAGTCCGGCGGGAAGAAGTCCTTGCCGAACTGCAGCATGTTGCCGGAGTCGCTGAAGAGATCGAGTGGGCGCATGTCGGCGCTGTGCCAGGACAGCCCGAGAACCGCCACCACCACTAACCATCCGAACATGGACAGCCAGCTTCGCTTGGGCTGCCCTAGTTCGAGCTTCAGCGGCAGCGAACCCTCTCGCGCGCTGTTGAGGGAAAAGGCGTCGGCGTTGTGCTTCACTTCGCCGCCACGCTATCCAGTTGCGCGAGCTTCTGGTCGAGCGCCGCGATCTGCGATTTCTTGTCCGAGTCGGACATATGTGCGTCGTTCTGGACCTGCTGCTTCTTCTGGAACAAGGCCATTTGACGGATCGGGATGAGCTGCGCATCGGTGGAATCCGTGAAACCCGACAAGCCGGTGATGCCCGCCATGATCGCCTGCTCGCGCGGGTCGCTCTGCGCGTAGTGATCGAAGAAATTGCGCAGCTTGTCCTTGGTCGCCTGCGGCAGGTCACGACGCCATACCAGCGGGTCCGACGGAATCAGCGGCGACTTCCACAATATGCGCACCTGCTTGAGCAAATCGGGGTGATTTTGCCTGAGCGTCTCGACCATGTCGGTGTTGTTGGTCGCCACGTCGACACGGTTGTTCACCACAGCGAGCATGTTCGCTTCATGGCTCGACGGAAGCACGCTCTTGAAGTCGCTGCGCACCGAGATGCCGTTCTTCGCGAACAGGTAGTACGACGGCACCAGCGTGCCCGAGGTGGAGTTCGGGTCGCCGAAACCGAGGTTGATATCGTGCGTGTTTTTCAGCACCTGGTCGATCGTCTTCCACTTGCTGTTCACGTTTGTGATCAGCAGCGAGTAGTAGCCCGCTTCGCCGCTCTTGTACTTCACCTTCGCAAACACTTCGCCATTGCCGCGGTCGACCGCTTCGATAGCGGAGGCGTTACCGAAGTAGCCGATCTGCACCTTGTTAAAGCGCATGCCTTCGATAATGCCGGCATAGTCGGTCGCGAAGAACGCCTTGACGTCGAGACCGGTCTGCTTGTTGAGGTCGTCGATCAGCGGCTGCCAGCGCTGCTTGAGCGCGGACGAATTGTCGGTCGAGATAATGCCTAAGTTAAGCGTTTCGGCACGTACCGCCTGCGTGACAAAACAGGCAGCAAGGGCCATACCGGCCAGAAGAAGACGGGCTGATTTCATCGAATAAGTCCAGGTTTGGGAATGTTCAAAGCGGAGGTTCAAAAACACAATGAGGGCATGCGTTCAGGAGTTCGCAGCGGACGCCGTACCGGATACCGAAGCGAACACGGCTGAGCGGGCTGACGCACCTTCCGGGCGCGCAGCGGCACGGTCCACGGCGCGCTCTGCAAGTTTCTCCACGTCGCGCAGTGCGCTCTCCGTGTCGGTCAGCAGCTCTTCGGCCGCCGCGCCGTAGAGGTCGCGCAAAAGGGAGGGTGTAAGGCTGGCTGACGGGCCGTCGTACACCACGCGGCCGTCGCGCAGCGCGACGGTGCGCGCGCAATATTTCATCGCTACGTCGATCTGATGCAAGGACACCACCACGGTCAAACCGTGATCCTCGTTCAGCGACTGAAGCAGTTCCATCACACGCCGCGACGACTCGGGGTCAAGCGACGCAATAGGTTCATCGGCGAGGACAATGCGGGCTCGCTGCACCAGCGCACGTGCGAGTGCGGCGCGCTGTTGCTGACCGCCGGACAACGTGCTGGCCCGCTCGTTGATGTGATCTCCAATGCCCATCGCGCTGAGCGACGCCATTGCGAGCTCATGCTCCGCCCGCGGAAACCGGCCGATAAGACGCCGCCACAACGGCACCCGGGACAACGCGCCAAGCAGCACATTGGTGCGCACGGTGAGACGTCCCACGAGATTGAACTGCTGAAAGACAAACGCGACATCCCGGCGGATTCGACGAACCTCTCGCGCGACCTTGCCGTTTTGCTGGATGGGCCGGCCGAGCAGCGTCACATGCGAGGGCGCGGGGTCCGATGCTGTAAAGCCGGCAATGTGCCGCAAAAGCGTGGACTTCCCTGAACCCGATGCGCCAATCAGCGCGATCATTTCTCCCTCGCCGACTTTCAGGTCGATGGAGTCGAGTGCCTTGCGGCCGTTATTGAACGTCTTGCAGAGACGTTCAATGTGAATTGCATCCATGGTGTCCTCACACTCGCGTATCAAAGCTTTTCAGCATCGAGACAGATTCTAGGAACACAACATGACGTCGCGGTGACGCTTGCAAGACGTCTAGATGAATACACGACTCAGAACCATTTCAAACGGTAACAACGCTGTGACGAATCGTATGGTCGTGCTGTCACCGGCGGCTCGGAACCGCCGCCGGGATTGACCAAAATTTAGGGAATGAAGCTCTCGCGCGTGGCGCGGATCGTTGCATCGGTTGTTGTCGAAACAGGTTTGGAGGTGCCGCCGAGCTTTTATGGGCAAGAACATGTTGTGCGACGCACCACTCAGTCCAAGATCAGCGCGATCCCAAGTGCCGATTCATACGATTTCGAAATGTCTGAAATACCGGACAGCCGCGCCTATACCCCTGCCGCCCAATCACTGCATTGCGCGCGAATCGCCCGTTCTCCGTCCGGCACGAGGCCGGCCCCGAATAGCACGCGTGGCCTTATTCCCCAAAACGATACGGTCGAGTAAACATTCACTTGAGCCCGGTCGCGCCTAGTAAGACAATCCGTTTCATCCGACGATAATCGGATCATGTGATTAAGTATCTACGGTAGTTCAAACAATTCGGCCCGACACAGCCGACAGCCTTCATCAATGAATGGGGCTGCTAAAACTTACCCGAGAACATGCTCACCTCCCTGCTCCCGCCAACCATCACGCCCGCGCTGCGGCTCTGTTTCCACCGCCGCTCGATGGATCAGCAACGGCCGCTATCAACGGTTACCATGGCCTTTACCGTGGTGGCGTTCCTGATTTTTGTCATCGCCCGCGCCCACGTAACGGGTATCGACTTACCGCTCTGGCCGCGCCTGACATGTGCGCTCGCCATGTTGCTGCTAGTTGCGGCCATCCCCAAAGCGCCGTCTACTTTCATATTCGGCCTTATTGGCGTGCTGTATGTCGTGGTTCTGCAGATCGGGATCGTGATCAATGTCGAGGGCGTGGAAAAACCGCTCTTCTGGATGCTGCCCGCCGGCATGGTCATCCCTATCTGCGCGGCGCCGCTATGGCTGACGCCGCGGCATTTCATCCTGGGAACCATTGCGTTCTACCTGGCCGGGCTGCCCTTTGTGGTGGCCGTGCCCTTCACGCACGACGACTACGTCTTATGCGCAATGTGGGTGGCTATTGGCATCCCGACCGCGACCACGTTTCATTTCGGCTTCTATTGGTTCCGGCTCAACCACTTCCTGCTCGAAGAGAAACTACGTGCGCTCGCCGCAACTGATCCTTTGACCCAACTCCTGAACCGGCGCGCTTTTTTCGAGCAGGCGGAACAGATACTGAGCGAGACGAAAGGTCACGATGAAGTCGTCAGTGCCATCTTCCTGGACATTGATCGCTTCAAGTCCCTGAACGACCAGTACGGCCACGCGCGAGGCGACGAAGCGCTGATGGACGTCACCAAGGTCCTGAACGACGCCGTGCCCGCGCACGCGGTGGTCGGCCGGCTGGGGGGCGAAGAGTTCGCGGTCCTTATCAAGGCAACCGGTCCAGATCGCGCGACCGGGCTTGCCGACACACTGCGCATCCTCGTTGCATCAATACTCCGGCCCGATGGCTTTCTCACCGCCAGCTTCGGCGTCGCGCATCGCCGGCCGGACGAGACCGCCACCGAGTTGCTCGACCGTGCCGATGAAGCGCTATTGCGCGCGAAACACGCGGGCCATAACCGGGTGTTCGTCGAGCAAGCAAGGCGCGTCGAGCGCGTACGCGCCACGGCGCTTGATGAAGACACTGACACACGGGTCGACGAGGAGCCGGTCGTTGTCACCCGCTGGGGCGCGTTCGATCTGTTCACCCACTACCAGCCGGTTTACAGCTTGTCGCATCAGAAGCAGGTCGGTTTCGAAGCCCTGCTTCGCGGCTCCGATCGGCATGGCACGCCGCTGCAGCCCGATAAGCTGTTCGCCTCGCAATCGAATTCCGGTACCAGTGACCTGGATTCACTGACCCACCATCTCCATCTCGCGAACGCCCGCAAGCGTCTGCCGGATGACTGCTGGCTCTTCCTGAACGTCGCGCCGTCCACCTTCATCCAGCCGGGTTATGAGCAGACGCTGGCCGCTATGGTCTTCGAAGCAGGACTCGATCCTCGCGGGGTGGTGCTGGAGATTCTCGAGTCCGAAGGGGTGGACGTCGAGGAGCTTGCGCTCGCCGCGTGGCGGTATCGCGGCTGCGGTTTCCTGATTGCAGTCGATGACTTCGGCACGGGCCACTCCAACCTCGACCGCCTCCTGCGCATCCAGCCGGACTTCGTCAAGCTCGACGGCGCGTTGATTCGCGCGAAGAGCCGTGCCTCGGATCAGCCTCTGCTTCCCACCATTGTTTCGCTGCTGCATCGGGCGGACATGCTGGTGGTGGTGGAAGGGATCGAGACGACTGAGGAGCTCATCCTGGCGGTGGAATCAAACGTCGATTTCGCCCAAGGGTTCTTGCTGGGCAGACCAAGTGCAACGCTGCCCTCGGCGGCGGCGGTCACGCGGCGCATCGATCATGCATTCGATGTGATTGCCGAAGGCCGGGCCGTGCGGACCGCGCGCTTTGAAGCGCAGCTGGCGCCGTATCTCGCCATGCTCAACACCGCGGCGGCGGCGTTGACGAACGGCGCCAGTGTGGAAGACGCCATCGCTCCCATGGCGAAACTGGACCTGTGCAAACGCTGCTTTGTCCTCGACGATACCGGGCGCATTTTGGGGCAGGAAATTGGCGGCCGCGCGGGATCGGGCGCGGACTTCCGGCTCGGGCCGTTGTTCGCGGCGCAATCGGGACGATGGGATCATCGGCCGTACTACTGGAAAGCGGTCGCGAACATGGGCAAGGCTGTGTTTTGCCAGCCGTATTTATCGCTGACAAGCGGGCGCGCGTCGGTCGGCGTGACCATGGCGTTCAAGTGCGACGAGCGGGTGATGGTTGTCGGAAGCGAACTGGACTGGACGTCGCCGCATCTGGCATGGCCCACGGCGGAGTGAGGGCGAAAATTGGCGCCACTCGCGCACGATGCATGAGATCGGTTAGCCAATCGCAGACCCTTATAACGCTGCGATATGACCATAGCCTTACCCATAGTCGCCGTTGTTCGTCAGCATCACGTCCCTCCGGCAGTGATCGCAGGCAAGATGCACTGAAAGGTCGCACCGTGCTGGATGTTGTTGGACGCCTCCATTCGCCCCTCGTGGGCTTCGATGATCGAGCGGCAGATCGACAATCCCATGCCCATTCCGTTGGGCTTCGTGCTGAAGAACGCATCGAACAGTAGATCCGCATGCTCCGGGCTGATTCCGGCGCCTGAGTCTTGTACCGCGACGACTACGTTTGCTTCGCTATCCTCATGTGATTCGATCCGGAGCGCACGTGGCCTGTCGCTAATACCATCCATCGCCTGGATGCCGTTCATCACCAGATTGAGTACGACCTGCTGGAGCTGGACCCGATCGCCGAGCAGAGGAGGTAATCCGCGCGCAAGCTTCAGGCATAGCAATACGTGATGACTGAGGACCTCGTGCTGTGTCAGCGAGACTACGTCATTGATGACATCGTTGAGTTGTAGCGGTATCTTCTGCCGCACGTTCTTCTTAGCCAGGCTACGGATATGGTGAACGATTTCGCTCGCGCGCCTGCCTTCGGCGATCATTTGGGTCACGCAGGCCCGTACCTCGTCCGGTTGCGGCGCCGGGTGATCGAGCCATCGTACACAGGCCTCGCCGTTCGTCACAATTGCAGCGAGCGGCTGGCCTATTTCATGGGCGATGGAAGCGCTGAGTTCTCCGAGCGTTGTCAAGCGCGTGACACGAGCAAGCTCGGACTGCGTCTCGTGCAACTTCTGCTCCGCCTGTTTGGCCTCCGTCACGTCCATTATCGCGCCCACGAACTGCAGTCTGGCCGCTTCGTCCGTTGTCGCGTGCGCCACAACACGGAGGTGGCTGACGGTGCCGTCGGGCATCATGAGCCGATGCTCCAGGTCAAAATCCTGCCCGGTGCTTGCTGCCAGGTCGATCGCCTGCCGAACCCGTGCGGCGTCGTCCGGATGCATGCGCTCAAATAACAACTCGACAGTGGGATGGACTCCGGCATCGTATCCGAAGATCCTCAACGTTTCCTCAGACCAGGAAACTTCGCCGCTCGATACGTTCCAGCCGAAACTGCCGGTGCGGCTTAGCTTCTGCGCCTCGGCCAGATAGGTTGCGTGACTTTGTCGAAGCATCTCTTCGGCCCGTTTGCGCGCGCTGATGTCATTGCCAGTCTCGAGCGTCGCTTTCGGTTGCCCGCTGTGGTTGCGCTGCAGCGCCCAACGGCTCGACACCACCACCTCGATGCCATCCCGCTTTGTATGGACAAGTTCGCCCTCCCAACGCCCGGTGCGCACCAAAGTATCCGTGATCTCGCTAAGCGCCATGGGGAAACGAGTATGCAGGAAGCTGTGGATGACTTTGCCCGTCGCGTCTCCTCGTTTCCACCCATAGAGTTCCTCGGCACCGCGATTCCAGTATTTAATTACCCCATTCATGTCGCGAACAATAACCGTGTCAAAAGTAAGATCGAGGAGCTCGGCCTGTTCGTGCCTGACTCTTACGATTCTGCGTACATGCCTGACCAGTGCAGTGATGACCAACGACGAAATCAGAAAAGAGACGAGACCGGGCAGATCCTCCTTGAGCTGCATATCCAGGCTGAATATCGGCTTGATAAAGAAAAAATCGAGGCACGCAATGGCGACAAGGGAGAGAAAGACGGACGTGAGAAAACTGTCCAGCAGGGACAGCAGAACGATGATGATCAAATAAACGCACTCAGTTGCAACCTCGTTGAACCCGATCTTGAAGCACACCCAGGTGACCAACGCGAGAAGAGCGCAGCCCGATAACCATAGCAAGGCCATATACCGCAACTGAGCCACCCGGTTCCCCGTGCCTGATCGCCAAGTCTGAGACGCGGACGAATGCTGCCTCTGATCGTCGCCGTCCATTGGCCCAAAGGGAAAAGTCATGATTTCTCGGGCAATTTGAAAGGTGCAATAAGCGTATGCTAATCGTTAGGTAACGCATTGCAAGTGTGGCTGATCGGGGCACATTGAGAGTCGCACGATCGTACCGGTCTCTATTATCGTCAGGCAAAAGCCGGCAGGAAGCGGCGAACCCTGCAGATCCACTATGCCTGTTACTTCGGTCTACAAAGTGGGATAGTGGATCATCTGATGAGACCATCGTTTCAGAAGGCAAGCTGGGGAAAACGCGCCCACAGTCTTGTGCATCTGCGGCGCCGCCGACTCCGTTCTCCTGCGATCGCTTGCGAGGTACTCAGATGACTGCAGGTCCGACCCACCCAATGTCAGCTCAAACGGGAAGCGACGGTCCCGTCATCTACGTTGTTGACGACGACAAGGGAATTCGGCTTGCTCTCAGCACACTCCTGCGCTCCATTGGCCTGCGCGTCGAAGCATTCGAGTCCCCTGACGAATTCCTGCGATTCCCACACTCCGCCGGGCCAAGCTGCCTCATCCTCGACGTGCGGCTCCGCGGAAAAAGCGGCATGGCTTTTCATCAGGAAATCGTCAATAGGGGCATGCGTATTCCCGTCCTCTTCATGACGGGTCACGGAGACATCGAGATGGGTGTGAAGGCGATGAAAGCCGGAGCGCTGGACTTCTTTGCCAAGCCGTTCAAAGACCAGGACATGCTCGACGCAGTTGCTCATGCATTGGCGCGAGACAGTGAACGGCTCGCGGCGGAAACAGCGCTAGCCGATCTGCGCGCTTCATATC
>NZ_JAQGMM010000293.1 GCF_028292365.1 Caballeronia sp.
GTCAGCCACCATCGGTCTTGGCCTTCGCGATCGCGCCGTCTAAAAAAGCCGCCCATCGGATTACTCACGACTTCTGAAATGCGCAGACCCATCAAATACAAAAGCGAAATCAGCCAGCGTACGCGCGCGTAGTGTTCCTGTTCGCGCGCGGTGCCACGGGGCATTGCATCAATGGAGGTTTTTGTGGCCTGCCAAAGATCGTCCTCGAGGAAGCGCGTCACACGAGGCTTCGCCTTGGACGCGCGTTGACGCGACAGGGACAGCGGATTGCCGGCCTGGTAGCCCGCGTTGACCAGCCAGGCAAAGAGCGTATTCAGAATCACAATTGCCTGACGCTCGCTCGCGGGGGAGAGCGGTCCCGCGAACGGCCGCCAGTGCGGATCCGCGCGAGCCACTTTGCGACCGGTCATGACCCAACGCTGGGCGGGTTGCGGGTTGGCCAGAAAGCGCCGGTTCAGAAAGACACGGCACTGTCGAGCCTGACCGTTGTGGATTGTCATGAATACGTCAACGTGTTTTTGAACGATCCGCAGCCGCGCGGGATGTGGGTGATGGAGCGCCCATTCAAGCGTGATGATCCGCGCTGGCGGCCTTTCCGGGGGCCGCTGGGGTATAGGAGTCGAGAAGTCGCCTTGATAACCCTGAAGAATCTTTTTAGGTCCTTGACGAATGCGGGGTATCTTGAGTTCAACCCGCTTGCGGTGGTGCGACTGGCGACGCTGGAGGCGGAGGTGGAGAAAGCTCAAGGCGCCGGCGCGTTCCAGATGCGTACCCATCGTGTGCAGATCGAGCGCAGCCTAAGCCAAGATGAATGGCAATTCGTACAACGGTGCCTAGACATACTGCCTGACAACAGACCTGCAACCCATCGCATGCGATTTATCGTGCGGTTTGCATACGGCACCGGTCTTCGGCGGGCGGAACTCGCAGGCGCATGCACGGGCGACGTCACCCAGAAGTTCGCGGGCGCAGAACTGGGCAAGATCACCATGTTGAACGTGCTAGGCAAGGGCGACGCGATGCGGCAGATTCCGCTTTCGCCTTACCTGCTCAATATGCTCGGAGATTATCTCGAGCGCAGGGGACTGAAGCGCGATCCAGCGAGGTGCCCGCCTGACACGCCGCTGATTCCGGCGCTAGAGGACAACCGCGACAAGGCGCTGCGCAAGGCAGTTGAAAAGGCGATCGTCGGCACAGGGGAGACGCCAGGCGAGGGAGCTCTCACACAAGCCGGAAAGGAAAAGCCGATCACGCCGGACAAGCTTTACGAGGCAATCAAGCGCTTCTTTGCGAATGCGGCCAGCGCGGCAGCGTTCGAGAGGCCCGAACTGCGCGCGACCTTTGCCACAGTGTCCACGCACTGGTTGCGTCACACGTTCGGCTTGCACAGCATAGCCAACGGAATGGCATTAGCCACGGCGCGCAATTTCCTCGGCCACAAGGACGTGGCGACCACCAGTGTCTATTCGACCGACGAAATCGCGCAGCAATACCGAGAGCTGGATGTCTTTCTGATGGAAAGTACACTCCAGGACCCGGCTCGCGCGCTTGAGGTCGAGATTGCCCAAAGGCAGGCCAAAGCGGTCGAATGGGAGCCATCCAAACCTTGACACTCGTAATCTGATCGGCGTGGACGCCCAGACTTGACTTCGAGCGCCGGCCCTCGCTGCTGAGCCGGCAGCGCCCACCCAAGGTCCGCCAGTCACCTGCACGAAGGTCTCGTCTGGGCGACCTGATCGAGTTCGATGACAACGCTGATCAGTGGTTCGGGCAACGAACCCCGTCTCGTAAATCGCTTAGGAATTGCGTAGCACATTTGCCTTGCCGATTTCACCATGTAAATCCCCTGGAAACAGCGTACAAGCCATGCTTCCGATGTTCCTAAACACATTACCTTGATTTTCAAAAACGAATTACCTAAATGCACTCTCACTCAGTCCGACAGAATACCGAGAACGTCTCGGTAGCGAAGCATAAGCAAGTCCAAGAATTCCGCCGCACCCCCAAGTACGACATTACTACTTGGGGCCTACATCAAAATCGTTGATAATTTATGTTATGTCAAATTACATAGTGAGCTTGAGAACGAATACGAGGCCGGCTTTGTCGGCATGACCGTTGATCAGGTTGATCTGGCCGCACTGGAGGCCGTTCAGTCCCGACTTCACCATGACCCTCCACGAGCGTTGACCGCGGAGCACCGCGAATTTCTCGCCTCACTCGTGAGACTCGAGCCAGACTGGTCACTGATGCCGTACGACCACCTACGCGACCTACCGGCAATCCGCTGGAAGATCGAGAATCTCGGCAAGCTTAGGACACGCGATGCGGCCCGCTTTGCCCATCAGGGTGCGTTACTGGCGGAAGGCTTTGCGCCGCCCGACTGTGCGTCGTCGATTCCGGGGACGCGGCATAATCCGGAAATCGGCATAACCGCTGTCATGCCGCTGGCGATATGACGGCCGTTGGTATCGATCGGCACCTGGGGATCGAATGGTGTGAAATTGAAAGTTTGAACGGGTAACCTCGCGCGTGACGCAGTTTAACCCGCTCATACAGAACGCAAACAAGGGAAACCAATGTCCTACCGTACGACAATCGGCAGCACCATCGTCGCAATTGCATTCGCAAGCACCGCAGCGCTGGCCCAGGCTCCGGCGGCCAAGGTCACCCGTATCCGGGGTGACATTGTCTCGCTGAAAGGCGACACGCTGGTCGTCCATCGCAACAGCGGCGACACGGTCTCGGTCACGCTCCCCTCGAATCTCACGATCGGTGCAGTTAAGACGATCAAGCTCTCTGACATCAAACCCGGCTCCTTCATTGGCACCGCGGCCACGACCGGCGTGGACGGGAAGATGACAGCCACCGAAGTACACGTGTTCGACGAATCCGCACGCGGCACCGGTGAAGGACACCGTGCGTTCGACCTTGGGCCGAACAGCACGATGACGAACGCGAATGTCGATTCCGTCGTGAAGTCGACGAGCGGCAACGTGCTGCAGCTTTCGTACAAAGGCGGCAGCAATACGGTGACCGTGCCAGCCAATGTACCCGTGGTGGCATTTATCCCAGCAGATCGCTCCGACCTTACCGCGGGAAAGAAGGTTATCGTAACGGCAGCAGCGGCAGCGGGCGGCGCGTTTGACGCGCAACGAATTCTCGTCGAGAAAAACGGCGTTGTGCCGCCGATGTAATCTACGGGCTCGGCCCGACCGCCGCCTCTTACCTTCCTGCTCCATGCGCCGCGGTGTTCGGAACCCGGCGGTGGTCGTCGGTCTATCGCGCGTGTTCAAGCACAACTGATACCTACGGCGTCGTTCGGCCAGTTTGCCGTCATTCGACGACGCTGTTCTAATCGTTGGCAATCGCAATCGCGTGGTCGGCAATAAATAGTCGTCCTCTTCAGTGACGCGAACAGCAAACGCAACCGCTTCTTCCTACGCCTCCCGCTTGCTGCGCCCAACGGTGAGCGGGGGCGTTCGGCGCCCCACCGGGAAGATCGGTGCAGCCTTCGAGCACATGTTACTTGCGCTCGCGGATACTCGACGCGTGCCCTCCTCACTTCCAGCTTGTGGTTAGCGAGCCTTAGAAGAAGTGGTTCATACCGAACGAGACGCCTGTCTGTTTGTCATGCCCGGACGGGTTCAGCGTTGCATTGGTCACGTAGCCACCCGTGAAATGCGTGTAGTCGATATCGGCGTAAAGTTCGGTGCTTTTCGACAGCGCATAGCTGATGCCCAGAATGGCGACGTCCTTTCTACCGTCCACGCCGCTCGTCGCGTTCTTATTGTCGTAATACGCGCCCGTTACGTTGAAGTCCGGTAATGCCTGATAGCGAAAACCGCCCCACAGGTATTGATTGCGCGTCTTGCCGTGCACCGTGGACGGAACGGATTGTGTTGCGAGCGAATAGCCGCTCATCAGTTCAACCGGACCGATCGTCACGGCACCGCCCGCCGTGTATTGATCGTTGGCAAAAAACGCGCTCGATGTGGCAGAAAACGGGTTCGAGCGATGCGTATAGCCTGCACCGAACTTGAACATCTTGGTGTGGTAGTTCACGCCGCCTGCGAGCATGGTGCCGCTAGCGAGACTGCCTGCCACGCCGCCCGGTGCATAGACCGCGCGAGCCGTCCACGGACCGAAGTCGCCGTGGTAGTGGATAGCGTTGTCGTCGCGGCCGCTGGTGCCGCCCGAAATCGCCGCCGCTTCGGTAATGCCCAGATAGTGCAGGTCGAACGGCTCGAAGTCCTTGATCAGCCGATGCTGCAGCGTGAACTGATGGCCTATGTTGACCTGGCCGAACGGGCCACCCAACCCGACCGTCGACGTCCGCTGAAACTCCTGGTTGGTCGTGCTGCTGTTGGCGCCGGTCGAGAGAATGTAGCCCGCTTCGAGATTGAAGCGGACATAGTACCCACCGCCCAGGTCCTCGATGCCGAGAAACCCCCAGCGATTCGACTTGTAGACGCCGTTCGATGCCATCGTCAGCGCCGCGCCGCCTGCCTTTGTGCCGCCCACCACATTGCGCAGGCCACCGTCCAGCGAGCCATACAACGTAACGCTGCTTTGCGCGTGAGCGGCGCCGCCTGAAAGCCCCAATAGGGTCATTACGGCCAGCGAGCCCCTCAGACCGATCCTGCGCGCGCCGCTTGCTCCAATCTCAAACATATCGCCTCCATTCACATCATTAAAATTCGTTGGGCGGGGTGTGTGCGGTGCGCTGCACTTCCCGTGTCGTTAACCGTGGATTGCAAGAAGCTCGACTTCGAACTGCGTGCGACGACTGGCCATCCCGTTGTCTGAATTCGCGCGCCCGCCTCTCTCCCCCGTGGATCTGAATCAGCAGGTCTCGCGCGTCGTCGGCGCTGGCAGTCGATCAGAACTGCGTGCGCAGCCCGCCGCCGATCGTGGTGCCACTCGACATCCTGCTCGCGCGATCGGACAGCACCGCCGCATAGATATCGGTGCGCGTCGAAAGCGGATAGTCATACGAGAGCGACCATGTGTTGCGATAAACCGAGCTATGGCCGGTACTCTTCGAATACGCGTCCGACCCAAGGATCCTGCCGATGCCCACTGGAATCGCGAAGCCGACCTGGCCGGTATCGATGCCGACGTCGCCATTCGAGATCGAATCCCAGACGTGCTGGTATTGGCCATACAGCTTCACGTAGTTCAGGTCGTACGACACGCCGAGGTTCGCCACCGACTGCGTCGTCAGTCCCGGTAGCACGGTGCCGAGGTCGCCGGCGTTCAGGCTGTACTTGATCTGCTGATACACAACCGACGTCGCGAAACCACCGTTGTTGTACGAGACCTGGCCGCTCCACTTGTTCTGGCCGAGATGGCCTGGGTCGTTGCCGAACGAGTACATTGCGCGCCCGACGAGGCCGTTAAACGACGGCGACGCGTAGTACACGGAGTTCCACCACTCGCCCGCATTGCCGAATACGCCCTGCCCATTCACGCCGACGTAGCTGTGCAGCACGATCGGCGAAAACACGAATGAATTCCAGAATGGGTTGAACGTAATTGTCGAAAACCACAGCAGCGGCGGAATCAGACCGGCAGTCGCCGTACCGTATTGGCCGCTCGCACCAACGTACGCGTTACGCGAGAACAGGCCGTCATGCGGGAAACCGGTGCGGCCCATCGAGCCGTTCTGGACGTTGAAATAGCCTTCGAGGTCGAAGATGACCTTCGTGCCGCCGCCGATGTCCTCCGACCCGCGCAGACCAAAGTACGGTGCCGTCATGCCGCCATTGCCGGCGATCACGCTCGACTGACCGTTCATCGGCTTCTTGTAGCCGACGAATGCATCGAGAAGCCCGTAGAGCTGCACGCTCGATTGCGCATGGGCTGCCTCAGCGAACAGCACTGCGCCGAGAATGAGCGCTTTGATCCCCATCTTTATTTTCATCTATGTCTCCTGCCTCTCCAAACCCTGGATTCACGGCTGCGAAGCGGCGCGCCTTCGCACACGTTGGCCTGTGTCGACTGCGCTCCGAAGGCTAGCTCTATTTATTGTTACGTACTACAAAATATAAAATCTGTGCTTCTCTTTTTTCGCGATGTCGGCGCACGATCTTCAGAAATAACAGCGCGTCGAAGGGTCCGGATGGGCCGCCCGCCCGGACATGTTTACGGCGCTGCCTACACTTGGTCCTGCGCGCGCGAACGCGTGGCAGACGACGTGCTCGACGGCTGCTGCTTCGAGCAAAGCAGCGAGTGCAATATGACGAGCGTGAGCCCGCCCGAGATCACCGGTTGCTGAAGCACAAGCTGGAGCATCAGCGGCATCGCATGGATGACATCGGGTGAGATGAAGAGACCGCCCAGACCAACGACAAACGCAAGGCCCGACGCAATCAGCCGGCGATCGTCCCACTCAACCTGCGCGAGAATGTGCACGCCATGCATGAAGACGATGCCGAACAGCAGCGTCGCGGCGGCCGAAATTACTGGAATCGGCACGACGACGAGCAGCATGTCGAACTTCACGCAGCCCCCGAGTACGATCAGGAGGATGCCTGCAGCGAGCGTCACGAAGCGCGAACCGACGCGCGTCGCGCGCAGAATGCCGATGTTGTCCGGATACGCGATCGTGCTGAAGCCGCCCCACACTGCCGCGACAACCGAGCCGAGCGCGACGCCGAAGAGCCCTTCGGACATGCGTCCCGGACTCAGCGTCTCATTGCCCCATTCGGCGACAGTCTGGTAGAGGGCCATCGAGCCCATGCCCGCCGGAATCAGCACGAGCAGGAACACCGCAACAAGATCGGGGCGCACGCCGAAGCCGAACGGAAAGATGCGCGGCTCGACAATGAGCGGCGCGGCAGCTACCGCCGCGAACGAAACCGGCTGGAACAGTGTGTAGACCAGCGTGCCGAGCGCGAGGCCAAGCAGGATCGCGACGCGACGCAACCGGCGGCCGCCCCAGAGCATCGCGAAAACGATACCGGCCACTGCTACCGCGCCGGAAAGCAGGTTCACGACCGGAAATCCAGGCTGTTTAGGGTTGCCGATCCAGGTCGGCAACGCGACGCTGGCGATCTGCACCACGATCAACATCACAATCATCCCGGAGATGAGAGGCACGCGCAGATGCCGCGCGAACATGCCCGCCACGCTGCGTCCGCGGATCGGCACCGTGAGCAGGCACCAGATCAGCGAAGCGACGAAGAACGACCCGAATGCCGTACCGAGGCCGCCCGACTGCAAATGACCGACTGTCAGGAGCGCACCGAAGCTGCCTGCGTAGGGACCCTGCGCGACCGGCAGACGCAACAGGAGCACCGATTGCAGGATCGTGATAATCCCGCACGTCATGAAGGTCATCCCGTACAGGTACGCGATCTGCGGATCGGTTAACTGAAATGCGCGGCCGAGAAGTCCCGGGAACACAAACATACCCGTCATTCCGAAAACGTTCTGCAGCGCGAGCACGCCCAGTTGCGGGAGTGGCAACCGCTCGTTGATTCCGACGTCGAAGACGCGCGCGGACGGATATTCTGCGCTGGCCTCTCGGATTGAAGCGTCGGGCTTCGGCATGTCTGTACTCAAGGTGTGTTCCAGTAGACCAAAAAAACAAATCCTGCCTGGCGACGCGAACTGGGGCCTGTCGCTCTCTTTCCCTTCAAGCGCCTTCGCACGGAGGAAACACCGGCATCCCCGAGACGGACTACTCGGCCGCCCGGTTGTCTTCAGTAATCCTCAGTTGTCGAGCGGAACGCCCTTTGTCTCCGGACCGAACCAGATCGACACCATGCCAACGATAAAGAGCAGCGATACTGCCGCCGATGCCGCCGGAAACGAACCAAACTTCGCGACCACCGCATTTCCGGCGATCGGACCAATACTTGTCAGCGCACGGGCCATGTTCCAGCAGAAGCCCTGCCCTGTCGCACGCACGCGGGTCGGAAAGAGCTCGGGCAAATAGGCGGCAAACGTGCCGAACGCGCCAATGACGAAGTAACCGTACACCGGCATCAGCCACAGTACCCGACCGATGTCATGCACCGTCATGAACAGCACTAGCGAGACCACGAGCGACCCTGCCGAAAAGATGAAGTACGACATCCGGCGGCCGAGTGCGTCGAGCATCCAGATCAGCGTAAGGTAGCCGAGCGTCGCGCCGATCATCATGAGAATGAACGCGTAGCTGACCGTCTTGCTGATGTCGCCATGATCGGCGGCAGCAACCGACAGCTGATGAATCCAGCTCGGCAGGAACGTGAGACCACCCCAGCAGCCAAGCATGGCAGCCGACGAGACGATTACGCCGATGATCGTCTTGCGGCGCAGCCCCGGTGCGAAGATGGCGGTGAAAGTTTGCCACGCCGATTCGGCTATGACGCTCTCGCGCACTTGCACCCAGCGTTGGGGTTCAGGCACGAAGCGGCGCACAAGAATCGTGACAAGCGCGGGCGCGGCGCCCACGCCGAGTACGATGCGCCAACCGAAGCGGCCGAGCAGCAGGTTGTCGAGCGCCGCCACGAGAAAGCCAAACGCGAACGCCATTTGCATGATCTGCATGGCGCGGGCGCGTTGCCGGCCGGGCCACGATTCGGCAACGAGCGCGGCCCCTGCCGCCCATTCACCGCCGATGCCAAAACCGGCCATCGCCTGCGCGATAGCAAGCTGGGACCAGGTTTTCGAGAATGCGCTCAGCAGCGTGAAGGCCGCGTAGATGAGGATGGTCCAGCCCATGATGCGCGAGCGGCCGAACCGGTCGGCGGCTACGCCGAACAGGACGCCACCGATGCCCCACGTAAGCAACTTGCCCGAGATGATGTAGCTGCCAATCTTGCTGATTTCGGTCGCGTCGGTACTGTGCAACAGTTGCCCGACGCTTGGCACGAGCACGAGCGTGAAGAGATTCAGGTCCATCGAGTCGAACATCCAGCCGAGGAACGCCGAAATCAGCGCCAGCCACTGATAGCGCGACAACTTGAACCCTTGTGGCTCGGCCGACTCCACTGACGCCGTGTTGGCGCCTTGCGTTGTACCCATTGCTTCCGTCTCCTGATCTTCCGCCACCAAGGCGAGCGATTCGCTTGATACGGGTCGTATCGCCCGATCTAATCATTTGGCGCAGTATATCGTAATGCAATTAGATTGCAATACAGATGATTGTATTACTGTCTGGTGCTCTCGATCCGGCCAGCGCGACGTTCAGCGGCGTCGTAAGGCGCTGAACGGAAGAAACGGAAGATTTACGTGGCCGCCAATCAGGCTAGACCTGGGCCAAAAAACACGCTGGGAATCGGTGACGTCGAATCTGGAGGTAAAGAGCGCTTGGGGGTGAGTGCCGTTCAGCGGACCGGTCCGCGAGGCGACAATTCCACCCTCTGCCCAACGTATCGGGGACCAAAGAAGTCGGCAGAGGCGGCGTTTCGTGGACTTGTTTCGTTGACTTAGTCGGCGACGGCGGCAAGCACCTGGACCGCAAGCCTTTCAGCTTGCTCAACATGGCGCTTGCACGCGGCCGCAGCCGCGTCGGCATCGTGCCGCATGACGGCGTCGACGATCGTCGCGATTTCGTCATAGCTTTGCGGAAGGCGCCCTTCCTGCGAGAGCGTCGTCGCGCGCAGCATCATCACTCGCGTATGCACGAGACGTAGCATCTCCATAAGTACTGGATTGCCGGCGCCCTCGAGCATCACGTCATAGAAACGCGCCTTCTGTTTCAGGAAGAGCATGATGCCCTCCTGGCCTTGCATGTCCCGTATCAACGCGAGCGCGTTAAACGCCTCCTTCAGCGCAACACGCTGTCCGTCCGTCGCGCGCTCAGTGAACTGGCGGCCCGCCAGCGCCTCGAGTACCGCGCGCACTTCATAGAGACCTCTCGCCTCATCTGCCGTCATCACGGAGACGATCGGACCTTTATGCGGAATGATCTGCACAAGCCCCTCGGCTACCAGTTGACTCAGCGCCTCACGAATGAGCGTGCGGCTCACGCCAAGCATTTCGCACAGCTCGCGCTCGATCAACCGGTCGCCCGGCTTGAAGGTCAAGTCGCTAATACATGCGCGCAATCCGTCGATCACCTGCTGGCGCAGCGTTGCCACCGATCGCACTACCAATCTGTTGGTGTTCATTCCATCCCTTTTGCCATTTGAATTAATCGGAGCCAAGCCAACTTCGTAATACAATCATATTGACATTCTGAGATGAAGCTCCGATACTGCCTCTCATTATACAATCCTACAACAGTTGGACAAACCCGAAGGATACTTATGGAAGACATCACGCTATCCGAACGTCGCGCCATCGGCGCAAAGATCCGCAAGGAAGTGCTGGGCTCGAGTCACACGCAGAGCAACGTCACCCCCCATCTATTCGACACCGTATTCCTTGAATACACGGAAGACGTTTGCTGGGGCAACGTGTGGAATCGCGCGGGCCTCACGCGCTCAACGCGCAGCATGCTGAACCTCGCGATGCTGGCGTCGCTCGGCCGCTGGCACGAGTTCGAAGTGCACACCCGCGGCGCGATAAACAATGGTGTGACGGAGGAGGAAATTGCCGAGGTGGTGCTGCAGGCCGGCGTGTATGCAGGCATTCCCGTCGCGGCCGAAGGGCTGCGTCGCGCGAAGGCGGTTGTGCTCGATCTGAAGGCAAAAGCTGCCGCTCCCGCCTGATGGCGGCTTGCGGTTCGTGAAAGGCGTGCCGCGATTCGTCATGTCATCCCAGGCGCGCATGCCTTGGTAGTCCAGTGGGTTGCAGGCGTTTCGCGCGGTGGTTGCCGACCCGGTGGCCGATCGCGCATAGCATCTGTAACCCACCTGCGCGCATTACTCGTATAGGTCATGTCTCAATCAACTTTCTGCGAAGTCCCGGCCGGCCGCATCGCCTACTCCCGTCGCGGGACGGGCCGGCCGCTGGTCCTGCTTCACCCGATCGGCGTCGACCGAAGCTGGTGGGACGAATACGTCGAGCACTGGGCCGCATCGTTTGACGTCGTCACGATCGATATCCGCGGCCACGGGCACTCCAGCCTCGTCACCGCCCCCATCACGCTGGCCGATCATGCGACTGACGTTGCCGCCGTGCTGCGCCAGGAACGCCTTACCGGCGCCACCCTGATAGGCGTGTCGATGGGCGGCATGATTGCGCAACGTGTTGCGATCCAGTTCCCCGAGCTTGTTGGCGCGCTGATTCTCTGCGGAACGGCGGGCGGATTTCCCAACGAAGTGCGCCCACGCATTCTCGAGCGCGGCGACATGAGCCGGCAAGGTTCGATGTCCGAAATAATCGACGACACGATCACGCGCTGGTTCGCCGCAGACACGCCGCGCCCCGACCTTCTCCAGAAGTGTCGCACGCGGCTCGCCGCGGACGACTGGTACAGCTGGAGCGCGAACTGGCAAGCGATCTCGCTGCTCGACAATCTCGGCGAACTGTCAGGCGTGCCGGCACCGACGCTCGTCGTCGCGGGCGATGCCGATGCGAGTATTCCGCCAGCGGTATCGCAGAAGATCGCCGACGCGCTGCCCAATAGTCGTTTCGTCGTGGTTCCGGGCGCGGCGCACTTTGGAGCGTTCGACATGCGCGAAGTCTTCGCAACGGTATTCGACGATTTTCTGTCGACCGTCGCTCGATGAAATGAAACGCGAGCCCGCTCGCGCATGGGACAGTTTCACGCGCCGCGCGGCTTAGTAGTGACTAAATAAGTGGAGCGGCGCTTGCACGGGCCGATCGCTCCTAGGAGGCAGTATGGCAATCACAATCCGTTCGTCTTTCACCGTCGAAGCACCGCCCTCGGACGTCTGGAAGACCATGATCGACATCGAACGGTCCGCACCGTGTTTTCCGGGCGCGGAACTCAAGGAACAGCAGCCTGACGGCAGTTACAAGGGCGGCTTCACCGTCAAGCTCGGACCGCTCACGCTGAAGTTCGCAGGCAAATTCAAGATTGCTGAGCAGAACGACGCCAACCACACGGTCGTGGTGTCCGCAAGCGGCACCGACACGAAAGGCCGTGGCGGCGCCGATGCGCAGATCAACGCGGTCGTCACCGACTCGGGCGGCGGCAAGACCAAGGTCGACGTCGTCTCCGACGTAAACCTGTCGGGCACGGTCGCGCAGTACGGTCGTGGCGCCGGGATGATCGAGGCGCTCTCGCAGCAACTGCTGAACCAGTTCGCCAAGAATCTGTCCGCACTCATCGAGGCGGACGCGGCGCACTACGCCCAGGCCGCTCCGGCCGCCACGCCAAACACTGCTGGTGAACCGGGCGCGTCGAATACGGCCGGTGAACCGGATGCGTCCAGGCCCGCCACCGAAGCGCGTCGCCCGCCACCCGCAGCGGCACCCGTCGCGCCTCTTGACGCCGGCGCACTCGTGCGCAAGGCGATGTGGCAGTCGATCCGGAATTTCTTCGCGCGGCTCTTCGGACGCAAGCAGCCCCACTGAGGAAGCCACCGCACTATCGGAGCACGCATGAAACCCAGTGAATTTCAGTATCACGCGCCGACCACCGTCGATGAAGCCGCGCAGTTGCTCGGCACGCTCGAGGATGCGAGAGTGCTCGCCGGCGGCCAGTCGCTGATGCCAATGATGAACTTCCGGTATCTGATGACGAGTCATCTGATCGACCTGAACGGCGTCGAGGCACTGACCCGCATCGAGGAGCGCAATGGCCGGCTTCACATTGGCGCAATGGCGCGGCAGCGCGACATCGAACTGTCGCCGCTCGTCATGAAGCACGCGCCGCTGATCCGCGAGGCGTACCAGTTGGTCAGCCACAAGCAGATCCGCAATCGCGGCACGCTCGGCGGCAGCCTGTGCCAGCTGGATCCGTCGTCTGAACAGCCATGCTTCACCGCCGCACTCGACGGTGTCCTGACGATCGCTCGCTACGAAGACGGCGCAGTCACGTCCCGCGAGCTGCCAATGTCCGACTGGGCGCTGATGTACATGACGCCCGCGCTTGAAGAAGGCGACCTGCTCGCCGGCATCTCGCTCGAGATCTGGCCCGAAGGCCATGGCTACGCATTCGAAGAGTTCGCGCGGCGCCATGGCGATTACGCCATCGTCGGCGCCGCGGCGCTCTGCACCGCCGATCCGCAAGGGCGCCTCGACCGCGTTTCGCTGACGATCTGCGGCGTCGCTCCCGGCCCCGTGCGGATGCACGAGGTTGAGACCGCCCTGCGCGGCCACCCGATGGATGAAAGCGCGCTGCGCATTGCGAGCGACGCCGCGCGTGCGCTCGACGTGATGACCGACGCGCACGTGAGTACCGACTACCGCCAGCATCTCGCCGGCGTCCTGACCGAAAGAGCGCTGAAGACAGCGTTCTCGCGCTTTGCAGGACATACAGCAAGACAATCATAGAGTGACAAAA
>NZ_JAQGMM010000294.1 GCF_028292365.1 Caballeronia sp.
GTTGACCTTGATCACCCGGATGCGCGACGAGCATTCGACAATCCGCGCCAGGTCTTCATGCAGAAAAGTGCGCAGGTCGGCAACGCCCTGCGCGCGCCAGCCTTCAAACACCTCGCGTACGGCGCTGAAATCCTCGAGCCACAGCGACACAGGCGCGAGATCGAACATATCGGCATCGTCCGCCGGTGCATTCGGTCCAGTCGTCAATCCCGTCGTCGATGCCGTCGCCACACTCTGCAAAACGCGCCCCTGGTTGTTCGGCATGTCCATCCTTTTCCACTAATCGAGCTTGATATGATCCGGTTCCGCCATTTTATGCGCAGACGTGGCGGAAAAAAGCTGGAAAGGAAATAACCAGGAGGACGCACAGGCTGCGGCCTTGAGCAACAATGAGGGACTTCAGGCATGGTTGCTGCACGAAGGCGATGAACGGCCGCATGCGTTGCGGCCTCCACACGCCCGCGCGAATGGCTGAACGCCGGCCGGTGCCGGCTGGTGCTGGGAAATCAAAACCCTTTAAACCCGTCAAAGGAGACACGTTGCCATGGCTGACTTTCGCATCTGGTCCGATGAATTCGCGGCCAACGGATATCTTTCGAAGAATCATGAGTTCGATCAGCAAGCATTCGGCGTAGACGGCGAAAATCTCTCGCCCGCGCTGCAATGGGACGGCGTGCCGCCCGAAGCCAAAAGCCTCGCGCTCACTGTCTACGACCCCGACGCGCCCACCGGCAGCGGCTTCTGGCATTGGATCGTGGTGAACATTCCGGTCGACACCCGCTCGCTGCCGCAGAACGCCGGCAAAGCCGACGGCAGCCTGCTGCCTGCCGGCGCGCTGCAAATGCGCAACGACTATGGCACGGTCGGTTTCGGCGGCGCTGCGCCGCCGCGCGGCGACAAACCACACCGGTATATTTTCCGGATCCATGCGCTGAACGCGGATCACCTGTCGCTCGACGTCTCCGCAACCAATGCCGTCGCGCGTTTCATGGTGCATCTGAATGAAATCGATTCGGCGACCTATACCGGCCTGTATCAGTTGAAATAGGTCAATTGAAATAAGACACTGAAATAAGCGCCGGACCACGAGGCGGCGCGCACCGACTTGCCGGGTGCGCGCCGCTCTGCGCGTTTTGCACACGGTTTCAAGTAACCGGTCTGAAAGGCGCGAGCCTTACACTTCGGCGCTCCCCTTCCGCTTCCCTTCTTCCCTATCGATGGACGCAGACCAAGGTCTTCCTCTTCCCCAGCGCTATTGGGCCATTCTGGTCGTGGCGCTCGGCATCACCCTCGCAGTGCTCGACGGCGCCATTGCCAACGTCGCCCTTCCTACCATTGCCCGCAACCTGCACGCCAGTCCTGCCGACTCTATCTGGGTGGTCAACGCGTATCAGCTCGCCATTACGGTCTCGTTGCTGCCGCTCGCCTCGCTCGGCGACCGGATCGGTTACCGGCGGGTGTACATGTCCGGACTCGCTCTGTTCACCATTGCGTCGTTCGGCTGCGCGCTTTCCGGGTCGCTGACGGCGCTTGCCATTGCGCGGGTAATACAAGGGTTCGGCGCAGCGGGCATCATGAGCGTCAACACGGCCCTGGTGCGCATGATCTATCCCAGTGAGCATCTGGGGCGCGGCGTCAGCATCAACGCTTCCGTGGTGGCGATCTCGTCGGTCATAGGGCCCACGATTGCTTCCGGCGTTCTGGCCATCGCAACGTGGCCGTGGCTCTTTGCGATCAACGTGCCGATCGGCATCGCGGCGTACGCGCTCGGCAGGAAAGCATTGCCACGCACGCCTGGACACCGCCAACCCTACGACTATCTCAGCGCGCTGATGAACGCAGCGGTGTTCGGCCTCGCGATCACGGCGATCGACGGGCTCGGTCACGGCGAACATCGTTCATATGTGCTCGCCGAGTTTCTCGTCGCCGGCATCATTGGATACTTTTTCGTGCGGCGGCAACTGACGCAAGCCGCGCCGCTTTTGCCTATCGACCTGCTCCGAATCCCGGTGTTCGCACTGTCGATCCTCACGTCTTTCTGCTCGTTCACCGCGCAGATGCTGACCTTCGTCTCGCTGCCTTTCCTGTTGCAGAACACCTTTGGCATGAGCCAGGTCCTGACTGGTTTCCTGATGACACCGTGGCCGCTGGTGATCGTATTCATTGCGCCGCTCGCCGGCATGCTGTCCGACCGATATTCGGCGGGGGTGCTCGGCGGCATCGGGCTAGCCATCATGACCGCCGGCTTGCTGCTGCTCGCAACGACCGGAGCACATCCCGCGCCTGTTGACATCGCGTGGCGCATGGCCGTATGCGGCCTGGGCTTCGGTTTGTTCCAGTCGCCCAACAATCGCCAGATGCTGTCGTCGGCGCCGCGTCATCGCAGCGGCGGCGCAAGCGGCATGCTCGGCACCGCGCGGCTCTCCGGACAGACACTCGGTGCGGCACTCGTTGCACTGATCTTTGGCATTGCGCCGCAGCACGGCACGACCATTACGCTGGTCGTCGCGGCGGGCTTTGCAGCCGCAGCAGCCATGGTCAGTCTGATGCGCATTTCGCGTAGCGAGACGCCTGCGGCGGCCTGAAGTTAGCAGCTTTGTAGGCACACCCTTTGCTGAATTGAACGAACGTGGCTCCGTAGCCCGGAGCCGGTTCGTTCAATGCACTAAGGAGCTTATTTCATGGCTGATTCCCTCGCTGGTTACAAGGTAGCAATTCTTGCTGTCGATGGCTTCGAACAAGCCGAACTAGTCGAACCGCAAAAGGCGCTGAAGGCCGCCGGCGCCCAAGTCCATGTGATCTCGCAAAAGCCAGGACAGATCCAGGGTTTCGTGCACACCGACAAGGGCGACAAGGTCAACGTCGACGCTACATTCGACCAGACGCGTGTATCTGATTACGACGCAGTCGTGTTGCCGGGCGGCGTCGTAAACGGCGATGCAATCCGCGTCGATGCAAAGGCGCAAAACATCGTGAAGCAGTTCGATACGGACGGCAAACCCATCGCCGTGATCTGCCACGGCGGCTGGCTGCCGATCTCCGCGGGCATCGTTTCGGGCCGCACGCTGACGAGCTGGCCGACGCTGCAAGACGATATCCGCAATGCCGGCGGCACTTGGGTCGATGAAGAAGTGCATCGCGACCGGAATCTCATCACGAGTCGCAAGCCCGACGATCTGCCCGCGTTCAACAAAGTGATCATCGAAGCGCTCAGCGAGCGAAAGAAAGCAGCTTGAGCGTCGCCGGAATCCAGATTGTTTTCGATTGGCCAGGGAGAACCGAATGACGAAATCGATGCCGACGAATGCTCGCCACGGCCTGAACGCTTTGTATCCCGGGAACGCGCCGCGATCATCTCGGCGCAGTGCTAGCGCTGGCGCGATTGCCGTGCTGCTTTTGGGCGCCAGTCTGATATCGATGACCGCAAGTGCGCAAAACGGCAACGCGGGATCGGACGGGGCGGCGACATCTGTGGCGGCTAATGAGAATGCCGCCAGCCCTTCCCAATCCAAATTATCACCGGCCGATCAGCAGTTTGTGCAGGACGCGGGCACTGCGGGCGCAACAGAAATTGCAGCAAGCAAGCTGGCGTTGACGAATTCATCGGATGAAGAGGTCAAGAGCTTTGCGCAACGGATGATCGCGGATCACACGCGCCTCGCGCGTAACCTCGATATTGTTGCGAAGCGGCAAGGCATCACGGCGGCGCCGAGCGCGGATGCGTCCGTGACGGGAAGCCTGGAGTCGTTGCACGGCACAGACTTCGACAAGGCTTACATCGCAAAGGTGGCTGTGGACGGACATCGGAAAGCAGTCGCCGTCTTTAGCACCGAAAGCCAATCCGGCGGTAACACGCAACTCAAGAATGTTGCCGCTAAAGCGCTGCCAATCATCAAGCATCACTATGCAATGGCGCAGCAGCTCGCCAAGCTCAAGGGCGTGACATCATGACGGCCACCTTCGTTTCGCTCGCCCCTTCGTCCTTTCCGCAACCCCGGCCGGCCTATGAGGACTCGACCATGCATATCCAGTTTTCGGATGCCGTGCCCACCTACGACGGCGACGACTACGCGCTTCATTTCACCGCGCTGATCGATGCCCAGCCGGTCGTATGTTCCATCTCCGCTGAAGCGCTAGAGGATCATTTCGGCGCCGCTTCCGCACGGGAAGACGACTTGCTCCAGGCGTTCGAACGGGGTCGCGCAAGAATCCGCTCGGTTTGCGCCGAAGCGCTTGACAGCAATGGTGGAGAAAGCGTCGTATTACGTAGCGGATTGTTCCGCGTGGCGGGCATGGAACCGGAGTGACCGCGCGCTTCGTCCGTCATCGGTTTATCGAAGCGGTTAATTGAAACAAACGTTTCCCGGAGGTCCTCATGTCCCTGATCATTGCAGGACGGTTTCAAACCTTTCCTAATGCCGAAGCCGCAGCCCAACGTCTGTTCTCGGCCGGATTTCTCGAAGAGGATGTGACGCTCTTTTATGTCGCCCCCAGCGGCCAGCACGCTCGGCTTGAGACGGGCGGCGACCACTACGCCGACGCAGGTGCGAAGGAGGCAGGCAAGGGAGCGGGCAAAGGTGCCACGATCGGCGCGGCGATCGGCGCGATCGTCGGGGCAGGCATTTTCGTGTTGTTCAAAACACCTTGGCTGGCTGCAGTGCTTGCTGCCGGGGCGGGCGCTTATGTTGGATCGCTGGCTGGTGCAATGGCGCATGCGCGGTCTGGCAAGCGCCCGGCCGCCGATTCGACCACCACCGAGAATCATGGTTCGTCTAATGCCCTCGATGCGAGGCATTCCGGCGTTGTCGTCGCGGTTCATGTGAGCCCGGAAATGCAGGCGCAAGCAGCAGCCATTCTTCGTGATGCGGGTGGCAAGGAAGTTGAGCGCGCATCGGGTCAGTGGCGCAATGGCCGCTGGGCCGACTTCGATCCGGTCAAGCCGCCGGAGCCGGTTCGCGAATTCGCGGAACCGCGTGCGTAGGGTTAGATAGCTTTGAAGTTAACGTAAATGGAGGCCGCTCCGTGAGTGGCCTCATTTACTTTGTATGTTTCGGAAAACTACGAATTACACCCACACTTGAACCCTTACCTTCGGCTGGACGCTTTTACCTTGCACGTCGTTCGCCGGTTCACAACTCGCGCGCAGGGGCCCGCTTCTCAATGCTGACACCGCCGGATTGCAGAGGCCTTCATGCGTCGATCGCACAGGCGTGGCCACGAGGCTCTCATCCATATTATGTTGACGCACCTGCAGCACGATCGCGGATGTGACGATCGCAACGAACACCAGACACTCGCGGGTACTAACGGTCATTGCTTCTCCGGGATTCACTTTTGGCAGTCTTGGAGCAATGCGCGTGCCACATACCGGACGCTATTTTCTCTGCTCTTTCCGCTATTTCTCAAACCCAAACTGCCCCACCCTCCGCGTTTAGAACGCGCGAGTATCGGGCACGGCCATTGCATCTCTCCTTTGGACCGCGATCCAGGAATTCAGAGGACCGCGGGCCATCTTCGATCACTCACAGGAGGTTCATATGAGCACAAACGTCGTATCGGTTCTGAACGATCTGGTTGAAACGTCGAAGGACGGCGAAAAGGGCTTCCGCAAGGCCGCCGAAGATACGAAGGACGCAACCCTGAAGCAGCTGTTTACAGGCCGTGCTGAGGACTGTGCACGCGGGGCTAACGAGTTGCAGGATGTGGTCCAGCGGCTGGGCGGAAAACCGCAAACTGGCGGAACTGTCGGTGGAGCGTTACATCGCGGCTGGGTCGACATCAAGTCGGCCGTGACTCACCGCAGCGATCACGCGATCCTCGAGGAATGCGAGCGTGGGGAAGATGTTGCAAAGAAAAACTATCGTGACGCGTTAGACAAGGAACTGCCGGCGGATGTGCGCGCCGTGGTTGAGCGCCAATACCAAGGCGTAATCGAAAACCACGACCGTATTCGCGATCTGCGGGACCAGTACGCTGCTGCCAAGCCGTAATCAATGGTTGCATGCTGAAGTCAAGCCGGCGCGCCGAAAGGTGCGCCGGCTTTTTTGCATTCGCGTTTATAAATTCGAATCAACCTTCGACATCCTGTGTTTTTATCTTCATTAAACTTACGACGCACACGAGAAAAACCCGCCAGCTGCTGCCGCAGCCGGCGGGTTCCTGTCGCACGCACAATCACGCAACGCGTCTTACTGCGGCGAGCCCTTGTCGTTGGTGCCCAGCGCCGATGCCGCCGCTGCTGCCGACGCGCCGCGAAGATGTGCCGCCTTGTTCTGCTTGTGCAGCGTCGTTCCGTGTGTGCCCTTCTTGCTCATGCCCATGCTCCCGGAAGCGGCCATGCCGCCTTCTGTGGGCGCCGCGGTAGCTCCTGCATGCCCACCTACCTCGCTCGCTCCCGCGCCGGCCGTCGGCCCACCTGACGAGCCCCCGGCTGATTGAGCCAATACCGGACCTGAGAACACCAGAGCCAACGCACCGAGCAACGCAAATTTTTTCGTTTGATTCATGGAAATCTCCTTTCCCTGGGGAACTGGTTCATCGATTGAGCGAAGACCAGGTCCTTATTGAGTGAATTGCATCCGGACCACATATATTCGGACTTCTTATCAATTACGACGAACAACCACATCGCGACTAACCAGATAAAAACAAGACGGGCAGCGAGCACGCTGCCCGTCTTGGACCAACTAACTTTTACTCTGCGATCTTCAGGTGGTTGCGCACCGATGCCACGCCGTCCACCTTCGAGACCACGTCTTCCGCGCCGCTCTTGTCTTCAGCCGACGGCACCGTACCCGTCAGCGACACAACGCCAGCATGCGTCTTCACGTGAATATGCGTGGACTTCACGTTCTTCGCGCCCAGCAATTCCGCCTTCACCTTCGTCGTGATTGCGGAGTCATCGACCTTTGTACCAATCGACGTGGAGGCGCCTGTCGCCGTCGTGGCAGCTTGTGCGCTGACGTTAAGCGCAAACACGACACACGCAATACTTCCGGCTGCCTTCAGGATTTGGGTCGATTTCATCTTTACGCTCCTTCTAGTTGATTTAAAAAAACTGCGGCGTTACCGCTGTCTTATTTGAGCCAGGCCGCCTCGTACGGCCGCAGCTTTTTTGCTGCAAAGCCCCGCTCGTTTTCATACCCGGCAGCGCCAAGACGCCACGAGTAGTGATACGTCAGACGCAAGGAGCGTGCCGGACCAGCCGCTGCAATCGGAAAATGTAACCTTCAAAAGAGCCTTGAATCCGTGTGCGGCAACGCTTACCCGTGGTTTTGTCCATGCGATGTTTACCCGCCACATGAGACGTTAAGCGCCTCTTCATACCCGCAGTGCTTTTGCCCGTGCGTGTGTAAAAAGTGCGCGTATCTGCCGTCTGAACAAATGGCTGGAGTCGCCGCCAGCGCATGAAAATCGTATTGAAATCTAGCGCTCATGCGCTCTGCAGCGCGCATGGCACGACTGTTGCTCTTAAGGACCCACGAAAGTCCTAACGTTAAGGAACAACACGCAATGCCGCCTTCTCTCGAACTACGCGCCAAGCAAAGTCTTGCGCTTACGCCGCGCCTTCAGCAATCGGTTCGTCTGCTGCAACTTTCATCGCTTGAGTTTCAGCAGGAGCTGCGCAACGCGCTTGATACGAACCCGTTCCTCGAGTACGACGAGACGCAAGCAGAAGACAACGCGCTGTCCACCGACAACGGCAACTCGATGGCCGACACGCCTGCGCCCGTTGATCAGAACACGCCCGTCGATGCTCCTATGAGTGCCGAGAGTAGCTCCGACACATCGGACAGCAGCGACGCGCAGTCGCACGAAGACTCGATGAGCGAGTACTCGTCCGATCCGTTCGGCCGGACATCGACGCGTAATAATGGCGATGGTGAAGGCTCCGACCCGGCGGACTGGGTTCGCATTGAACCTTCGCTGCATGAAACGCTGCACGACACGTTGCGGCTTTATCCCATCAATGACCGCGACCGGGCAGTGGCTCAGCTCATCATCGAAGCGCTCGATGACGACGGGTATCTGCGTCAGGATCTGCAGGAATTGTCGGAGCTCGTGGATATAGAGCCGGCGTTGTCCGAGGATGAGTTGAATATTGCTTTGAAGCTCGTGCAATCGCTCGACAAGCCGGGTGTGGGCGCGCGTAACTTGTCCGAATGTTTGTCGTTGCAACTCGACGCGCTGGATGCGGAAACTCCGGGACGCGAAGTCGCACTCGAGATTGTCACGCATCATCTCGAGCGCTTGGCTCGCCGTGAGCAAGCGGAGTTGCAGAAGAAGATTGGCTGCAGCGCGGAAGAACTGCGCATAGCCTGTGCGCTTGTGCGCAAGCTCGACCCCAAGCCGGGCGCGAACTATGGCGCGGCGGAAGATAACTATGTAGTGCCCGACGTGATCGTGCGTCAGGTGAAGAAGAACTGGGTAGTGACGATCAACCCCGCAGTGCTGCCTCGCGCCCGCATTCATCGCATGTATGCCGAGTTGTTCGCGCAGTCCGCGGGTGCAAGCCGCTCGCCGCTCGCTCAGCAGCTACAGGAAGCGCGCTGGCTGATCCGCAACGCACAGCAGCGCTTTACGACGATCCAGCGCGTGGCGGAATGTATCGTGTCGCATCAGAAGGCATTCTTCGACTACGGCGAAATCGCGTTGAAACCGCTGGTACTGCGCGATGTTGCCGACGAACTCGAACTCCACGAGTCCACCATCTCCCGCGCGACGGGCAACAAGTACATGTCCACTCCGCGAGGCATTTTCGAGTTCAAGCACTTCTTCCCGCGCGAACTCAGCACTGAAAGCGGCGGTACTTGTTCAGCCGCTGCCGTGCGAGCCCTGCTGAAGGAAATGATCGCGAAGGAGAGCAGCAGCGACCCGCTGTCCGATGTAAGCCTCGCCAAGATGCTTGCAGACCAGGGTGTGATCGTGGCGCGCCGGACGGTGGCGAAGTATCGCCATTTGATGAAGGTACCGCCAGCGGAGTTACGCCGCGGTTGAAGCAAACCATGCAGCTTGCAGGCTGAAAACACATGCTGAAAGAATAAGCTGAAAGAACAAGCTGAAAGAACGCCCCTCGGATATTTCGAGGGGCTTTTTTTATCGCCAGCCGGAGGCTCGCTGCGTACGTCTGCGCGCGACCATTGCCGACACTTCCGCGCCCAGCAGGAACACCGCCGCCGAGTAGTACAACCACATCAGGATGATCGCGAGCGACCCGGCCGCACCGAAAGTATTCGCCGTGCCGGCATGCTGCAGATAGAACGCGAAGAGCCGTTTTCCTGCTTCGAACAACACCGCGGCGGTCAACGCACCGAGCGCAGCATCGCGCCATTGCATGCGTGCGCTCGGCAGGAATTTGAGCAGCACCGCGAAGGCCAGCATCATCATGAGCAGAGAAATGGCTCGCTGCGCTAGCGCCGCGATCAGGAAGGACGGCCCGCTCGAGCCCAGCACCCATTGACCGACCAGGACCACGAGGGCATCGAGTACGAGCAACGCAACAATCAGCAAGGCCGCGCCCAGGACGAATGCAAAGGAGATCGCGCGGACCCGCAGAATGGCAATGATGCTGGCCCGGGTGCCCGCGACGGGCGCAGGCCAGATCACGTTGAGCGCGGTGTAGAGCGACGAAAATGTCGCCGAGGCGCCAACCAGCACGCCCACCCCTGACAAGATCGCCGTGCGCGTCGCAATGTCGGCATGCCAGGCGTTGGCGACAATTGCTTCAAGGCCGTGCGCGGCGTCCGCACCCACTATCCCGGCGATTTCGCCGAACAGACGCCCCTGGACCGCATCCGCGCCGAAGAAGACGCTCGCCACGGCGATGATGATCACCAGTGTCGGCGCCAGCGAGAAAGCCGCAAAAAACGCGATCGCCGCCGAGAACATCAGTCCGTGGTCCTGCGACCACTGGACGATGGGGTCCTGGATCCACGACCAGAAGGACTTCAGTCTTTGGTCTTTTGCTGCTGTGTTCAAGGCTGGGCGCTCCCGCAAGTTTTGCTTTTTGCGATGGTAGCGCGGATTTGAGGTTTGGCCGTGGTAAGCGAATTGGCGCTGGGCTTTACGTCGGCTTGCTTAGTATTTCTTACTATTTTCTTTGAATGCAAAACGGCGCGCCCTGACGGGCGCGCCGTTTTGCAGCGCTTGGCGTGGGGCTAAAGGTCTTCGTCCCCGGGCTCTTCGCCGCTGGCCGGGTCGGCGGTTTCGTCGTCTATCGCCCGCGTCTCGTCTTCCACGCCGTCCGGCAGGATGTCCGAGTCGACTTGCAGATTGTTGTCACCATCGGCCGACGCCATCTCGCCCGTTCCATACCGGTCAGTGTCGCTGTTCAGTTCGGCAGCGGACTGGCCGACGGCGTGCGCGTCGAGTTCGTCCTCGATATCGCCTGGATAACGCTTCTCGCCCTGCACGTCCGAGCCGCTATCGGATGAATCGCTTGGGCCCAATGCGCCGGTCCCATGCCCCTTGCCAACTTCAACGCCACCTTCTTCCTCCGGATCCAATGTGCTTCCACTCATGATTACCTCCTGATGAACGTCTCTTCTGCGACGCAAGTCCCGTTCCGCTGGCATGGGCTCCGCCAACAAAAAGCCCCGCGGCGTTTCCCGGCGCGGGGCTGGATTCATCTGACGGTTTTAATCGATATCAGCTCGCCACGCGCGCCGGGCGTTTCGCCTCGGTCACCTGCCGCACGGCTTTCTTCGTGACCGATGCAGCCGTTGCCACGCTGCGCAGATCGGTCAGGAACGAGTCGCGCCACACCGACAGGTTGTTCTCGCGCAACGGCGCCATCATGTCCGTATGACGCGCCTGCCGCTCAGCGAGAGGCATCGACAACGCCCGCTCCAACGCTTCGGACATCTGCGACAGGTCGAACGGATTGACGACCAGGGCGCCTGGCAACTGGTCCGCCGCGCCGGCAAACTGTGATAGCACGAGCGCACCCGGGTCAGCCGGATCCTGCGACGCCACATATTCCTTCGCCACCAGATTCATCCCGTCGCGCAACGGCGTGACATACCCAACCTGCGACAAACGGAACAACGCCATCAGCAAACTGCGGTCGTACTTGCGGTTGAGATACTGGATCGGCGTCCAGTCGAGCTGCGCAAAACGGCCGTTGATGCGCCCGGCTTCGCCTTCGAGGTTTTGGCGGATGCGCTGGTATGTCTGGACGTCCGAACGCGTTGGCGGTGCAATCTGCACCATCGATACCCGCCCGTGCCATCCCGGCGCGTGCAGCAGCAAACGTTCGAATGCCTGGAAACGCTCGGCAAGCCCTTTCGAATAATCGAGCCGATCCACGCTCATGATCAACTTACGCCCGCGCAGACTGTCGCGCAGGCTTTTCACCGGCTTGCGATTCGAAAACTGCTCGGCGACCTTTGCAATGGCGTCCGGATAAATGCCGATCGGATAAGCCCCAACCTTCAACATCCGCCCATGCGCCTGCAGCATCCCGTCTTCACTCAAATGCCCCAACTGCCCACGCTCGATGTAATCGACAAACGACTGCTTGTCTGACTCAGTCTGGAAACCGACGATGTCGTAGCTGCACATCGCCTTGATCAACTCCTCGTGCGGCGGCACCGTCCGCAGGATCTCGGGCACGGGAAACGGGATATGCAGGAAAAAACCGATGGGATTCGTGATGCCCGCCGCCCGGCATTCCTGCGCGAATGGCAGCAGATGGTAATCGTGCACCCAGATGATGTCGTCGGGTTCAAGCAGGGGCTTGAGCTGTTTAGCCAGCGCCTCGTTCACCCGCGCGTAACCGGCATATTCCTCACGGTCAAATCGCGACAGGTCGTTGCGGTAGTGAAATGTCGGCCACAACGTGGCGTTGGAAAAGCCGCGATAGTACTGGTCGTAATCGCGCCGGGTCAGCCCGACGGTCGCATACGTCACGTTGCCACGCTTCTCGATGACCGGCGCCGAGGCCTCACCCACAATCTCGCCGCTCCAGCCGAACCACACACCGCCTGTCTCCTTCAGCGCGTCCAGAACGCCGATCGCCAAACCGCCTGCAGCCGGCTTGCCTTCCTGGATCGGCGCGACACGATTCGATACCACGATCAATCTGCTCATTACTGCTTCACCTCATCAGTTGTCGTTGCTCGTTCGAATTGATCGTCAAAGCAATGCAAGACACGTGCCTTTTTTACAATTTGGAAAATAAAAATTGTGTATAAATGTGACAGACGAACGAAAACACGCGGCCATCATGCGCCGCGCAGAAAATTTTCATGGTGGCGCGTTGCGCGATTCGGCTGCTTTTCTGCTGCTCCCAACCCGGGTCAGGCGTCTTGCTCCGACCCGAGATCCCGCTGATAGTCGAGCCCTTCCTTCCGAATTCCACCCTGGTTATGGTCGCCGTCCGGCGGAGCACCCGGTGCAGGGCGGTTCTGCGAGGCAGGATCATGCGACGACGGATTGGCGGGATCTGCCGCAGCCTCGGGTGGATTCATTTTGGCTGGATCAGGCCGCGCCTCTCGCTTGGATGAGTGGCGTGCTGAACGGCGGAGTGCGGGGTGCCTCATGGGTGCCTCCAGAAAGAAGGCCGTCGGCGAAGTGTTCGGCGGCGGATTACCAACAAAATCCAGCAAGAACGACCAGACTCAGCAAGCTATATTCAGTCATTTTTGCCTAATACGTTGTAATGCCTACAGCGGCAATGAAATATCTTCAACGCCCCTGTTGGTCTCTACGCTGTTCATCTCGATTAACCCGCGGTCTCAATGCAGCGTGCCCGAGACATGCGGCGTTTCGTTCGGTCCCGGAGGCGGATCGCCGATCGGCTGACTCGGCGGGGACGGCGGCTCGCGCGTCGGGTCGGGAATCGTGTCCGGGGGTTCTTGAGGCGACGGCGGCGGCGGCGTATCGGGATTAAATGGCGGGTCAGGCGGCTGCGGTGTCTGGGCTTGAATGGGAATTAGAGGCGCCGTCATCGAGGGCGTGGACATCAAATGCGCGGGCGTCAAATGCGGCGCACGTGAAACACGCAACACTTGCCATACGTGCAACAGGTTTCGGGATTGGCGTTGAAGCGAGGCGAGATCGGTCATGGCGGGCTCCCTGGATCTTTTGATGATGACACTCGTTCGGATCGCGCGCAGCGGCCAATCCGGCCAAGGACTCTCGAGCTCGAACGCAAGCGGCGAAGGGAACAAACCACCCGCGAGCCAAGCCTTTCAGTCACAGCAAGGGCCATGCCCCGGGCTCACTGCCTTCGCATTCAACCCACGGGCCTTCTGACATTATCGGCGCTGCATTCGCGCACACCAACGAAAATCGCCCGTCCAAAGCGGACATCTTTCGAAGTCCCAATGAGACGGGCGTTTGACTCAGCCGGCGCGTTACCAGGCCGCTACCAGCCGCTACAGCGGCGATGAACTCTAAAACCTACCGGCGGCCAGCGTCGGCATCACCTACTTCGCTGGCTTCGCTGATCGCCGCTTTGTTCGCAGCGTCATCGCCATATTCAACCAGCCGGTTGTAAAGCGTCTTCAGGCTGATGCCAAGGATCTCGGCTGCACGCGTCTTCACGCCGCCGCATTGCTCGAGCGTGGCGAGAATCAACTGGCGATCCGCCTCGGCAAGCGAGGTGCCGAATGGAATCGTGACAGCCGTTCCCGCCGATGGCTTCGCCAGCGAGATCTGCAGCGGCACGGTCGCGGTGCTATCCGACTCGGCGCCCGACATGATGTACGCGCGCTGCACGTAGTTTTTCAACTCGCGCACATTACCCGGCCACGGATACGACGCGAGCATGTCGCGCACGGCAGCCGGAAACGTCTTCTTGGTGTTGTAGCGTGAATTGAGCTCGTCGAGGAACGCCTGGCCGAGCAACTCCACGTCCGTGCCGCGATCGCGCAAGGGCGGCAGGTTGATCGGGAAAACGTTGAGCCGGTGATACAAGTCAAGCCGCAACTTGCCTTCGAGCACGGCCTGCTCCGGATCGCGATTGGTCGCTGCAATCAGGCGTACGTCGGTCTCGAGTTCTTTCGTTGTCCCTACCCGCATGAACATGCCGGTCTCGAGTACGCGCAGGAGTTTCACCTGCAATTCGATCGGCATCTCGGTGATTTCATCGAGGAACAGCGTGCCGCCATTCGCGCGCTCGAAGTAACCCTTGTGCTGACGATCCGCCCCGGTGAACGAGCCACGCTCATGCCCGAACATTTCGGACTCGATCAGGTTCGGCGAGATCGCTCCGCAGTTCACGGCAATAAACGAATGTTTGCGACGCAGGCTCAACTCGTGAAGCGTCTGCGCGGCGACTTCCTTGCCGGTACCCGATTCACCGATCAGCAGTACCGACGCCGCCGTAGGCGCCACGCGGCCGATCTGGTCTGAGACCGTTTGCATCGCGGGCGAATTGCCAAGCATCAGGCCAAAGCGGCCCATGCGGCGCAGCTCGCCACGCAATGTGCCGATCTCGGCCTTGAGGTCGCCAGGACGCGGCAGGCGGCTCAGGATCGCCTTGACGCGCTGCATGTTGATTGGTTTGACGAGGTAATCCGTCGCGCCCATCTTGAGCGCGCTGACCGCCGACTCCACCGTCGCGTGGCCGGTGATGACAATGATTTCCACGCCGGATCGGGGATCAAGATCCTCGAACAGGTCGACGCCCGAACCATCGGGCAACTTGAGGTCAGTGAATACGACGTCCGGCGTCTGGCGCACAAGCTGAATCCGCGCTTCGCGCAAATCGCCCGCAGTCGCTGTTGTCAGTCCGTCTTCGCCGATGATCGCGGCTAGTGCCTCGCGGGTACTGGGATCGTCATCGACAATCAATACATGTGGCATGCGTCTCGAATTTATCCAAAGCGTTGAGGGTCACACGGCGCAGAAAGCGTCGCGGGGGTCTCTGGGACGGTGCATGAGAGCAGATCGCCGCCAGGCCGAATGGGCACTGAGAGAAACTCAAGTACGCCGAAAGATGAAAGTCTTTCCGGTTTCGCGAATGGCGCCTGACTGCATCGCGCAATTATTGCCATATAGCGAACTTATTACTGTGGGTCAGTCGATTATAAGGCTTTATCAAGATGAAACGCACGCCTGGGCGTGCGTTTCGAATAGTCCGCTTGGTCGCATGAATCGGATGCTCCGGTCACGCGTTGACACTGCGCAATGAACCGCGTCAAACCATACCAATATCAGCTATGCGGAAAATGCCACGCGTCAGGCGTGCCGCCGAGCGCACCGTTGCCCGTACCGTTCGACGGCTTGACCGGCGCCGTCGAGGGCGCGGTTGAGGCGCTTGCCGGCGTGACAACCTTGCCGCCCTCGCCTTCCCAACGATGAAGTTCACGCGCACCGCGTTTTGAAGCCTCGCGCTGTGCTTGCGCCCATCGCCAGGCCAGGACGCTGCCTATCGCGAACAACGCACTGAACAAGCCGAGTTTGGGTCGTGCCATTGTGATTCCTCCGTTTGTCGCGGTTATGCGGTTATCGGTGATCGTTGCTGACCGGTCATTGCTGACTGCTTAACGCGAAACCAGGATGCCCGCCAGAAAGCCGATGCCCGCAGCAATGCCCAGCGCCTGCCATGGGTTGTCGCGCGTGTATTGCACCGTACCGTCGAGACTGGCGCGATATCGCTCCTGCGCATTGGTTTGCGCTGATTCAAGCGCATTGCGTGCTGCATCGACGTGATCGCGCAAGCGCGTACGCAGCGCGTCCACACCTTCCGCGGGCAACGATGCGCTGAGCCGCACGAGTTCTTCGGAATCGTTCAGCAAGACCTTGATGTCTTCGATAATCTTTTGCTTGCCCAGGGACATCTGGACTGTGGTCTGACTCATGTTATGAAACCCCTTGCCATTAATATCTGATACGACAGAACAATCTGATAAATGTGCCGCCGAGCGTGGCAGCTTCTGCGTCCGCATCACGGTGTCCGCGAAGTGAGTGGCGCCTGATGTTCCGGACGCCGCAGTCGCAACGCGCGGAGCATGGCGCCAAGCACAAGAACGCCACTGAGCGCGGCAAACACGACACTCGTGACGCTCGCGGCCCGCGTGAGCGCCGGCGTGCCAGCGGCGCAAGCCATGACCACGCACATCAGCGCAGTCACGAGCCCGACGGCGGCCCAGTGATAAAGGTTGATCGGTTCGGCGGCCAGTAGTTCCGGAAGCTCGGCCGCTCGCTGCGTCGCGCGAGCCCGTCGGACAGGGCGCACGCGCGATTGCGCAGGGATGTCGAAATGAAGGGAATCTTCCATGGCTTCGTGCCGGAAACCGGCCTTTCGTTTTGCAGATGCCACCCCATGCGCAGGTTTCGTGCCATCCCGATCAATGGTCCATCCCGTCAGGGCAACGATTGTAGATTGCGTGCACGCACCGCAGCTCACGATGCTGTCCGACGCGTAACAATTACGTCGGCATCAGTAACTTTCGGGCGATATCGGTGAAGCTTTCCGTCTCACGGCCTGCGATTCCGATTCGTATGGAGATTGGCGGTTTTAATTGCGGGGCAAAGGACAACGAAACGACGACGAAAGAACAAAACCCATGCAAAGCACATTGGCGCTAAGCCGTCACGGATGGTTAAATACGGTTTATGAGATAAAGCCGCATGCAAGCACGGGCTCCGAAATGACGGGACCGGCGCCCGTCGAACGATGCTTCGCCCACCCGAGCGGCAGTCACAACGGGCCTGCCAACCGACTGGCGGTGACCGCCCCCTCGTCTTCCTCCAGCGGCTGTGCTGTCGCCCGAATAACATTTGCAGGACAAAAGACTCATGGCGTCAATCGATCTGGACTCGCCGGCAGTCGCCTCCGGCGACACGCCATCGCAGAAAAAACGCAACGCAGGTGAAATTGCCGGGCTGAAATCGTACGGACTTCTGTACGGTTCATCGCCCGTGATGATGGAGCTCTATTCGCAGATCGAGCGTGTGGCCGCAACCGATGCCACCGCGTTGATCATCGGTGAATCGGGGACGGGCAAGGAACTGATTGCCCGCACGATCCACGATCAGAGCGCTCGCCGCGAAGCTCCGTTCGTCGCCGTGAATTGCGGCGCGATCCCCGATAACCTCATCGAGCCCGAACTCTTCGGCCACGAAAAAGGCAGCTTCACGGGCGCGGTGCAGGGACGCCTCGGATACTTCGAGCATGCAAACGGCGGCACGCTGTTCCTCGATGAAGTGACCGAGATGTCGCCGGTTCGACAAGTCAAGTTGCTGCGTGCACTGGAGACAGGCACGTTCTTTCGCGTGGGCGGCAATGACCTGATTCACTCCGATGTCCGAGTGATCGCCGCGACCAATCGCGATCCTATTGTGGCGGTGAAGGAGAACGGCTTGCGCGAGGACCTGATGTATCGGCTCGCTGTGTTTCCGCTGCGCGCGCCGCCTCTGCGTGAACGCGATACCGACCGTGAATTTCTCGCGCAGCACTTCCTCGCCGAGATGAATGCGCAAGAAGGGACGAACAAGTCCTTCAGCAAGCGCGCGCTCGACATGCTGCGCACGTACTCATGGCCGGGCAATGTGCGCGAATTGAAGAACACCGTATATCGCGCGTTCATCCTCGCTGAGAAGACCGTGGAGATCGCGCATCCGCATCTGGCATCGCGGGTTAAAAAACCAGTCACGCAAGGCGATGCAATGAACGTGTGGGTCGGCACGCCGCTCGCCGATGCCCAGAAACAAATCATCCTCGGCACGCTCAAGCATTGCGGGGGAGATAAGCGTCGCGCCGCCAAGGCGCTCGGCGTGAGCCTCAAGACGCTGTACAACCGCCTCGGCACGTATGAGAACGAAGGCGGCGACGGGGACTCTTCAACTTCCACAGGCGCGGACAGCTAGCTCGCCCTATCGCAATAAAGTCGATGAAGTCGATGGGTCCTGATGCGTCTCATCGACTTCATCGCACCTCAATCGCGTGTCATCCGAGCCTGCGATTGTCACGCGTAAGTTTCATTTACCGCACCACGTTCCCCGCATTTGCAATTTCTTGCAATTTTCTTTGCCCTTCATTTAGCTGCGTACTTCAAAATGCGCGGGCGCTCCGATTGCTTAGTGTTCCTTCAGTGCCCGCACAAGCAAGCCGGTGGCCGTTATCGAAAGAATAAAGAAAGGCGAGGAAGGTACAGCACCATGCAGAAAACGATTTACCGGCGTCCCCCCAACGTCGTCGCACTGGCAACGCTTCTGGTCGGAGCGCTCGCATGCTCCGCGCTTTCAGGTTGTAATTCGCTTTACGGAGAAGGCGCCGTGGCAGGCGCCGGTATTGCCGGCGCCGCGATTGCGGGCAGCGTGACCCGGAACGCCGCGGTGGCAACCGGCATTGGCCTTGGCGCCGTTGCAGCCGCCAAGGCCGGCGTGCAGTACAGCGAGCGCGTGATGCATACCTATACGCAAGACAGGATCGCCGGGGCAGCGGGCCCGCTTGCCGTTGGCGCTGTGGCGCCGTGGTTCGCGGTGCATAGCGTGCCTATCGAGCCGGACGAGAAAGGCCGCGTGACGGTGAGCAGGACCATCAGTACCGGGACGCTCGACTGCAAGGAAATCGTATTCTCCGTCGATACCGATGCCAACAAGGATCATCCGGCGGAGAGCGGTTTCTATGTGGCGTCAATCTGCCGTGATGGCCAGGTCTGGAAGTGGGCGTCGGCGGAACCTGCTACGCCGCGCTGGGGTGCGCTGCAATGAAGCCCGGCCTCAGTTTGATGCTCGCGGCCGGCGTTGCGGCCAGCTGCGTTTTCCTCAGCGGTTGCGGGTCGATCGGTGCGGCAGCCGGCGCGGCAGCGGGAGTTTCGACGGGCGTCGTCACCAGCAATCCGGCCATTGGTTTCGGCGTGGGTATCGCGGTCCAGGCCGCCACCGACGAAGCCATCCAGCGTCTGATGAAGCGCCTGCACGGCGACCAGCAGGTCGCCATTGCGACAACCGCGGGCGATCTTCCTATCGGCGATACAAAACCGTGGCGAGTGAAACACACGCTGCCGGTGGAAAATGGCCACGGCGACGTGCGCGTGTTGCGTGAGTTCACCAGCGCGCTGGCGACCTGCCGAGAGTTTGCGTTCTCGGTCGCGGACGGCGACAAGCCGGACGCGCATGAGGACTGGTTCCTCGCGCAGGCCTGCAAGGGCAATGACGATAGCGGCGGCTGGAAGTGGGCATCGGCGGAACCGGCCGTTGCGCGCTGGGGCAATCTGCAGTAGGCCAGGGGCTGAGTAGTCGTTGGCTGCGGCAGGGGTTGCGGGTCGACGTACGTTGCTGTGCATCGACGCTCAAAGACACTTCGCCAGCGCAAAACACGACTCGAAGAACGCAAAAAAAACGCGGCGTCCATTTCCGGATCAGCCGCGTTTTTTTGCGCCGCTCAGCGCGTTTCAACCTCTCTTCACTCTCTGGGCATCAGGACTCGACGTCTTCCAGGCTGAAAATCTCGGTCTGGTCGTTGTACGAGAAAATCTCGCCGTAACGGCCCCAGTTGATCACCGCGTCCAGCGTTTCCTCGGCGGCTTTATCGGAGAGAAAATCTTCCAGTTCCTGCTCGAAGCGCACACGCGGCGCACGATGCCCCGGCCGCTCGTTCAGCACTTTCTTGATTCGCGCGGCGAGGGGCACGTGCCGCAGCAAATGCTCCGCGAACATCATCTTGCGTTCCTGCGTCCCGAATTCGGCGAACACGCGCGCCGGCGGAGTCAGGAAAATGTCGCCCTCACGCACGTCGGCGAAACCCAGATGCTGCAGCACTTCGGCCACCGGAAACAGGTCGTCAACCTCCAGATGCAGCGAACGTGCGATCTCCGGCATGTCGGCGCGGCCGTGGTACGGATCGGCAGCAAGCGTTTCGATCAGACCAGCCATCAGGTTGGTAGAAACCTGCGGCAGCCAGCTGCTCAGTTCCAGGCCCTTCTTCTTCTCTTCGCCGAATTGACGCGCGGTCATCTTGGCGTAGATATCGTCGACCAGACGGCGGAACGCAGGGTCGAGCCGGTTGCGAGGATGTTTGAACGGCACGCGGATTTCAGCCATCACGCGTCCCGGATTCGACGACAACACGAGGATCCGGTCGCACATGAACACCGCTTCCTCGATGTTATGCGTGACGATCAGCACCGACTTGATCGGCATCTTCCCCTGCGTCCAGAGATCGAGCAGGTCGGTCCGCAAGTTTTCGGCGGTCAGCACGTCGAGTGCGGAGAACGGTTCGTCCATGAGCAGCAACGTGGGGTCGACGACCAAAGCGCGTGCAAAACCCACACGCTGGCGCATGCCGCCCGACAACTCACGCGGATACGCGTTCTCGAAACCGTCCAGGCCGATCAGATCGATTGCTGCCAGCGCACGCTCACGACGCACCTTTGCCGGCACGCCCTGCGCCTCCAGCCCCGCTTCCACGTTCTGCAGCACCGTTAGCCACGGAAACAGCGCGAAGGTCTGGAAGACCATGGCCACGCCTTTTGCCGGACCGTGCAACGGCTCGTTCATATAGGTGACCTGGCCGCCCGTTGGCTCGATCAGTCCGGCGATGATCCGCAGCAGCGTCGACTTGCCGGAACCCGAACGGCCCAGCAACCCGACGATCTCGCCTGCGTTGAGCGTCAGGTTCACGTCTTCGAGCACGAGCAGTTCGCCCTGCGTCTTGTTGAAGCCGCGACTGACGTTCTCGACGTGCAGGATTTCCTCGCCGAGGCGCGGCGGGATCGGCGGCGTTTGGGGTGTCGTATTCGTCTGCGTTGACATAGGCGCTCGCGCGTTGCTGATTACAAGAATTTAATTGGTGCGGCCGCTGGCTCGTTTGGCGAACGTTCCGGAGCGATGACACGCCTCAGCTTCAGTCCAGCCGCAGACGCGCTTCGGAATAAGCGAACAACGGCCGCCACAAGAGCCGGTTAAAGAGTGTGACGAAGAGCGACATCACGGCAATACCGAGAATGATTTTCGGATAGTCGCCGTCGGCCGTGCTTTGCGCTATATACGCGCCCAGCCCGTGCGCCACGACTTTCGTATTCCCCCACGACACCGCTTCCGCCACGATGCTCGCATTCCACGCGCCGCCCGATGCGGTGATCGCGCCGGTCACGTAGTACGGGAAAATGCCCGGCAGGATGGCCTGGCGCCACCACTGCCAGCCTTTGATCTGGAAATTGGTGGCCGCTTCACGATAATCGTTCGGATACGACGTCGCTCCGGCAATCACGTTGAAAAGGATATACCACTGCGTGCCGAGCACGATCAGCGGCGAGAGCCAGATATCCGGGTTCAGGTTGAACTTCACGATCACCACGACAAACACCGGGAACAGCAGGTTGGCCGGGAACGCGGCCAGGAACTGCGCGAGCGGCTGGATCTTGCTGGCCAAGGCAGGCCGCAACCCGATCAACACGCCGACCGGAACCCAGATCACCGAAGCAATCGCGATCAGCACCATCACGCGAAACAACGTGATCAAGCCCAGCCAGAAGACGTGCCCGACTTCGCCCCATGTGACGCCCTTGCTCACGAAAAGCGTCACTTTCCACACCAGGAACACCGTCAGCGCGAGGACGATGATCGCCCACGCGATATCGCCGGCACGGGATGGATTGCGAG
>NZ_JAQGMM010000311.1 GCF_028292365.1 Caballeronia sp.
GCCGACGCCAATAGAGGGCGCAACAATCGGCGCAACGTTCGCCACCACGGTGATGGCCGCCAACCGGTGCTGCATCGCGTTGCCTTCGAACAGGTCGCGGACGATCGCGAGCGCCACCGTCATCCCCGCGCCCGCCCCAATGCCCTGCACCAATCGCGCGCCAAGCAACACGGCGATGCTCGGCGCCGCCGCCGAAACAATCCCGCCTGCCGTGAACAACGCGAGGCCGAGCAACAGCGTGGGCTTGCGGCCTTTTGCGTCGGAAAGAGGGCCATATACGATTGGGCCCACCGCAAAACCCGCCATGAACAGACTCAGCGTGAGCCCGGCCTGACTCGCGCTCGCATGCAACGTGCTTGCAATATTGACAAGCGCGGGCAACGCCATATCGATGGAAATAGGCGGCAATGCAGCCAGCGCGCCGAGGAAAACAGCGAACAGGATGGAGTGCGGAGCGAGTCGCCAGCGTTGCATCACGTCAGCTCCGCTTCGCTTGCGGCGTCAGCACCACGCGGCCTTTCGTCCCTCCCGCCACCGCCTGGTAGGCAGCTTGTGCGTCTTCCAGCGCGAAGGTCTGCGCGATAACCGGCGCCTTGTAGCTGCCATCTTCGAACCCGGGACGCAGCGCTTCCAGCATGTGCGCGGACGCGACCAGGTCGCGCTTCAACGTATCGACGCCAATCAGGCGGCTCTCGTTGTGATAAAAATCCGCGAGGTTGAAGGTGACTTCGCGACGATCCGAAGCCGATATCTCCACCAGCCGTCCGCCCACCTTCAGCATGTGCAAGGCCGTTTCGAACATCGATCCGCCGACGGTATCGAATACGACCGCCGCGCCGCCGTTCGCCGCTTCACGAATACGCGCGATGGCATCGGGGGCTTGCGAGTCCACCATTACATCGACGTAAGGACTCGTCGCGGCCGCTCCACGCGCCACGCCAACCACCTTCGCGCCAATACGCTTCGCGATCTGCGATGCCGCCCCGCCTACGCCGCCCACCCCGATGATCACCACGCTCTCGCCGACCTGCAACTGCGCCGCCTCGACCACGGCGCACCACGCGGTGATGAAATTCACGCCAATCGCCGATGCTTCCTCGAACGTCAGGTTGACCGGCTTGCGACGCAGGCTCGCAACGGGCACGACCACGTGTTCAGCATGCGTGCCGTCGCGCGTGAAACCCGCGTCGCCGCCCGAGCCCCAAACTTCAGTTCCCAGCCACTCGGCGGGACCGGCGATGACCACGCCCGCATAGTCACGGCCGGGCGTACGCGGCAGCGTCGTCTGGCTCATGCGCCCTTCCACGTTCTTTACGTCGCTCGGATTGATCGATGCCGCGAAGACCTGGACGACGGCTTCCTCACCGGACGGCGCGGGCGTAGGCAAATCGCTGGAGAAGAGGACCGATGGATCGCCGTGCTGGTTGAAGCGCAATGCTTTCATGATGATTCCTCCGTTGTCATGTCCGCATTATTGCCGCGTCCGCCCGTGGCGAAAAGGCATCCTTCCGCATAGAATCGTTGCGTTAAGTGGAAAGATGGACGGAATCAGGATGGACCCAATCAATGCCCGATGAAATCAACGACCTGCGCGTGTTTGCTCAGATAGTGGACGCCGGCAGCCTCTCGGCGGCCGCGCGCCAGACGGATGGATCGACCGCCGCCATGAGCCGGCGGCTGGCCGCGCTGGAAAAGCGTCTGGGCGTGCGCCTTGTCACGCGGACGTCGCGACGCTTCGACCTGACGGTGGAGGGCGCACTGTTTCACGAGCGCACGCTCGCCATCCTGCAGGCGGTCGACGACGCCGAGGCCGAGATCAGCGCTCAGGCGCGCGTGCCGCAGGGTTTGTTGTGTATCGGCGCGCCGTCCGAGATTGGGCGCAAGCAGATCGCGCCGCTCATCGAAGCGTTCTCGGACAGGTATCCGGAAGTCGAAGTGCGGCTTGTGCTGTCCGATATCGGGCTGGATGTGATCGACGACAATCTCGACGTGGCATTGCGCATCGGCTTGCCCGCGGATACTGGCGTGATAGCGAAGAAACTGCTGTCGAGCCGGCGCATTGTGTGCGCGGCGCCAGAGTATCTGGCGCGGCATGGCACGCCGGAAACGCTCGCCGATCTCGCCGCACACGATTGCCTGCGGCTCGTGCGCGGGCAGCGTGTTTTCGACAGATGGTTATTCGAGGAAGATGGACGGCGCCGTGAGATTCAGGTCCGCGGCACGCTCTCGACCGCAAGCGGCGAAGTGCTTCACGACTGGGCGCTCAAAGGCCGCGGCCTTGCGCTGAAGGCGCTATGGGATATAGAAGACGATTTGCTCGCGGGCCGGCTGATTGAGTGTCTCGCCCCCTATCACTGCGATGAAATCGAGTTATATGCGGTGTTTGCGAGCCGGCGGCATTTGTCGCCGAGAGTGCGGGTCTTTCTTGATTTCGTACAGGAAACGGTTGGCGTGAAAAGCTCGGCGGCAGGCGTGCGTTAGCTGTGTGTTAGCTCGATGCCAGCGGCATCCACGGGTCGTTACCGGTTGCCGGATACATGAGCGACACCTCTTTGCTCACACGAACGATTTCATGGATGTTATCCCTGAAGTTCGGGCTCTTTTCGTAGCTGATAAAGCCAGCGTCCACAATTGCGGACAAGGTCAGCAACGCGAAAGCGATGCGCTCGACGATCATAAAGCGGCGGGGCATTTCCAAAGTTCCTTGAATCTTTAATTTCGGGAATTATAAGGGTTTTCACCTACTTTTTGCCAGCACAAATTGAGATGCGGGTGGCAGAAAACGACACCGCCCAACGCGCTGTTCAGGGAAATATTGCCTCCTTTCATCACACGAAAAGCCAGCCTTAATTCGTCGATGTATGGTTGTTGGCTCGTCGTTGCATTGACGTTGCATTGACGTTGCATTGACGTTGCATTGATGTCGAACACGATCAGGAAGGGGGCGTTACCGCAGATGGCAATCGAAGCCGAGCATCGCGCCATGGCGCAATTTCCGCCGGAGGGCTTGAAAACGGAGCGTGTGGTGCTGCGTCCGGCCGGCAGTCAGTACACCGGCGCGTTGCTGATCTACAGGCTCACCAATCGCGCGCACCTTGACCGCTGGGAACCATTGCGCGAAGACGCTTTCTTCACGATGCAAGCCGCCAATGAACGCATGGCATTAATGGAAAGCGCGATGGCGGCCGGCACCGCGCTGCATCTGCTGATTTTCACGAGCGAGCGCCGCAACGTGCTGATTGGTGACTGCCACTTCACGAACATCGTGCGGGGGTCGTTTCAGGCGTGTCATCTCGGCTATTCGATCGATCAGCATTACGAGGGACGCGGGCTGATGCGCGAGGCACTCGTTGCGGCGCTGGGTTTCATCTTCGATGCGTACCGGCTGCATCGTGTCATGGCGAGTTATAGGCCGGAGAATGATCGCAGCGGGCGTCTGCTGGCCAGCCTTGGGTTCGAGCATGAAGGGCTGGCCAAGGCGTATCTCAAGATCGACGGACAATGGGCGGATCACGTGCTGACCTCGCTAGTGAACCCGAAGGATTGAGGGGTGGACGCGCTGGCGCGGACCTCCGCCGGATTATGCGTTTAGCCAGTTTTCAACTTTAACGCCGGGATACTGCGCGAAATCGCGTTCGTTGTTGGTAACCAGAATTACGTCTAACGCACTGGCATGCGCAGCGATCAGCTTGTCGAGATGATCCTTTTTCCGTTCGCGTGCGACTTCCCGGATAGCGCCGTAAGCGGTGGCTGCCGCAACGTCGAACGGCATCACTTGAATGTCCTGTGTCAGCGCCGCAAGATTGCGCTTTTCGCGCTTCGGATTAGCTGAAACCGCGACACCATATTCCAGTTCGGCAAACGTGATAGCAGACATGACCACGTCGCCGAAATAACACTTCTCAAAACGTCGCGCAACTTGCTCGGGTTGGTTTTTCATCAGGTAGATGCAGATATTCGTGTCGAGCATATAAAGCGGCATTACAAATACTCGCGGTCCGTCTGCTCGTGTTCGTCACGACCGTCCACGGTGAAATCCGGCCCGAATTTCGCAAAGATCTTTAACACGCCAGCCAGAGATCGACGTACCGGTCGAATCCTCAATTCGTCGCCCACGCGCTCGATGTTCACCTCCATATCCATACGGTCACAGGCTAGTTCAGCGGGAATGCGCACGGCCTGCGAATTTCCATTTCGGAAGACTTTCGTAGCGGTCATTGCGATCTCCTTGTGTGTACATTGGATGTACTAAAGCCGCACATGCCCTCAATGTAAATACACGTGTGTACAACATCTCATCCAGGCGATTGGGGCACACAAACCTGGTTCATCGAGCGCTCACTTCCCCGGACACCCGCACCAGCACCTTGCCGAAATTACGGCCATCGATCATATCGAGGAACGCCTGAGGTGCGTTCTCCAACCCCACGGTGACATCCTCCAGATGCTTCACCTGACCCGCCCGCAAAAAGCCGCCGACATCGCGCAGGAAAGCGTCCCGATACTCGGGCAAAAACTCATAGTTGATATAACCGCGCACCGTCAGGCTGCGCGTCAAAATTGCGCGCATGGTCGCAGCGAGGCCATCGTCGGCGCCAGCGGTGTTGCCCGACGTCTGGGCCATCAATCCGCAGACAGGAACGCGGCCGTATTGATTGAGCAAAGGCAGCACAGCCTTCCACACAGCGCCGCCGATGTTTTCGAAATACACGTCGATACCCTTGGGACACGCATTCGCCAATTGATCGGCGAAGTCAGGCGCGCGATGGTCAATGGCGGCATCGAAACCGAGTTCATCGACTACATAGGCGCACTTCTTCGCACCGCCAGCAATGCCGACTACACGCGCGCCAGCGATCTTGCCAAGCTGACCCACAAGAGAACCCACCGGCCCGCTCGCCGCGCCGACCACCACTGTCTCGCCCGACTTCGGCTTGCCGATCGCCGCCATGCCGGCGTAAGCCGTGAAACCCGGCATGCCCAGCACGCCGAGGTAAGCGCGCGTTGCAATACCGTCTGCGGAAAGTGGCTTCAGGTCGCGGGCATCGGCTACTGCATGGCTGACCCAGCCCGCGTTCACGAGCACCTGAGCGCCGGCCGGAAGCGTTGTATTGTTGGATTCGGTTACCGTGGCCACGCTCTCACCCGGCATCGCCTCGCCAATCTGTGCGGGTTTTGCGTAAGACCGTGCGTCGTTCATACGGCCGCGCATGTACGGATCAAGCGATAGATAGTCGATGCACAGCAGCACCTGCCCTTCGCCCGGCACGGGCATGGGCACGTCTTCAAGACGGAAATCAGAGAGCGCGGCGCGACCGCCGGTGGGACGCGAGGCCAACACGATTTGTCGGGCGGTAGCTGAGGTCATGCGGTTTCTCCAGGATGCATCGCGGGGAAACTCAGCATATACGGGCTTGTGAAATCGCGCTTTGTCGCGCGGTCAGACGTGGGGGTGATTCGCTTTGTTAGCTTGTTCTGCTTAAACAACCGACGCGATGAACACATCGATCTCCGCCGCATCAGGCGACGTTGCAGGTCCATGGCGCGTCACGGCAATCGCCGCCGCAGCGTTCGCGCGACGAGCCGCCGTTCGTGCATCCGCACCGGTCGCAAGTCCGGCCAGGAACACGCCTGCGTGAGCATCGCCGGCGCCATTGCTGTCGACCGCTTTTACCGCGAAGCCCGGTACATGGTCGCGTATTTCGCCCACGCGCAGATGGCAACCGGAGGCGCTATCGCGCACGATGGCGAGTGCACCGCTTCTCAACCGCGCGATGACCGAGTCGAATGCTGCATCGAAATTATCGGTATTGGCGAAGCGCAATGCTTCCTCCCGGTTGCTCGTCCAGATTGATACGACGGCCAGTACGCGTGCAAGCAACGTTGAATCGATAGTATCAACCAGCGGTCCCGGATCAAAAGCCACGCGCGTTTCAGCAGGCAGATGCTCAAGCCAGTCAGCAAGTACAGCGCCCTTGTCCGCGAGCATCAGGCTATAGCCACTCACATAAACAATGTCTCGCGCGGTCACCGCAAGCGCGTCGAGCACATGCCGCTCAAGCACGCTTTCCGCGCCCATGTGCGAGACGAACGTGCGCTCGGCGGAAGCATCGACAATGGCAACGCACAAGCCGGTATCCTGGTCCGCGACTTCGGGACCCGCAATCTCCACGCCTTCCTGCGCTAACGCCTGACGCGCCATGTCGCCGAAACGTCCATGCCCATGGCCGCCTGGATACACCACGCGCATGCCGCTGCGCCGTGCTGCAGCCATCACGTTGAAACCGCCGCCTACTTCGAAGCTCGCGTTGTGCGCGAGCACGTCGCCACCGGGCGCGGGCAGCGTATCGATCTGCATGACCAGATCGACAATCACCTGTCCCGTATGTATCAATCGCGATGCCTGCTGTGAATCTGCTTGCGTCATGCTGTCTTCCAACGTTTGGTTGCGCCGCGCGCCCCGCCCAGCAGAGCATATACGCCTGCGGCCACCACGAATGTCACGATCCATCCGAGGCCATTGCGTCCAAACCACGAGTCCACGAATAGGCCGTGGATAGCACCTGTGGAGAGGAAGCAAAAACCAGGCACGATCGCCAGCGCCCATGCACCAAACGCACGCCATTCGATGCCGCCTTTGTACCAGTACGCGCTGCGTGGGGAGACATCGAGCAAGTCGGTCGGGGAGTATTCCTGGCGGTGAATCAGATCCACCACGAAGATACCGACCCACGCCGTGATAGGCACTGCCAGCAGCGAAATGAAGCCGATGAACGGACCATAGAAGCTCCCGGCAATCAGCATGAAGTAGATTGAGCCCGTGAAGATCACGACGACGTCGACCACCACCGCCTGCACGCGCTTCACCTTCAGGCCAAGCGTGAGTGTCGTCAAACCAGCCGAATACACGGACAGGTAATTGGACAGCAGCAAACCGCCGAACGCTGTGATCAGATACGGAATGGCCATCCATGTGGGCAACATTTCGCGAATCGCGGCGATGGGGTCCGTAGCCGACGCAAGATGATCATTGCCCACCGACAGCAGCGCACCAAGCGTGACGAGAAGAATCAATGGAATGCCCGCGCCGAATGCGGCGGATGCCACGAGCGCCGGACCCTTTACGGTAGGGGCCTGATAGCGCGACATATCGGCGCCTGCGTTAGCCCAGCCAATCCCTGTACCCGCTGCAATCGTGCCAATACCAATGATGACGGCGCTCAACGGCGCCGGCGCCGCATTGAAAACCGCATGCCAGTCGATCGCCGTCACAAGAAAGCCTGCGACCAGCAAGTTGAGCACGCCGAAGACGTACGTCGACCATTTCTGGATCACGAGCAGCGTAGCGTGCCCGAGTCCCGATACGATCAACGTCAGCACCACGAACACGGCGATGAACACCAGCGTCAGCACTGGCGCATTCTTGGCTTCCGCAGGTGTCCCGAACAAGATGGTTGCAAGCGACAGCAACACGTACGCGGCGGTGGTCGTGTTGACCGTCTCCCAGCCGAGCCGCGACAACAGCGAAACGATGGTCGGCCCAATGTTGCCGCGCACGCCGAAGATCGCACGCGACAACGTGAGACTCGGTGCATGCCCGCGCCGGCCGGCGATCGAGATCACGCCGACGATCGCAAACGATCCCGCCGCGCCGATCACCGCGACAAGCGCCGCCTGCCAGATCGCGAGATGCTGGAACGCAACCAGCGTCGCGCCGAGCGGCAGTCCAAGGATGCTGATGTTAGCGGCGAACCAGACCCAGAAAAGCTGCAGCGGATGCCCATGACATTCGGCTTCCGGTACAGGTTCGATACCACGCGTCTCGACTCGGCGAGCGCTGTTTGACGTGCGTGACGAAACCATCTGAGTCTGATCTCCAGATTAAAAGGGACAGCGGGAAATGCCGCGAAGAGTGCGTTAAGCGCGTCAGGAAGCTTCGGCGCGCAGTTTAAGCAAACGGTCGACCAGCGGCTCGAGATCGAGCGAGTTCACACGTCGAATAGTTTCGACAGGACCGGCCGGCAGCGCGTCGTAACCCGCGCACGCGCCGAGGATCGCGCCGAGCATGGCGGCGATCGTGTCGGTGTCGCCACCCAGGCTCGCTGCAGCCCCCAGGGCGGCTTCGATCGTGCTGTCGCGTGTATGCAGATCAAAGGCCAGCGCGAAGGTCGCTACGACTGATTCCTGCGATGCCACCGACGTACCGATCACGTCGTAGATCGTGTCCGCCACCTCCTGCCCGGCGCAGTTGCGCATCAGCTCGCGGGCATGGCGAATGCGCGGCGCAATGCGCCCGCCTGCAACCCAGAAGCCGCGGCTCTCGGCGGTCTCGGCCATGGAAATGCCGGCTTCCAGCGCCTCGCCCAGGCTCGCGCCGTTCAGTCCGGCCGAGACCGCCGCAGCCACCGCCGCCGCGCTCGAAATGCCGAGCGTGGTGTTATGCGTCACCACACACGATTGCACGACGGCATCGAGAAACAGGTCCTGGTGACGCAGGTCAAACGCGATCCCGACTGGCGTCACGCGCATGGCCGCGCCGTTGGTCGTACCGAAACGGCCCGTGCGCAGCGGATCTTCGCCAGCGGCAATGCGCACGATGGCCTGTTTCGTCGATGGCCCGAGCAGGTCGAGCGACCCACGCGCCTTCATCGACGCTTCCCATTCGATCAACGCGTGCGCGAACGCCATTGGTTCGATCTTGCCGTTGCCGTCCGCCAGCAAATGCGCAACGAGGACCGCTTGTTCCGTGTCGTCGGTGATGGAGCCAGCCTGAAGACCCGGTGCGATCGGTTGATCCGGAAACGCATTTTCCAGCTTGTCGATCCGCCCAAATTGCTCGACGATGCGCTCGCGGCTCAGTGACTGGGTCGGCATGCCGAACGCGTCGCCGAGTGCGAGACCGTAGAAGGCGCCGCGTGCGCGATCCGCCAACGTGGGATGATTCAAAAGCAAAGACGAAGACATCAGAATTCCAGGTGTAGTGCGAAAAAAGCCGGGTCCAGCAAGCTCACGACATATTCAATAATCCGTTCATCCCGGTCCCGCGTGATACGCCGCGAACGCAGGAATGAGGTACCGGTACGACGCTTGAGCAGGCGTGCATCAGCCGCTTCAAGGCCGACCACTTCGGCCCACTGCTCGCCGTGATGCGGCACCATGCCATGCTCGATCAGCGTCCGGTTCAACGAGCCGCCTACCAGCCCTTCCAGCGGCAACGCGGCGAGGTCGTCGTTAAATGGCAAACGACTGCGTTCGAGCGAAATGCACTGCGCCTGCGCGTCAACGCCGATCACGCGCATCCGGTCGATTGCTACGAAGGTCGTGCGCTCAAGCTTCAACTCTTGCGCAAGCGCCTCGTCTTCGACCAGCGCAATCTGCAGCAAACGGGTCTGCGCACCACCCGCTTTTTCTATCGCGGTGGTCCAGCCGAGCGTCCCGTCAAGCGCCTGACCGTTGAACGTCACAAACGAACCGATACCGCCCTTACGCGTAATCAAACCGCCGCTGGTCAGCAGGTCGAGCCCCTTGCGAACGGTATTCCGGCTAACCGCGAAGCGCTCGACCAACTCGTTCTCGCTTTCCAGTTGCTGCCCGAACGGCAGACGCCCGGTGAGGATCTCCTGCTCGATCGTGGCGGCAACCATATGCGCCTTCGAGCGCCCGACCTCTGCGGTTTTTACTGCCCGTTTAACCATGGTGTGACTCCTGTGCCTATGAGGTTGGAAGGTCCAGTCTCTGTAAAAGCACAAGTATGCACATGTTTTGTTTAAAAGCGGCGTATGAAAATTGATTGAAAGCTTCAGAACTTTGCGTATCCTTTGCGTAGCCTTAATCTCAGTTGTCTGTTCCTTTTATGACCCTTTATCAAGAACATGTAGGAACATGTACAAAATTTAAGGCGTCATATTGCGATGGTCAAGCAGGAATTAATGAGGGGAAACCCTTGGGGTTTTGCCAGACGGTGGCCGGGCGGCAACGCGCGGGTCGGGCGCATTGTTGAGGAAGGAGCCGGTCGTGGCTCCCTCCCTATTTTTACGATCGGGCTTTAGCGGGCGGCCGCGCCATCTCCCGCAAACGTTCGATGCCTGCTTGTATAGGGAAGGTATTTTGCGTGCCATCCCGAAGTCGCAGCGACACCGTCTCGTCGCGCTGGTCGCGCGCGCCTACCGTGATGAAAATAGGGATCCGCTGTTCGCGCGCATCGACGATCTTTCGTTCAAGCCGTTCAGGCCTGTCGTCGAACACTGCCTTTAAGTTCGCGTCATCAAGCAAGTCCATCACGCGTTGTCCATAGCCCGCGCTGGCATCCGACACCGTTGCCACCGTCACCTGATCGGGCGCAAGCCACAGGGGCAGCCAACCTTCATGATGCTCAAGAAGCATCGCGATAAATCGCTCCATGCTACCCAGGACCGCGTGGTGAATCATCGCCGGGCGAAGGTGCTCGTTTTCGGACGAGACAAAGCTTGCATCGAGGCGATCTGGCAAGACGAAATCAAGCTGGATCGTTCCACACTGCCAACTACGGTTGCGGCTATCCATAAGATGGAATTCGAGTTTCGGACCATAGAAAGCGCCTTCTCCCGGACGCACATCGAACGTCAGGCCGGCGGACGCCGCGGCCTTCGCGAGCGCTTCTTCCGCGCGATCCCAGACCGCATCATCACCCGCTCTCTGATCCGGACGCGTAGCCAGGCGCACGTGGAACGTCGAGAAACCAAGGTCGGCATAGACCACGCGAAGCAGGTCGCAAAACCGCCCTACTTCGGCTTCCACCTGATCTTCCATGCAGAAGACATGGGCATCGTCTTGCGTGAAAGCGCGGGTGCGCTTCAATCCCTCGAGCGACCCCGAAGGCTCGTCGCGATGGCACGCGCCAAACTCGCTGTACCGGATTGGCAAGTCGCGATAAGAACGAATCCGCTGGTTGAAAATCTGCACATGACAAGGACAGCTCATGGGTTTCAGGCAATGCGGCTGGCTTTCGTTGGCCCCATCGTGAGCTTCATCATGGCTGGCGCTCACCGAATACATGCCGGCCTGAAATTTATCCCAATGCCCGCTGCGCTCCCAAAGCGAACGTGCCAGTAGTTGCGGCGTACGCACTTCGCGAAATCCCGCGCCCCGCATTCGACGCCGGATGTAATCCTCCACTACCCGATAAAGCTCCCACCCACGCGGATGCCAGAACACCATTCCAGGTCCTTCGTCCTGCTGATGGAAGAGATCCAGTTGATAACCTAACTGCCGATGATCGATATCGTCCACAACGCTCTCCGTTAAATTCAAGGGCCGTCACGGACAAGGAGCGCTGCACAACGCAAAAGGCCCCGTCCGTTTCCGGCGGGGCCTTCTGAAAAACGCATCTCGATACTTTATCGCGCACGCCCTCCAGACGACCCGCCTGAGAAGGTGGTCGTGGTAGTCGCGGTCGTGAGGGTGAAGAGATGCGAGTTCATGGTGCTAACAATAAAGGCCTTTGGGGCCTGACGTCAACATCGTTATTTAAGAACATTAAATCGCAAGACGATGCGAACCCGGACGTTTTGGACGACACGTACCGGGTTCGCAATAGCTTTGCTCCTACATCAAGCCAGCACCGTCACTGGAGCAACCGCAGCCGGATCGCTGATACTCGGGCGGCCGTTTTCAACGTGACCTGCAAGACGGCGCAAGAACGTAGGATCGTCGTTGCTGGTGACGCTCAGATCGTACCAGTGATGACTCGCGGACAGAACCCACGACGCTGCCATGGTTCCCAACGACGGCACCACCACCGAACGCGGCTGCGCGCCGTACGCGTTGTCGGCCACCGACAAGTGCGCAATGCCACGGCCGCGGTTCGTGAACTGCAGGGACACGTTGCCGTTCGCGACATCGTATTGCACCGCCAATTCGGGGGCAGCCGGCGGATTCGACACACTGCCGCTTCCCGGCGGCGTCAACGAACCAGCAAAATCGCGCACGAATCCGTTCGGACCATAGACGGTGAACGCATAGATGCCCGCGGTCCTGTTGATGTCGAAGCTGTCGCGCACGGTCTTGCCCGCTTCAACCGTATAGCGCCACGGACCGTCGGTACGGTTCTTTGAATAGACATAGAAGTGCGCGCCCTGCGTGCCGGTATTGGCGAAGTGAAGCGTAAATGTCTTGTTGCCCGCATCGAGACTGCTTTGCACATACAACTCGTAGGGCAACGCGCGGGCGAAGCGCGTACCGGGTTCCTGCGGATCGATCACACCAGGCACGGCCGGCACTGTCGGCGCCGGTTGCGTGGCACATTGATTGTCCGCGATCGTCTTGTAGTTGCTGGTGTCGGGCAACGCCGGCATCTGTGCATCGGGCGTACGGAAATCGAAGGCCGTGGTCAAGTCGCCGCATACCGCACGACGCCACGGCGTAATGTTCGGCTCCATCACCCCAAAGCGCGTTTCAATAAAACGAATCACCGACGTGTGATCGAACACTTGCGAACAAACGAAACCGCCCTTGGTCCACGGTGAAACGACCGTCATGGGTACGCGCGGGCCGAGGCCGTAAGGCAGGCCGTCGGCGGTATAGCTGCCGCCGCGTCCCGGATTAACCACCGTATGGAGTTCGCCCTCGGTTGTCACCGTCGACAAACCTTGCGCCCGCGACATGGGCGGCTGCGGCGGCACGAGGTGATCGAAGAAACCATCGTTCTCGTCGTACATGATGAACAGCACCGTCTTGCTCCAGACTTCCGGATTAGCGGTCAGCGCATCAAGGATTGTCGACGTGTATTCCGCCCCGTAAGCCGGCGTGTATTTCGGGTGTTCCGAGTACGCTGCGGGCGGACACAACCACGATACTTGCGGCAATTTATTCGCCAGCACGTCGGCCTTCAGGTCGTCGATCGTGCGCACTGCGTTCGCGCGCAACTGCAGCGAAGAGCCTTGCGGTGCGTTGATGATGTTCGTGAAATTTTGCAGGATGTTGGTGCCGTAATTGCCGTTCAGCGGATCGTCGCCGGTCAGGCCTTGCTGGTAGATCTGCCACGAGATACCGGCCGCTTCCAGACGTTCCGGATAGGTCGTCCACGAGAGCAACTGATATTTCGGCGGACCGTCGCCATCCACAAAGTCGTTGTTGTCGAGCAGCGGGCCGCCTTTCGTGCCGGTCGGATCGACCATGCCCGTCATCAGATACGCGCGGTTCGGATGCGTCGGGCCGGGCAGCGAGCAGAAGTAGGAATCGCAGACGGTGAAGGCATCGGCAAGCGCGTAGTGAAACGGAATGTCGCTGCGCAAGTGATAACCCATCGTCATATCCGTCTTGTACGCGGGCCATTGGTCGTAACGGCCATTATTGATCGCGTAGTGAGTCGGGTACCAATTGTGGTCCAGGTCGCCTACGCACTGCGCGCTGGTCGTCAGGGTATTCAGATGAAACGGCAGCACCGGTTTCGTCGCATCTTCCTTCGACGGCTGGAACCATACCGGCTGGCCGCTCGGCAACGGGATCGGGAAGCGGTCGTTGTACCCGCGTACGCCACGCATATGGCCGAAGTAGTGATCGAAGGAACGGTTCTCCTGCATGAACACCACAATGTGTTCAACGTCATTGATCGATCCGGTGCGCCCCGACGCCGGAATGGCGAGTGCTTTGCGAATGGACTCGGGGAACACGGTCAGCGCGGCGGCGGCGCCGGCTGAAGTGGCAACAGTCTGCAGGAAACGGCGGCGGCTATTCAATGTCATTTTGATTCACCTCATGGCGTCATGATAGATGCGGCAATGCCGTCCCGGTCGAAGGACTCGATCAGGATGGGGATTCTTGTTCACTTGAAAGCGGTGGCTTTTCGCGTCACTGGGACGAGTCAGGCGCGGAGTGAAGAACAGGTGCTACCTGTTGCGCGTCCGCCGCGAGGCTTGCCTGAGCGGCCGCAATGGGACTGCTCGCCGCCTGGTCATCGGACGGCGCTGACAGCACGAGCGGCTCGACGGCGCTGGCTGGCAACGACGCGTTAGCCGAGGCTTGTTGTGCGGCGCCGACGCTTGCCTGGTCGTCTGGTCCGCAGGCAGCAAGCGCCAGCGTCGCCAGTGCCGTCAATGCCAATGTCGCGGTCCGTCTCATGATGTCTCCGCTGGGTTCGAAGGTTCGCGCAAACGTTTTCGTTTGATCGCGGACGCCAGTCTGCAGACGAATCAAGAAAGTTTTGTGAAATATCTGGTAAGGCTTGGTGAGGTTCAACGAGGCAGGAAAATCTGTCAATTAGCTTACGTATTGTTATGCATCGCAGATTGCGAATTCAAAAACTAGTTGCATAGCGAATCATTTTCTCCTAGAGTGTCTCCATGTTCGATCACTGCATTTACTTCAACACAACGGCACTCGCGCGAAGCCTTGAGCGCGAGTGGGCGAGTGCGTACAAGACGTTTGGCCTCACGCCGCCGCAGGGATTCATGCTGCGCGCGGTGCTGGCGAAGCCTGGCATCGTGCAAAGCGAGTTGGCCTCTGAACTCGCCATTTCTCGATCCACTGCAACGCGTACGCTGGACGGTTTGCAGAAGTTGATGTTTATCGAACGCCGGCTTACCGCATCCGACGGACGCGAGACCGCCATTCATCCCACTGGCGAGGCGCTGCGAATCAAGGATCCGTTGAACGCTGCAAGTGCCGCGGTCACCAAGCGTTTGAAGGCTGAACTCGGTGAGGAACGTTTTGCGACCACGGTCGCAAGCGTGAAAGATGCACGGTCGAGCCTCGACTGATTTTTTTACTAAATAGTTGTATAGCGAACTAATTGGAGATGGAAAATGCCGATTTTGAACGTGAAGGTAAGCATTGAAAAATCGCCCGAGGCTGTTACGGCCATATCGGACATGTTGCTTGAACTGACCTCGAGCATCCTGGGCAAGAAGCGAGAGGTGACGGCGATCACCATTCAGTTCATTGATCCGGATAGCTGGGTGATTGGTGGCCGGCTGCTAAGCGAGCAGAAAAGATCCAGCTTCTATTTCGATATCAAGATCACCGACGAAACGAATACGAAGGATGAGAAGGCGCGGTATATCTCGGCTGTTTTTGAAGGGTTCGGCAGGATATTGGGCGATCTGCATGAAGAGAGCTATATCCATGTCGAAGATGTCAGGGCGGCTTCATATGGGTACGGAGGACGCACGCAGGAATATCGCTACCATCACTGAGTTTTCTCGCTCGCACTGCGCGGACAGCTGGTTCTGCCAGAGTTCTGCCACAGTTCCGCCGGCGCGAGCGAACCATCACCGATGCCCCGCGGGCGTCGTCACATCACCCTCCGAACCTTCCGCAAACGAGTGCGAACCTGGTTCGTAGAACAGTGCAAACAATTCCGATTGCGAGCCAATGCCGAGCTTCGAATAAATGTGCTTCTTGTGTGCGCGGACCGTCTCGAACGAAATGGTCAGCTTCTCCGCAATCGCACGCGATGAGAACCCGCTCAGCGACAACATGGCGACTTCAATCTCGCGCGCCGTCAACGCACCGCGCCCGCTCTTTTCCGTCAGGATACCGAACCGCGCAGGCAAATCATGCTGGCCGCCTTCCGCAACTTCAGACGCCCCGGGCACTGCGCCGAAATTTTCATATCGCAAGCGCTGCTGCATCAAGGCAAGCACCCAGGGCGAGAACAACGTCAGCAACGCTACATCGCGCTCGTCGTAACGGCGCATATTGCCGAGGGAGAATCCCATGGTGTAATTGGCGTCGATCACCACGTTGAAATGCACTTCGTCGCCAACAATGTTTTTCTTGAAGTAGCGTTGGTAGTACTCCGTCATTTTGAAGTTATCGGGCGCGACATCGGCTAGCGTGTAGAAACCCGAGACACGCTGCTCGAAGGCCGCCAGATAAAATGGATCAAGTTGATAAAGCGCTGCCAGATAGTCCTGGAACAACAGGTCGACCTTGCCGTCAGGCAACGCCTGTTCAGCACAGACCAGCGGCAGTCCATTGCGGGCAAAACGCAGTGCGACCCAACTGTCGAAGGTGATATGCCGCTCGAGCACCCGCGTGAGGCGAGCCCAGAAATGCGGCCCATCGAGTGCGTCGATGGCTGAACCGATCTCTCTATGGAACGCGAGATCATGCCATTGAAACTCCATCGTCTCCTCCAGTAAGGGTAACCCTGGTGGGTAATTCCTGGACAAAAATAATGCCTCGATAATAGTCCGGACGAAAACGTAAGCCCCCAAAATAATGCCATTGAAAGGTATCTGGAAGGAGACGGATTTAATGCAGGCAGAACTCGCACAACTCGCGCTGGTCGATGGCGACGTGGGGCACAACACCCGCAAGGTCATCGAGACAATCGGCCGCGCCGATGTCGCCGGGGGCACGAAGCTGATCGTATTCCCCGAAGCAACCCTGTCCGGTTTTCCGACGCGAGAAAACGTCGCGGACGTCGCACAGTCGCTGGAAGGACCCGCACTGGCCAGCGTCCGCGACGCCGCCCGGCGTGCCGGCGTATCGGTCGCGGTGGGACTCGCCGAACGCGAAGGCGCGCGATTCTACAACACCACTGTATTGATCGATGACAAAGGCGAGATCGCACTGCGTTACAGGAAGACGCACCTGTGGGCGTCGGACGTGGGCGTGTTCACGCCAGGTGATCGCTTCGAAACCTGCTTGTGGAGCGGCCTCACGGTCGGCCTGCTGATCTGCTACGACATCGAGTTCCCCGAGACCGCCCGGGCAATCGCCGCGCTCGATGCCGACCTGCTGATCGTCACCAACGGCAACATGGATCCGTTCGGCCCCGTGCATCGGCGCGCCATTACTGCCCGCGCGATGGAAAACCAGATGTTCGCGCTCATGGTGAACCGCTGCGGCACAGGCGACGACAACCTCACCTTCCCCGGCGAATCCGCGCTGGCTGATCCTTGCGGCGAAATCGTGGCTGCGGCGGGTGCGCAAGAAACGCTGCTGCGCGTTGATATCGACTTCAAGCGGCTGGAAGCCAGCCGTGAGCACTATCGTTACTTGAACGACGCACGCGTGCCACTAGGCCTCACGGCGATCAACAATGCCGATGGATCGCGTGCGCTTGTGATTGAAGAGCGCCGTCGCCTTATTGACTGAAGACTCAAGTTTTCAGCAGTTCCGTAGCACATGAATCGTCTGGAGCCTGCGCTCCGGACGCGCCCGCCCACGCCTGTCGATTAGTCCCGGAGATATCATGCAAGACTCGTCCGTAGCCGCGCAGTCGCATCTGAAACGTACACTCGGCTTGCCGTCCGTATTATTGTTCGGCCTGGCTTATATGGCGCCGCTGATCGTATATGGCACCTATGGCGTGCTCGCCAAAGCCAGTGACGATACCGCAGCCCTCGCCTACTTGCTTGCGCTCGTTGCTATCGCCTTCACGGCGCTGAGTTACGGCAAGCTCGCGCGGCTTTACCCTGTAGCCGGCTCCGCCTACACCTACACACGCAAGACCTTCAATGCGCATCTGGGTTTCCTGGTCGGGTGGGCAACGTTACTCGACTACTTCTTCCTGCCCATGGTGATCTGGCTGATCGGCGCAGCTTATCTGAATGCTGCGTTCCCGACCGTGCCCACCTGGATCTGGATCGTCGCGTTCATTGTCCTGACGAGCGCGCTGAATATAGTAGGCATTGAGCTGGCCGCGCGCTTCAACATTGTGCTGATGATCGTGCAACTGGCCATTGTTGGTTTGTTCGTTGTGCTGTGCTGGCACTATGCATCGGCGGCTGCCGGTCCCGGCGGGATCGCGTTGGCGGAACCGTTCTTCAAAGGGCACGTGCCGTTCGCCTCGACCATGGCCGGCGCCGCCATTGCCGCCTATTCGTACCTCGGCTTCGACGCGGTTTCCACGCTCACTGAAGAGACCATCGACCCGAAGAAGAACATGCCGCGCGCCATCTTGTGGATCGCGTTGATCGGCGGCGCTATTTTCGTTCTGGCCGCTTACACGATGCAACTTGCGCACCCGGGCGTGGAATTCAAGGACACCGATTCGGCCGCGTTCGAAGTCGCCAAGATGATTGGCGGCGATGTCTTCGTGACGGTCTTTCTGGCCGGCCTGATCCTCGCGCAGTTTGCCTCGGGCATCTCGGCACAGGCTAGCGTCGGGCGTCTGCTGTATGCCATGGGTCGCGATGAAATCCTGCCCAAGCGCGTGTTTGGTTTCATCCATCCAAGGTTCAAGACGCCGGCGATCAACATCGCGATAGCAGGTATTGTCGGTTTGATCGCGCTGAAGCTGGACGTGGCAACGTCAACGTCGTTCATCAACTTCGGCGCTTTCCTTGCGTTCACCGCCGTCAATCTTTGCGTGGTCAGGATTTATTTGTCAGGCGATCATGGCGACAAGAAGATTGGCGTGATCGGCGGATTGGTGTTTCCGTTGATCGGCGCGGTCGCGGATATCTGGCTGCTGGCGAGCCTTGAAAAGACAGCACTTGTGCTGGGTGCAATCTGGTTCGTGATCGGGCTCGTGTACCTGTGCTGGATCACCCGCTTGTTCCGTCAACCGCCGCCGGAAGTGGCGGTTTAAACCGGGAGTCAATGTTCGCTGCAGCGCGCGTCAATGCGCGCTGCAGCAAAACTCAGACTATCAAAAGCGATGCTGAATCCCCGCTGTCACGCCCGCTTGTGTATCGGCGGCGCCGACCAGATCACGCGACAAGCTGACCTTCTGATCGTGCTTCGCCATTGCGTAACCGCCTGACACATAGAGCGTCGTGCGCTTGGACAATGAATAGTTTCCTCGCACCGAGAACAGGGTTGGATCAGCGTCGCTCGCGTCCTTGATGTCCTGGTGATACACCGCGCCGATCAACGTGAAAGCCGGCGTGAATTCATACGAACCGCCTAGCCAGTATGTATCGCTGCGCAGCGCAGCAGCGGTCGTGTTGAACGCGCGCCGAAAATTCCGATAACCCGCCATCACCTTGGCCGTGCCAAAGTCATAGCTCGCACCCGCATGAATGCCCTGGATATAGTTCGTCGAATCCGTGGGCGTGACACTATCGCCCGCGCCGTTCTGGCGATCGAATGTAGCGACGGCAGCAAACGCACCACGCTCGTAGCCCAGTCCGAAGTCATATTTCGAACTCGACTTCATGCTGCCCGGTACGTTGCCAAAGCCATACATCGCGCCGAACTTTACGCCGGTGTATTCACCGTCGTAACGCACGGCGTTCGCTGAGCGCGAGAACAGTCCGTCCTTGCGACCACCGGTCGCCGTCGCGCTCGTCGCCCACGAATAGTTGGGTGCGTACCCCATCGGATCGAACGGCAGCATGTAGTCATAAGTGGTGGTGAAAGTGCGGCCGAGAATCACCTGCCCCCACTTCTTGCTCTTCAGGCCCACGGTTGCACGGCGATCGAACAATGCGTTGGGACCGTCATCGAGTTGACCGTTCGCAATGTTGATACCGCTCTCCAACTGGAATATGGCCTTCAACCCGCCACCGAGTTCTTCCGATCCCTTGAAGCCGAACCGCGACGTATTCTTGCCGCCCGATACCAGCCGCGCCGCCCCGCCGTCGTCACTCGCGTGATTCACGTATTCGATTCCCGCGTCGACAATGCCGTAAAGCGTCACGCTCGACTGTGCGTGCGCCGCGCCGCTTAGCGCGAATGCCGTTAAAGATACTGCTCCAATACTGCTGCGCTTCATCTGTCTTCTCCGTGTTGTGGTTATGGCTTGTGATGCACGAACGGGATCCCGCGCGGCTATAAAGCCGCGCGAACGTCCTGCGTTCTGGTGATGGGAGGCTAGCTCGCCTGGGCGAATGCCCAACAATCGTTGGCGGGGAATTCGACCCAGTGTTTGCCTGGATCGCGCGGTGTGTGACCGAACGCGCGAAAGCGCAATTCGCCGCAATGGAAGAGGTATTCCCACCGATCGCCGAGATACATCGACGTCACGAGGTTCGCTTGCAAGCGGTTTTGACCAGGGCCGTCCGCCACCTGCACGCGCTCGAGACGAATCACCGCTTGCGCGTTTTGGCCGGCCTGCAAGGGTTCGCGAGCATGGGCGCGCAACTGGAAACCATCGCCGGCGAGCACCACATGCGAACCGCTGACGGACGCCACTTTTGCATCAATGCGATTGTTGCTGCCCATGAACTCCGCCGTGTAAAGCGAGCACGGCGAACCGTAAAGTTCAGCGGGCGTGCCCTCCTGTTCAATGCGTCCGTTGCGCAACAGCAGAATGCGGTCGGACATCGCCATGGCTTCGGTCTGGTCGTGCGTCACGCAAAGCGCGGACAATCCAAGCGATACGATCAGTTCCCGCAGCCACGCGCGCGCTTCCTCGCGCAATTTGGCGTCAAGGTTGGAGAGGGGTTCATCAAGCAGGATGACCGGCGGGTTGTAGACGAGCGCACGCGCAATAGCCACGCGTTGCTGCTGACCACCAGATAACTGGTACGGAAAACGTTCGGCAAGATGACCGAGCCCGAGTTGGTCGAGCGCGCTTTGCACGCGGCGCTTTCTTTCCGTAGTGGACACCTTGCGCAGCTTCAGCCCATACCCCACGTTGTCCGCCACCGTGCGATGCGGCCAGAGTGCATACGACTGGAACACGAGGCCGAGCGAGCGCTGCTCGACCGGGCAATCGATCCGGGCGGCGCCGTCGAAGAAGACTTGTTGATCGAGTGCGATGCGGCCCTCTGACGGTTGTTCAAGACCCGCCACGGCGCGCAGCAGCGTCGTCTTGCCGCTGCCCGATGCACCGAGCAAGCACACCACTTCGCCCGCGTTCAACTCAAACGACACGCCCTTCAGAATCGGATTCGCGCCGTAGCTCAGGAACAGGTTGTCGACGATCAGCTTATCCATGAAGTTTCACTCCGAAGCGCAATGCCACGCCGAGCCCGGCGCCGACCATCGCGATGTTGATGACAGAAAGCGCCGCGACCTGGTCGACCGCGCCCGTCGCCCACAGCGACACGAGCAGCGCGCCAATCACTTCAGTGCCGGGAGACAGCAGATAAACAGCCGTCGAATACTCACGCTCGAAGATCATGAAGATCAGCAGCCATGCAGCCAGCAAACCGAAGCGCACGAGCGGCAGCGTGACGTCGAGACTCACGCGTGAACGGGTTGCGCCGACACTGCGCCCGGCCTCTTCAAGTTCAGGTCCGACCTGCAGCAATGCGCTTTGAATCAGGCGCATTCCATACGCGAGCCACACGACCGTGTACGCGATCCAGATGCTCCACATCGAGTTCTTCAGTTCCTTGATGCCGGGCACGAACAGGAAGATCCACAGGAACGCGAGACCGGCAAGCAGCCCGGGCACGGCGCGCGGCAGCAGCACGAGATAGTCGAGCAGCTTCGCGCCCCAGTCGTTGCGCCGATGCCCCGCGAATGCAACGAGCGAATAGAAGCCCACCGCAACCGCGCCGCCAATCACGCCAATGCCGAGCGTGTTGAGAATCGCGCGGACGAGATTATCCTGCTCGAAGAGTTCAGTGAAGTTGGCTAGTGTCAGCACTTCCGAGAGTGCAACGCCCTCGCCCCAGTTCGTGACGAACGAACGCAGCACAATGCCCGAGAGTGGAACAAACACCGTGAGGAACAACCACAATACGACGATACCCAATGCAATCCAGCGCCATGCGCCCAGCGGCAGCACGGTCTGACGTCCCGCCTTGCCTTTGACCGTGACGAACTTGCTCGCGCTCTTGAGCAGGTGACGCTGCAGCAGCACGAGCGGAAAGGTAATCGCGACGATGCACATGGCGACCGCGGCCATCAGGTGATACGACGGCACGCCGAGCTTGTTGGTGAGCTTGTAGAGGTACGTCGCGAGGACGAGGTGCCCTTCAGGATCGCCAAGAACCAGCGGCAGGCCAAATACTTCGAAGCCCAGGAAAAACACCAGCACGCCGGCGAATAAGAGCGCGGGCATGGTCATTGGCAGACTGACATCGAGCGCGACGCGAAACGGCCGTGCACCGGCCACGCGTGCGGCTTCTTCCACGTCGGAGCCAAGATTGCGCAGCGCAGCCGATGAATACAAATACACGTGCGGCACATGCGTCAAGCCGACAATGATCGTGATCGCGAAGATCGAATAGATCGACCATGGTGCGTTCTCGAGTCCGGTCAACTGCTTGAACCACACGGAATAGAAGCCGACCGGTCCCGCCGCGACGACGTAACCGAATGCGAGCACCATCGGCGAAACGAAAACGGGCGTGAGCAGCAGCGGTTCAAGCCAGCGACGTCCCGGCAAGTCGGTGCGCACCATCAGGAACGCAAGAATGCCGCCGAGCGGGATCGAGATGAACAGCATTCCACCGGCGATGATGAACGAGTTTTTCAGCGCCGACCAGAAGTCGGGATCGTCGAAAATAAACCGGTAACCCGCGACGCCGAAGGTCCGGTTGGCATCGAAGAACGGTGCGTTCAGGAAACTCTGCACCACGATAAACGATAGCGGCAGCAACACCGCCACGGTCAGCACCGCTATCACGATCCAGCGGAAAGTCGCGCCCAGGCCACGCCACCCGCCATCAGGCAGGGTCGGCACTTTGCCTGTACCGTTCGTCGCGAGGACGCCCGGCACATCGTTCGAACGTTGAGTCAGCATGCGTGTTCCCCTACGCCTTGTGCGGCGCATGCGAGAAGTTGTCGGGAGGTCCGCCGGCTTAGGCGGACGGCGGGCCTAGCGCTTGATAGCCTGTTGCCACTGCCTCAGGAATTCGAGGCGCTTGGACTGGTCGAGATAGACCAGCAGACCCGCGCCGATAGGGATCGGCTTGAGGGAATCGCCCAGTTGCCGGGTGAGTCCTGCCATGGAGGTTTCGCCATCCACGTCGGCGCGAATGGAGAACAGGTTGGCCTGGTTCGCCAGCAGCGTCTGGCCGCGTCTGGACAACAGGTAGTCCACCCAGAGCTTGGCCGCGTCGGGATTTTTAGCCTTCTTCGAGATCGTCACCAGGCGGCTCACCACCTGCGTGTAATCCTTCGGATAGACATATCCGATCGACGGATCCTTCTTTGCCTTCGCAAACGCGTACGAGCCCAGGATGTTGTAGCCAATCAGGTTTTCACCGGACGAAATGCGTTCCATCATCGCGCCCGTGCTCGACTGCAGCTTGGGATTCAGCGCGCCCATGGCTTCGACCAGTTGCCATGTGACTTGAGGATTTACCCGTGCGTCCTGCGTCAGATAATTGAAGCCGACACCCGACTTCTCGATGTCGTAGGTGGTGACCTTGCCCCTGAATTTATCGGCATGCGTGGTGAGCAGCTTGATCAGGTCCGAGCGCGTCTGGGGCACTTCGTTTGCCGGCACCAGGCGCTTGTTGTAGACGATCGCGAGCGGCTCGTAGGTCGTGCCGTAGGCCTGCTTCTGGTACTGCGCCCACTGCGGTACATGTGAAGCTTCAGGTGACTCGTAGCTTGCCATCATGCCGTCGTTGACGAGCTTGACCTGCAGGTCCATGGCCGAACTCCACAGCACGTCCGCGCTCGTGCTGTTCGCGGCGTTTTCGCTGATAAAGCGGTTGTAGAGCTCCGTGCTGTTCATGTCGTTGTATTCGACCTTGATGCCGTACATCGACTCGAAGTCCTTGATCAGGGGCCGCACGAGCGCGGTATCCGTGACGGAGTAAACCAGCAGCTTGCCTTCCTTCTTCGCGCCGTCGATCACCGACTGATAGCCCCCGGGATAACCCTCGGGCACCAGCGCATACGCCGCCTGCATCGTAAAAAGCAACGCCAGGGTCGCTGGCAAGCGCAGCTTGTGGTTCAAATTTTTCATGTCTTTTTTCATGTCTTCCTCCAGAATTGCTTGTTGTACATTTGTCATACTCGAGTTGGCGCATAGTAAGTTACTGGTACTTTCAGCCTGCTTTCATTTCTTATCGAAATGGCCGCGAACCCCTGTTTCGGCCTCATGGATTTCCCTGATTCCTCTCATGCGCGTACTCCTCGTTGAAGACAATCCCACCCTCGCCAGGTCGCTGGCCGACGCGCTCTCTCAAGCGCGATTTGCCGTCGATTGCATGCATGACGGCGAGGCTGCCGACCACGTTTTGCGCACGCAGGACTACGCGCTCGTGATCCTCGATCTCGGGCTGCCAAAACTCGACGGGCTCGAAGTGCTGCGACGCCTGCGGCAACGCCGTAATGCCGTGCCAGTGATGATCCTGACCGCGCACGGGTCGGTGGAAGATCGGGTGAAGGGGCTTGATCTGGGCGCCGATGACTACCTCGCGAAGCCGTTCGAACTGAGCGAACTCGAAGCGCGGGCCCGAGCACTGATCCGGCGCAGCCACGGCCATGAGCAAACTAAAACCGCTTGCGGGCCGCTCGAATACGACAGCGTCGATCACAGCTTTCGTCTTGACGGCGAGCAGCTTGCGTTGACGCCACGCGAGCGCGCGGTGCTGGAGGTGCTGATCCTGCGCAACGGCCGCGCGATCAATAAGGAAACGCTGTCGGAGAAGATCTTCGGTATCGATGAATCCGTGAATCCGGATGCGATAGAGATCTACGTGTACCGGCTAAGAAAGAAACTCGAACGCAGTGGCGTTGCGATCGTTACGCTGCGCGGCCTGGGGTATTTGCTGGAAGCCAGACAAGAACCTGTTGCGGCCGGCGTCTGATGAAGAAGCCGAATCTTCGGCGGCAAGTCGCGCTATGGCTGCTGCTGCCGCTGCTTGCCCTGCTCGCGCTCGATGCATGGCTGACGTATCAACGTGCGATGAGCGCCGCGCACGTCGCGTTCGACCGCTCGCTTGAGTACTCGCTTAAGTCGATCCGCGAAGGCACGCGTCTGGTCAATGGCACGGTGGAAGTGGATCTGCCGTATCTCGCGCTGGAGATGTTCGAATCGAATGCGGGTGGCAAGATCTATTACCTGATCCGCGAAGAAAGTGGCCCCGCGGTGACGGGTTACCCTGACTTGCCGATGCCGCCGCCGCGAGCCACTCCCGAGTCTTATCAAACGAGTTTCTACGACGCCAGCTTTCGCGGCGAAGAATTACGCATGGGCGTGCTGCGCCTGCCGGTACACGACGTGCCGGGCGCCCAGACGCGCGTGGTGTGGATCATGGTAGGAGAAACAATCGAGCCGCGCCAGGCGCTTGCTCGTCAGATCCTGAGGGGTTCGCTGCTGCAGGAATGTCTCCTGGTCGTGCTGGCGCTGGCAATCGTCTGGCTCGGTGTGGGACGCGGACTAAGGCCGCTGAACCTGCTCTCGGCCAAGGTCGCAGCACGCACTGAAGACGACCCCACTCCGCTCGATAAAGCGGGCCTGCCGAATGAAGTCGAGCCGCTGGTGGAGTCCATCAATCAATACATCGGGCGGTTACGACGCATGCAGGAATCGCGGCGGCGCTTTTTCACGGACGCCGCGCATCAACTCAAGACACCGCTCGCCATCATCCAGGCCGAGTCGGAACTCGCGCTGCGCGAAACGCTGAACGAGCCCGCGCGCGTGCATCTGACGCGTCTGAACGGCGCCGTCAGGCAAGCGGCAAAGGGCGTGCAGCAACTCCTGTCGCTATCACGCCTCGACAACGACAGCAGCGACGCCGGTTTGCTTATGCCGCTGCGCCTCGACAAGCTCGCGCGAAGCGTGACGCTCGACTGGTCGCCCGTGGCGAGGGCACGCGATATCGATCTCGGTTTCGAGCATGAGGCGGACGCCGAGGTCATGGGGAATCGGGAATTGCTGGCGGAGCTGTGCGGCAATCTGATCGATAACGCCGTTCGTTATGCCGGCGACAGTTCCATCATCACGGTCCGCGTAGCACGCATGGAAGAAGACTCGTTGCTGCAGGTTATCGACAATGGTCCCGGCATTGCACCGCATGAACGCGATGCGGTGTTCGAGCGTTTCTACCGCAGCCAGACGGAATACTACGTGGAAGGAAGCGGACTGGGACTCGCGATCGTACGCGAGATCGCGCGGGTACATCATGCGCAGATTGCCCTTGGCGATGCACCCGGCGGCGGACTGGTGGTCAGCGTCCGGTTTCCATCGAAGGTGCTTTAAAGCAAGTCAGTCTGCCCGCCATAGAAACTATTTCAGCGAACCCAGCATCTCCCGGCACGTCTCGACAAATTGTTCGACGAGCGCTGACCGTTCGCCATTGATCGCAATGCTTGCCACAACCGGAATCGAGATCAACGGCGCCAGCGGCACGACCCGCAACCCTTGCGCGCGAGCCGAAAGCGCCGCGATTTCATCCACTATGGTGATCAGCTTCGAGCGCGCCGCCAACGCAACCAGCGAGTGATACGACTGCGCGGTGATGGTCACATTCACGGTCACTGACAGCTCCTCCAGACGCTTGGCGAGCAGCCTTCCCAGCGGGTCCGCAGGATCCGGGCCGGCAATCTCGCGGCCCTCCAGCGCATCGAGTTCAATGGACGGCGTATCCGGCAACATGGAAGGATGTCCCACGCATACAAGCCGGCTGGCAGCCAGTTCGATCTCCTTGATGGCCGGGTGGGACACGCTGTGATACAGGATGCCGACGTCCGCCTCCATGAGCGCGATGCTGGCCACGGCGGTCGCCGAATAATCGGCGCGAATCGACAGCTTCACGCCGGGGTGTTTCGCCTGAAATGCGAGCGCCGCGTCGGCCACCACGGTCTGCGCGAGCGCGGGCGCAGCGAGAACACGGATGGACGAATCGGCGGTGCCGCCCCGCAGATTCTGCGCGAGCCGCTGAACGGCCTGAAGCTGTTCGTCGAGCCGAAGTATCTCGGGGAACAGCAACTGTGCTTCCCGGGTCGGAATCAGCTTGCCGCGAACCCGGTCGAAGAGCGGGTAACCCAACTGGCGCTCCGCGCTTTGCAGGATTTGCGTGATTGCCGGTTGCGTCAGGGACAGCAGCGCGGCCGCGGCTTTAAGCGTTCCGGTCACGCGGATAGCGTTCACTACTTCTATATGCCTGAGCCGCATCGAATAGGAAGTCCGGTGGATTCAACTTCGCAGTCGGCCCGGGCGAGCGGCCCGCCGTCTGCTCATGCGTTCGTCAACCCGCTCGCACTCGCCGCAACGGGTACTGCCCGCTTGCGAAAGTACAGGATACACAACAGCGCAAGCACCGCCGTGACCATGACGTAATAAGCGGGGATGAACTTGCTGCCGGTCGCGTTGGCGATCCACGTGCAGATCATCAGCGACAAGCCGCCGAAGACCGCAAAGGTCAGGTTGTGAACGATCGCGATGCTGGTCGTGCGCGTGTCATGCGGAAAGAGTTCGGCCACGAACGCGGGCATCGCGCCCTGAAACACCATCACGCATGCGGTCAATCCTGTGACGCAGAACACATACGTTCCTACCGTCGGCGATGCGACCATCAGATGGAACGCGGGAATGGTCAGGATCGCCGTCAGCGAGGTACCGATCGCGATCAGCGGAAGACGGCCCACTCTGTCCGAGAGCGCGCCGAAGACCGGCGGCAAGACGATCTGTGCGGCAGAATATCCGATGGCGCCCCACATCGAATCTGCCGCGCTCATGCCCAGCACTTTCTGTGCATAGAGAGGGATGAACACGCCGAGCAAATAATTCGTCGATGCCGCTAGCGAGTACAAGCCAATCGCCGCCGTGATGCGCATCTTCGCCGTTGCGAACGTGTTGCGAATTGGATTGCGTTCGTGGCTGGACGCCTTGAATTCAGGGGTTTCATCGACCCGGCGACGAATCCAGTAACCAAACGGCACGATCGCCAGCCCGATCAAAAACGGTATGCGCCAACCCCATGACAGCAGTGAATCGGGCGTCATCAGTTTAGTGGTGCCAAGTCCCACGAGGCTAGCCAGACCAGTCGCAAGACCAATCCCGACCACCTGGTAGCTGGCGAAATAACCCTTCATGCGCGCAGGCGCATGTTCGGTGACGAAGGACACGGTCGAGCCGAATTCACCGCCTGCCGAGAACCCCTGCAAGACCTTGCCGAAGACCAGGATCAACGTTCCGGCAACCCCGAGCATGGCATAGGTCGGGGCACACGCGATCACCAGCGTGCCCGCGCCCATGAGCCAGATCGTGAGCATCATGCCCGCCTTGCGGCCGCGCTTGTCGCTATAAGCGCCGATCACCATCGCGCCCAGCGGGCGGATGAAATAGCTGACGCCGAAGGTTGCGGCGGCGGCCAGCATCGACGTGTAGGCATCGCCGGTTGGAAAGAAGACCCTGGCAATGACCACCGCTAAAAAACCATACACAAACAGGTCGTAGAACTCGAGCATATTACCGACCAGCGCCGACGCCAGGATGCGCCGGAACTTGCTGCGCTGCTCGGAGGTTAGAACGTTATCGGTGGACATGGATGTTTCGTTTTCCTTTTCCGGTGCGGGAGGCGTCAGCAGGCACGCTGACGATTTCTTGGAGGAAGGCTGTGCTTAAGCGCGGGTCGGCGCATTCAGGTAATCAAATGCGGTGAGCGCGAAGATTTCGCCTAGCGCCCGCAGCTCGTCTACATGCACGTATTCATCCGCCGCACCCATGTTGTAAGAGGTCAGGCCGCATACGACCGTCGGCACGCCGTGCCTTCGATACAGCCGTGCGTCGGACGCACCCACGCGCATGTTGACGACCGGCTCGGTGCCGAGCTTCGCTGCGCAGTTGCGTTTGAGTGTTTGGATGACCTCGTGATCGGGATCGGTCCAGCTCGGTTCGTATTCACGAAGGATGTCGAAGGAAACACCCGGATGACGAGCGACGATCGCGCTTAACCTGGCTTTCATTTGCGCCACCGATACGCCGACTGGAAGTCGGATATCGGCCGTTGCAGTCGCTTGATCCGCAATCAGGTTCGATAACCGGCCACCGCTGATCGTGCCGAATGTGATGGTTGGAGTGCGAAGCACATCGCTCTCGCCAACGCCGGAGATTGCCTCGGACACGGCGGCTGAGCGAGCGATAGCCGCGAGCACTTCCGGCGGCGCGGCAACGGGATAGTCGCGTACGCTCTTGAGCTCCTGAATGGCATCCAGCAGTTTCTCGATTGCGCTGTCGCCCTTGTGGACGTGCGCCGCGTGGGCAGACATGCCGGTTGCATCCAGGCGCAGCCAGATCATTCCCTTCTCGCCGAATCGCAGCACGTGGGGCGAGCCTGTGTCGGCGCTGATCATCGCGTCGCCGGCTGCGTGCGGGACATGATCGAGAAGGTATCCGCTGCCCTCGGTGCCCATGCTTTCTTCGTCGCCGGCAAACGTGGCGACCACCTCGCCTGCGAACGATTCACGTAGCCGGGAGAGATGGCGCACGGCGAAGATGATGGCGGCGAGACCGCTCTTCATGTCCGACACGCCAAGTCCGAATAACTTTCCGTCGCGCTCCTCGCCGTTGAAATCAACAGACCATTGCTTTGCGTTGACGAGTGGGAACGTGTCAAGGTGCCCGTTAAAAACGAGTCGTCGCCCCGGAGCCGCGCCGCGAACGCGGACCACGAGGTTCATTACGTGCGGGAGCGTGCCGTAGCGTTCGACGCTGACGTCGAACCCTTCGAACATCGCCTCGATCGCGTCTGCGATAGCGTGGGTGTCGCCCGGCGGATAGGCGCTGGGAACGGCCACCAGGGCGCGTGCGAGCGCAATGATCTCGTGACTGGATTGTGCGACGGCGCCCGCAAGGGCGCTGCGCATGTGGGCGATTTCAGCATCGCCCGCAATTGCCTCATCGGCTAGCATGTCTGGTCTCCATCTAGTTGAATGTGGGTGCTTCACCCTGATGTGAAACAACCAGCATTGACTAGATGGTCGGTAGCCGAATTAGCCCGGTCCAATCAACCATAATGGGTTGGGTATAAGTAAAACTTAAGCGGTGTACCGCCCGGACAACGAGCGAATGGCCTCGCTGTGAAGATCAGGAGGCCGTTACAATGCCGTTGACAGGCCCATTGGTCGCAGTGCAGCAACGTTTAGTAAGGCTGAGTAGCGAGACTGAGTAGCGGGACTTCGTAGCGAGGCTGAATAGCAAGATCGGGGAAATGACCGGTACCGCGCGGGCCCGGATCATCTTCAGGACAAAGAGGCTGGTCGGCGCTGAGGGGATCTATGTTCAACAACATGTTCAGCGTAGTGAATGGACCGGATGGACGTCATTTCTATGTCCACACCGACAGCATGCCCGTGGCGATCGTTCTCGTCATCATGTTGTTCCTGGCGATTCTGTTGTCCAGCATGCTCTGCTACTACATCACCCGCTTTATCTTGTTGAAGATCGTCGGTCACCTCGCGCGTGGCGAGCGCCGCAAATGGCTGCGTGCCGCCGAGCGCCGCAAAGTGTTTGACCGGCTGGCGCCGCTGGTGCCTGCGATCATCATTTATCTTTCAGCCCCGTTGCTCACCGGCGTGACTTTCCCGATTATTTCCGCGCTGGGTGATCCAGTGGAGACGCTGTCCGCATGCTTCATGGTCGTGACCATCTTGCGGGCCGCATTCGCGTTCCTGGAAAGCATTGAAGATCGCTACAGTCACTTTCCCTTTGCAACCCAGAGACCGATCAAGAGCTTTCTTCAGATAGCCGCCATCTTCCTGTACGTGCTTGCGCTGATTGCCGCGGTGTCATTGTTATTGCATCGCTCGCCGGCCAATTTCCTCACCGGCGTGAGCGCAATGACTGCGCTCCTGATCATTATCTTTCGCGATTCGCTGCTAGGTTTTGTCGCCAGCATTCAACTGGCCGCGTATGACATGCTGCGCGTGGGCGACTGGATCGAAGTACCCGGATTCGTGGCTGACGGAACGGTCATCGACATTGCGCTGAACACGATCAAGGTTCAGAACTTCGATAATTCCATTGTCATGCTGCCAAGCTATGTGTTGCTGACCAATAGCGTCAAGAACTGGCGCGGCATGGTTGAATCCGGTGGGCGGCGGGTCAAGCATGCCATTAACCTGGACATTGAGAGCATCCGGTTTTGCGACGACGAACTGCTCGCCAAACTGACGGCGAGCGCCGCCTTTCGGGTGCCGTTCACCGTGCCCGACGATGGGCATCGCCTGACCAACCTCGGCGTGTTTCGCCGGTACCTGACCGACTACTTTCGCCACTACCCTGCGATCCGAAAAGACATGCCGCTAGTGGTTCGCCAGTTGCAATCCACGGAACATGGTCTGCCGCTGGAAGTGTTCCTGTTCATCGACGAAACGAGCTGGGAATTGTACGAACAAATCCAGTCGGATATGTTCGACCATGTCTATGGCATCTTGCCGCTATTCAATTTGCGTGTCTGGCAAATGCGCTAGCGGCGCCGGGTAAGAACCCGGTCGCGCTCCGTTATCCGGCCAGCCCCTCGACAATACATACGACGACGGTAAAAGCGCCAATGCAGGCGGCCAGAGTGGCTACTGCTTTCGCAAAAGGATTCATGCGGCCCCCAAAATCGATAAAGAGAAGCGCATCTTATATTGGAATGAAAGCAAAAAGAAATAATTGTATTAAATGAAAGCTTAGACAAAACCCAGGCGCTGGCCGCGAGGGATTTGTTGAGATGGATTCGCGTAAATCACTAACCCCGACTTCCAAGCCAGGCGAAAAATCGGCGCGATGATTGCGATCGCGAAGTTACGCTGCGACTGCTCGCTCAAGGTATTTGATGCGCTGCCGATAACGCGTACACCACCGAAAAGAATAAAAAGGAAAATCATGAGAGGTCTTTCCCTCCTGGTTGCAAGTGCAGCGCTTGCCGTGCTGTCCGGTTGTTCGACGACGCAGAGCATTGTCCCGGGGCCTCAAGCGAAGTTATCGCCCATGACGACAGCTTGTTTTACAGCGCATGGCGGCAGGTCGGCGGACATGGATGCCGCCGTTCAACGCAACCTCGAAAACCACGGCGTATCCGTTTCGATCGCTCCGGCGTGCGACAAGGCCGACATGAACGTCTCCTACACCGATAGCTGGTTTTGGGACATCGTCATGTATCTGCGATCGATGGATATCCGCTTCTACAAGGCACCGAGCGGCGGCCTGATCGCTTCAGGCCACTGGAAAAACTCAGTGTTGCATCAGTTCCCGAATGCGGATGGCGTCGTTCAAGACCTGATGGATGGCATGTTCGTTCAGGCGGGTGAGCCCGGTGCCATCCGAACCAAAGCAGCATCGAATTAGAAATAGATCATTCGCTCGCATCGCACGAGCAGCGCATCTGGGGACCAACATGACCATCCTGTTTTTTCTTCTACAGATTGTCTACAGCCTGTTGCAAACCGCAGCCATATTCGCGGGCCTCGAATACTGGCTTGGCTGGCCGAACTGGGTGTGCGCGCTGGTCGGCGGCATTTTCGTCTTTGGGCTTCGGATCACACCCATCACCGTTCCGTTGGGCATCGTCGGAGCACACTACGGCTTTCAATGGTCGTGGCCCATGTCCTTGCTGCTATTTTTCGCTCCGCTACTGCTGATCATCGCTCTAGCGATTTTCGGCCGCGCTGCGGGCGGCACCAAGTGGCTGGTACGCTGGTAGGTCAGAAGCCACGCTGCACTTTTGCGAGAGGCGGCGTTTCCCATAGCCCCCTTGCCTATCTTATTTTTAGACGGTATCTTGACGGGGTTCTAATCGCTAGCGCGGGAGAGACTGTCACGGCAACAAGGTGACGGCGCCGACGGAGCAACCGCCCCGGAAACTCTCAGGCCAAAGGACCGCGCAGCAGGAACATCTGGAGAGCGACGCTTTAATGCGTCCACCGACGGGGATGTCGTGCGTGCAACGCCACGACTGAAACTCTCAGGTACACGGACAGATGGGGCATAGACGCCGGCAACACCGGCGATGCCCAACTTTCATCTGGACCTTGTCATGTCACGAATCGCCATCATTGGCGCCGGTATCACCGGCGTCACGACTGCTTACGCCCTTTCCGAACGCGGCCACGACATCACCGTTTTCGAGCGTCATCGATACGCGGCGATGGAAACATCGTTCGCCAACGGCGGCCAGCTTTCCGCCAGCAACGCCGAGGTCTGGAACAGCATGGCCACCGTGCTTAAGGGCCTGCGCTGGATGTTCACGCGCGACGCACCGCTGCTGCTTAACCCCGCGCCGAGTTGGCACAAGTATTCGTGGATGGGCGAATTCCTGCGCCAGATCCCGAACTACCGGGCCAATACCGTTGAGACAGTGCGCCTTGCCATTGCCGCGCGCGAGCATCTGTTTGGGATTGCCGAACGTGAAGGGATCGACTTCGATCTCGAGCAGCGCGGCATCTTGCATATGTATCAGCAGAAGAAGGACTTCGATACCGCCGCGAAAGTGAACCAGCTTTTGCAGACTGGCGGGCTTGATCGGCGCGCGGTCACGAACGACGAAATGCGCGCGATCGAGCCTACGTTGCAAGGCGATTTCCACGGTGGATTTTTCACGCCTTCCGACTCGACCGGCGACATCCACAAGTTCACGCGCGGTCTGGCCGAAGTCTGCGAGCGGCGCGGCGTACGCTTTCATTACGACACGCAGATAGCGGATATCGCGCAGCGTGGCGACGGGCCGTTCGGATTACGTGTGCTGCAGGGCGGCATCGCGGGTGATGAGCAACAGTATGAATTCGACCGCATCGTGGTGTGTGCTGGCGTGGCAAGCCGGCAGATTGCATCGATGCTCGGCGACCATGTGAATATCTATCCGGTGAAGGGTTATTCGATCACCGTGTGCCTTGATGATGCTGCGAGTCGCGAGGGTGCGCCGTGGGTCAGCCTGCTTGACGAGAGCGCGAAAATTGTCACGAGCCGGCTTGGCGCTGACCGTTTTCGCGTAGCGGGTACGGCTGAAATCAATGGCTTCAATCGCGATATTCGCTCGGACCGGATTGCACCACTTGTGGATTGGACGCGGCGCTATTTCCCGGGTGTGGCGACGTCGCGTGTGATTCCGTGGGCGGGCTTAAGGCCGATGCTGCCAAGCATGTTGCCGAAGGTCGGAAGCGGTAAGCGTCGAGGGGTGTTCTATAACACGGGACATGGGCACTTGGGATGGACACTGTCGGCGGCGACTGCGCACAGCATTGCTGAGCTGATGTAGGAATTGGTTTGTTGCTCGCGCCCGGGATTGGCGGTAGCGGTCGGGATTGGTCCCGGGTTGCTGCTTCCCGTGTTAGTGGTTTGCTTAGGTTGGCTAATTTCTTTAACACCGTTCACCACTACGCGTAGCGGCACGTTGCGGCAAAGCCCTTGATGCAGACCCCATGTAAATCAACGACCGCGCGCCCCATCTGTCTATTGAGATGGACGCGCGGAAAAGTGCGTTAGCGTGGGCCCGTTGCAACCAACGGAGACACCACCGGATGACAACGGAATTAACACGCTATAACGGCTATCGGTATGTGCTGCACAAGGGGCGAAGCTTTTCGCTTTTGCCGTGGTAACAGTAGCAACGGGAGCTAAACATGGACCAGAAGAAGAACTATCACGACGCTGAACTAGTTGGGCTGTCCTACACCCGAGACAGGCAACATCTAGTGCTGAATTTTCAGCTTGTGAACGGCGATCTAGCGGTCGTCCGGTGCGATGGAGTAACGCATTTCAAGCTTGGCGAAATGAGTTTACAGAACGTCACTTCACGGTTGTTGCTTTCTTCCGAGCGGGAGTTTCACCCGGATGAAATTCGCAGTCACATCAATTGGGCGTGTAGTCGAGACGGACACGAACACGCGATGACTGACGCAGGAGCCACACACTTCGTAACTGAGATACGGGAGCGGAGATTGACCGTGCTTGTTTTAGAGCCGTCTATCGGGGCCGAGTTGGTTGTGGTCTGCAAGGCGGTTGCACACGTCGAGTAAAGCGGCTTCAGGATCGTCGCCGCTGCACATTGCGGGCGTGGCGTGCTTGTGCGACGTTGCTAGCGCTATTGTCGTTGGCGGGTTTTCTCAATCCGCCGTTCCCAAGCTTCAGCCCTGCGTCGCGTAATCAACACCTACGCGGCCCGGCACGTAGCTCGAGCCATCCACCCGCACGAGCAAAACCTCTCATGCAAACTGAGTCGCACTCGCCCGCAGCGGCCGCTCAACCGGCGCATCAAGCACAAGCCTGCCGAATTCCTGCGCGGCGAGCGTGGGCTCACCCTTCCCCCACAGCAGCCTGAATTCCGCTTCCGGCAAGGGCGGCAACCCATACTGCCCATCGACCACCACAATCCCCGGCTCCAGGTCATCGCGAGTCAGCGGAGTAATCCCAAGCCCCGCCATCACGGCAGCACGTATCCCCGACTGACTCGACGATGTAAACGCAACATGCCAGTCCACCGGCAAGCCATCAAGCGCCTCAAGCGCCACTCGCCGATTCACACACGGCGCCGGGAAAAACGCGAGCGGCAGCGACGCCCCCGCGCGCGCTTCGAACGATTCGGCCGCCGCCCAGACGAACCGCGTGCGCCGCAACACAATGCCCTCAGTGCCCGGATCCGCGTCCCCCTGCACGCACAGCACCACGGCCAGATCCAGCTCGTGCGCGGCGACCATCGCCTGCGAATCGAGACTCATGCCCACGCTCACGTCCAGTCGCACATTCGGAAATGCCCGGGAAAACTGCGTAAGCAAAACAGGCAACCGCTCTCCCATGAAAATATCGGGTGCTCCAAAACGCACGACCCCGGAAGCCGGAGACGATTGAAAACGCTGCGTGACCGCGTCCATCGCGTTGAGGATTTGCATCGCGTACCGCAAGAAATCCTCGCCATCTTCAGTCAAGGTCAGACTGCGCGTGGTCCGGTATAAAAGCGGCCGGCCCACTTCTTCTTCAAGCCGCCGTATTTGGTGACTGATCGCAGATTGCGTCAGGTTCAACCGTCGCGCCGCCTTGGTAAAACCGCCGGCTTCCGTGACAGCAACAAACGCGCGCAGGAGGGCAAGATCGAGGTTCATGGTCGGAATCAATGATGACGAGGCTTAATCAATGATAGTAAATTAAATCATTTCCATCATAAAGCAAGGACGCCGAGAATAAATCCAACGACTTCTTCCGGTAGCCTGCCATGGATGTTTCGCCTCGCGTTTCGCCTGACTTCGCCAATCAACTGGCTGTCACGCTGCTGCTGACCGGCGTGATCGCTGCGACTTACGGATTCGGCGTTTATCTCTTTCCTGTCGTCCTGCCGCAGATGAAGCAGGACATCGGCTTTAACTATGCACAGGCCGGGTACATCACGGCCGCACGGCAAATGGCCAATGTCGCGATGGCGCTGCTATCAGGTCTCGCCGCCGCCCGTTTTGGGGCAGCAAGAGTCGTGCTCGTGGCAACTGCGCTGTCAGCGCTCGACCTCGCCGGCCTCGCATTCGCCAAAAACACCTGGATGATGGGCATCGCCTTGGTCACGCTCAATGCTTGCGCCGCCGCGACCTGGGTTCCCATGATGGCGCTGATCGCGCCGTTGATCGATGAGCGCCATCGGGCGAAAGCCATCGGCGTCATTGGCAGCGGCACGAACTTCGGAGTCTTGCTGAACGGACTGATGGTGCCGGCGTTGCTGGCGTCGTGGGGCTGGCGTTCTGTCTGGCTCGTGAGCGCCGTGCTGACCACCATGTTGAGCGCCGTGATGGTCCTCATGTTTGCACGGTTTAGCCCTGCGTCGGCAACACAGCCACGCGTCACGCCTCCGCGCCAAACCAAACGGCAAGGCATGCGTTTTGAACTGCGACCCATGCTCGCCAGAAAATTCCTGCTGGTGTACGCCATCGCAGTGCTATGCGGTTTTGCCGGTGTCCCGTTCATCACCTACTTCTCGGCTTATTCGCACGACGACCTGCATCTGGGTCTCGATGTAACCGCGCACGCGTGGGCGCTCGTCGGGCTGGTCGGCGTGGTGAGCGGACTGGTGCTCGGCATGATCGGCGATATGCACGGCAGTCCTGATCGAAATGGCCGCACGCAGCGAGATGGCATGCGTACCGCGCTCGTCAGTGCGGGGGTCCTGCTTTTGTGCGCGTCGCTGATCGCAGCATCGCGTCCGGGCGGTTACGCCCTGATGGTCGCGGCAGTCGCATTCGGCTTTTCATTCTTCCCGATTTTCGGTCTGTTGCATGCGTATGTCGGTAAGACGAGCGCGCCCGCCCTGGCGGCATTGGTGTGCGGAATCTGCGAGGCGGCGTTTGGCGTGGGCGGCGCGTTGGGAAACGTAATGGGAGGACTGTGCAAGGCGCTGTTCGGTTCGTTTCAGCCGGTGTACGGGCTGGCATCGGCGGCCTCGGTCATCCTCATCGGATTGTCATTCCTCGTGCCGAGCACACGACGGGATACGCCGGTTTGCAGAAGCGGTCTCGCCAATTTGCAGTGATGGCATAGCGAGCGAGATCCAGTCCACAGGATTGAATGAGTCAGGCGGCGCGAGGAACCGCGACTGCAGAAAGCTCACCCCCGTTCTTCGAACGCGCGACGCAAGGACAATGCAATACCTTGTGCCGCCCGCTTCACTTCATCAAGTGACGGAAAGGTCGGTGCAACGCGCAGATGCCGGTCCCGTGGATCGAGACCATGAGGGAACGCAGCGCCTGCCGGCGTCATCGCAATACCGGCGTCGGCGGCCA
>NZ_JAQGMM010000328.1 GCF_028292365.1 Caballeronia sp.
GATGTCCTGGTTCGGTCCGATGATGATGCCGATTTCGCTGGTGTATCGACGTGTCAGGCGCTCGAGTTCGCCCCGCGACAACGTCCGCGGATCGACGCGGATACCGCCTTTCGCCCCGCCGTACGGCACGTTCACGGCCGCGTTCTTCACCGACATCCACGCCGACAGCGCCATTACTTCGGAAAGCGTAACGTCCTGGTGATAGCGCACGCCGCCCTTGCCCGGACCGCGCGACATGTTGTGCTGGACCCGGTAGCCTTCGAAGTGCGTGACCGTGCCGTTATCGAGTTCGATAGGGCAATCGACGATCAGGATGCGCTTCGGGCGCTTGAGGGTTTCAATCCAGCGCGACAGCGAGCCGAGATAGGGCGCCACGCGATCGACCTGCTGGAGATAGTTGCCCCAGGGGCCGCGATGCGTGGAATCGAGATAGGAGGGAATGGCGTGTTGAACGACGGGAACAGCAGAAGCGGTGCGGTCTTGTTGCGGCGATGACATCGAAACCCCAGCGTTGTGTGGAATGGCTTCATTGTCGAAAATTCGCTTGTTGAAATCCAATGCCGTTTCATCATTGCGTTATGTGTTTCTTGCATAACGTCTAAGAGGCTTATGTGGCGGGGGTTTCAACAGGCCGCGATACCTCTTCGCCCACTGCTTCCCAAAGATTACGCATCAGGGCTTGCCGTGGATCGTCTCCCTTCGATGCCATTTTGTCGCGGTACAAACGAATTTCCATCGTGAGCGTGAACTGGCCTGCCGGCGTTCCGCGAGTTCCCCGGTCGAGCCGGATCAAGCTGCCTTCATCGACCTCCTTGGCCACCGCGCTATGCGGCAGGAAGGCTACGCCGTGACCGGCCAGCGCCATTGCCTTGAGACCTTCGGCCATGTCGGTTTCATACACTTTATCGAGGTAAAGACGTGCCGCCGAGGTCGCGATGATCACCTCCGTCATGCGGCCGAGATAAGCATTAGGCGTATACGAGAGATACGGCGCGGGAGCATCGGCGGTAGCGGGCAACGTGTAGCGCGCGCGGCCCCCCTTGTTTACCGACGAAAACGGGCTGATGGGTTCAGTGCCGAGCGTGAGCATGTCGTAGCGGGCAGGATCAAGCGCCATTGGATGGCTCGGGTGGTGATAACCCATCACCAGGTCGCAGCCGCCTTCCACCAGCGACAACACGGCGTCGTGTACGTTCAGCGCGCGCAAACGCGTGTTGATGCGCCCAAGCCGCGCTTCTATATGGTGTAGCCAGCGCGGGAAATAGGTCAGCGAGAGCGTGTGGGGAACCGCGAAGTCGATGGTTGCATCGGGCACGCCGGTCTGCCCTCGCAATAGCGTTCGTGCTTCGTGAAACTGCGAGAGCATTGCGAGCGCCTGCTCGTAGAAAACCTGACCGGCTTGCGTGAGGCGCGTCGGATACACCGAGCGATCGATGAGATCCGTGCCCAGCCACGCTTCGAGCGCCTGGATCCGGCGCGAGAAAGCCGGCTGCGTAATGTGCCTCAGTTCAGCCGAGCGGCTGAAACTGCGCGTCTCCGCGAGCGAGACGAAATCTTCGAGCCATTTCAGTTCCATGCGGCTCCTTCGGCCTGGTTGGGGATGCTCCCTGAACGAGTCCGCATTTTACCGTTCTGCTCGTGGCGGCTTCGCGGGGGAGGTTTTGCAAATCGCCCCCCGGTTGCCACGGCGTTTCAAGCCCGCGCCGATTCCCCCACATCCACCGGATCATCCGCACCCTCTTCCGGCTCCGCTGCCTTCTGCTGCTGCAGCGCCCACATCTGCGCAAACAATCCTCCGGCTCGCACCAGTTCCGCATGCGTCCCGCGCTCCACAATCTTTCCGTGATCCATCACGATAATCTGCTGCGCATGCACGACCGTCGACAACCGATGCGCAATGATCAGCGTCGTCCGTTCCTGCGCGATCAGATCGAGCTCGTGCTGAATTGCGCGTTCGGATTTCGAATCGAGCGCCGACGTGGCTTCATCGAAGATCAAGAGCGGCGGGTTCTTCAACAACGTCCGCGCGATCGCCACGCGCTGTTTCTCGCCGCCCGATAACTTCAACCCGCGCTCGCCCACCGGCGTCTCGTAGCCAGCCGGCAAACTTTCGATGAACTCGTGAATATGCGCTGCCCGCGCCGCCGCGATCACTTCATCGCGTGAAGCCGATGGCCGGCCGTACGCGATGTTGTAGTAGATCGAATCGTTGAAGAGCACCGTATCCTGCGGCACGATACCAATCGCCGCTCGCAGCGAATCCTGCGCAACGTCGCGGATATCCTGGCCGTCCAGCAAGATTCTCCCACCTTGCTCACGGTCGAGATCGTAGAAACGAAACAGCAAACGGCCGAGTGTCGACTTGCCTGAGCCGCTATGGCCGACCACCGCAGTCGTAGTCCCGGCACGGATCGTGAAATCGACGTTATGCAGGATCGGCCGCGCGCGCTCATACGAGAAACTCACGTTCTCGAACCGGACCTCCGCACCCTTCGCGACCAGCGCCGGCGCGTTCGGCACATCCGGCACTTCACGCCCGGCGCCGAGCAAGGTGAACATGCGGTCCATATCGGTGAGACTCTGCTTGAGCTCGCGATACACCACGCCCAGGAAATTCAGCGGGATATACAACTGCAGCATGAACGTGTTGATCAGCACGAGGTCACCGAGCGTGAGATGACCGGCAATCACGCCTTGCGTCGCACGCCACAGAATGAACACGAGCCCCGTGCCAATAATGAATTGCTGCCCGAAGTTGAGCACCGACAGCGATCGCTGCGAACGAATGGCCGCCGTGCGATAGCGTCTCAGGTTTTCATCGTAACGCTGCGCTTCCCACTCTTCATTGCCGAAATACTTCACGGTCTCGTAGTTCAACAACGAATCGATGGCACGCGAATTCGCCTTCGAATCGAGTTCGTTCATCGTGCGACGGAAGTGCGTACGCCATTCGGTGAGCTTGATCGTGAAAACGATATACGTCACCAGCGCAATCAGCGTGACGATCGCGTAATACGCTTCGTATTTCGCAACAAAAAACCCGAGCACGAGGCCGACTTCCACTAACGTCGGCAAGATGCTGTAGAGCGAATATGAAACGAGTTGCTGAATGCCGCGCGTGCCGCGTTCAATGTCCCGCGACATTCCCCCGGTCTGCCGGTCGAGATGGAACCGCAGCGACAGCGAATGCAAATGCCGGAAAACTTTCAGTGCAAGTTGCCGCACTGCGCTTTCAGTGACTTTCGCGAACAGCATTTCGCGCAACTCGGTGAAAAGCGAAGTAGACAGGCGCACGAACGCATAAGCCACGACCAGCAGGCCCACGCCGCTCACCAGGATGATCGCCGCGGAATCCTGCGCGCGTCCGAGCGCGGTTAAATGCTGGATGGAACTGAGGCTGTCGATGACCTTTTTCATCACAATCGGCACGCCCAGATTCGCGACTTTCGCACCAATCAGGCATGTCAGCGCAAACGCGACGCGCCATTTATACGTCGCCAGATACGGCAGCAGCGAGAGAATGGTTTGCCAGTCGTTACGCGGGCCTTTCGCGACGGGAACCGGTTCGGAAGGAGAGTTGCGGCGCATGGATTCGAGGTCTGCAGAGGTCCGCGCCGCATTGAGAAACGGTGTCGGACGAGCGAGGTATCGCGGGACGGGCACCCATCTCAAAATGCGGGCTTTCCCGTACAATTCGATGTTTCCCGGCGTCGGCAGCAGGGTGGGAACAATCAGCCAGACCTGCGCCAAACGCCTTAAAAGCACGCTAAAACGGGCTGGATAAAACCCACTCGTCCGGGCGCCAGCAACATCGTTTAATCCTGCATTGTCGCAGAAGGTGCCACGGCGCGCTGACCCGCTGGCATCCCGTCACTCTTTCATGGAAATTCGCTCGTGACCCAATCCCTGCAACTCCCAAACAAGCCGGTCGCGCTGCGCGTGGTACCGCAACCGTCCGATGCCAACGTCCACGGCGATGTCTTCGGCGGCTGGATCATGGCGCAGGTGGACATCGCCGGATCGATCCCGGCCAGCCGGCGTGCGAACGGGCGCGTGGCGACCATCTCGGTGAATTCGTTCGTGTTCAAGCAACCGGTGTTTGTCGGCGATTTGCTGAGCTTTTATACGGACATTGTGAAGACGGGCAATACGTCGGTGACGGTATCGGTCGAGGTCTATGCGCAGCGGATGAGCCTGACCGAAGACGTGGTGAAGGTGACGGAAGCCACGCTGACCTACGTTGCCACCGACAGCGACCGCCGTCCGCGCGCGCTGCCCGCGCTCGACTGACCGGCTGGACTCTCGCGCGTACTGTCGCGCACACCGAGCTGCAGGGTGGTCCGGCTGTTCAGCAACAGCGAGGGAATCTCGCTGGCGGGCAGCGGCTGCGAGAAGAAAAATCCCTGCATCTCGTCGCAATCGCGGGCAACAAGAAAGTCCAGTTGCGCCGCCGTCTCCACGCCCTCCGCGATCACCCGCAACTCGAGCGAGTGAGCGAGCGCGATGATCGCTGAAGTAATCGTTTCATTGCCTCCCGGCGAGCCGATATCCGCAACAAACGAGCGGTCGATCTTCAACCGGTCGACCGGGAAGCGCTTCAGATAACTGAGACTTGAATACCCGGTCCCGAAATCGTCGATGGCTATGCTGATGCCGAGCGCCGCCAGCTCCGACAGCGTGGTAACGGTGTCTTCCCCGTTGTGCATGATCGCGCTCTCGGTGAGCTCGATTTCCAGGTAGTGGGGTGCAAGCCCCGTTTCCGCCAGCACGGACGTCACGAGAACACGGATATCGCGTTGCTGGAATTGCCGCGCCGACAGATTCACCGACATCCGCGCCGGCGGCAATCCCTCATCCTGCCACGCCTTGTTTTGCCGGCACGCCTCGCGCAGCACCCACTCCGACAACGGCCCAATCAGCCCGCATTCTTCGGCTACCGGAATAAATGCGCCCGGCGAGACAAGCCCGAACTCCGGGTCCATCCAGCGCACGAGCGCTTCCATGCCGACAATCTCGCCGGTCCTCAGATCGACTTGCGGCTGGTAGTGCAGCAGGAATTCGCTGTCGCGCAAAGCCCGCCGCAAACGCCGTTCGACGTCCATCCGCGCCCCCACGCTCGCATTCATTTCGGGCTGATAGAACTGATACGTGTTGCGCCCCATGTCTTTCGCGCGATACATCGCGATATCGGCTTTCTTGAGCACGGTTTCGGCGTCGTCGCCATCTTGCGGGAACAGGCTCGCGCCCATGCTGCAGCCGACGTACATCTCCGTGCCATCGAGCCATACCGGGTCCGAAATGGCGGTGCGCACGCGTTCCATCCAGGCAATCAACGCGCTTTCGCCGGCCATGTCCGGGAGCACGATCACGAACTCGTCGCCGCCGTGGCGCGCGACCGTATCGCCGGTGCGGCCACAACGCGCCAGCCGCTCGGCGACCACCGCAAGCAAGCGGTCGCCTACGCTGTGGCCGAGACTGTCGTTGACGTTCTTGAAGCCATCGAGATCGACGAAAACCACGGCGAGCGTGGTCCCCTCCTGGCGTGCCCGATCAATTGCGTCCTGTAGCCGGTTCCGCAGCAGATTGCGGTTGGGCAGCCGCGTCAGCGTGTCGTAGTTCGCCTGATATTCGAGCTGCTCCTGATAGCGGACAACTTCGGTGACGTCGTTGATCACGCCAACGTGATGCGTTGTATGGCCCTGCGCATCCGGCACGGGCGCGATGAATAGCTGATTCCAGAACAGCACGCCATCCTTACGATAATTGCGCAACACTGCGCTCGCTTCGCGGTTCGCGGCCAGACCCGTGCGGATTGCCTCAAGGCCCTCCTGGTCGAGATCGTCGCGCTGGAGGAAACGGCAATCGCGGCCCACGATATCGGCCGGGTCGTAACCCGTAATGCGTTTGAACGCCGGATTCGCGTATTCGATCACGTTACCCGTGGCGCTCGTGCCGGTGATCAGCACGGCGTTCACGCAGGCATCGAGCGCGCGGCTTTGCAGGCGCAGCGCCAGTTCGGCGCGCTTGCGCTCGGTCGTGTCGTCGTACGAACCCAGCACGCCGATAATGCGCCCCGCCCCGTCGAGCA
>NZ_JAQGMM010000332.1 GCF_028292365.1 Caballeronia sp.
AGTGAAGCGGTAGAGAGGCATGGGGCCGTGCGGGCGCCTTGGCAACTCGTGCTTGCCCGAGAGCACTGGTGGCGAAGCGTGTTCATGTCAGGATTCGTGAGAAGGAGGGTTTCACACATCCTTCGCTTTGGCGAGCACCGTGCTTTTGGGGCACCTATGAATGAAAACTGCACGCTGTGGACACTTAGGGTAGCGGGTTTTAAAAGCGCTTTCTTTGCTTCGTTTCTTTGTCGCTAAGGACCAGGAAATGACGCGCTGCCACGCGCAGTGGCTAATAGTGGTAAAGAAATTAGCTAACTCAAGCAGAGCACAAACCTAGAAAGCAGCAACCCGGCATTGCCCCGGAACCGCTAACACTGAACCTCGCAACAATCCCACCCCACCCTCAGTGCAACCCCGCTTTAGCGATTACATCGAAAGTAAAAGCCAGCGTCTTATCCGGCACAACAATACTGTCGATAAACTGCACCACGTCCGAATCCTTTACAAAACTCGCCGCCGATGAAGCGGCAAGAATCGCACTACTTTCCTGCGGCTTCGCAATAAGATAGCCCTGTACGTAATCCACGCCTATTTCCTTCAGCGCGCGCAGCGTATCCACATCCTCAACCCACTCCGCGACACTACGCATTCCAAGATTGCGCGCAAGAGCAACAATAGCCTCAACAATGGCTATATCAGCCGGATGCGCGCACATCGTCCGAATAAACTCGCCATCGATCTTGAGTGCATCGGCGGAGAGATCCTTGAGATATTTAAACGAGGTATACCCCGCGCCGAAATCGTCGAGGGCAATCTTGCCGCCCATCTCATGAACCCGCGAGATAAAGCGCTGTGTATTGCCGAGATCATGCAACGCGACACTCTCAGTAATCTCGAGACAAAGATAAGGCACGATATGCCGAAAGCGTGCGAACAACGCAAAGACGTCTTCCATGAATTGCTCGTCATTCAGCGAACCACCGCTGAGATTGACGCAAATGAAACGCGTATTCGTGAGCGACGCCTGATGTTTCTCAATCCACTCAAGCAACGTGGTGATCACCCATTTATCGATAGCCGCAATGTTGCCGGACTCTTCCGCCGCCACAATCACCTTGCCGGCCGGCAAGGTTGCGCCGTCGGGCGCGCGCATGCGCAGTAACACCTCGAAATTAAGCGATTCGGTAGGCGCGGTCAGCGACATGATCGGCTGCATCACGAGGAAAAGACCCGGAGGCAGTCGATTGCGCCCCAGCGTTTCAACCAGCTTCAATTCCTCTGCCCGCTCCTCGAACGCCGCCGCACCCTTGCGGTACGTCACCATCCGCGCGTTCGAACTTTTCTTGGCCTCGCGGCACGCACGGTCCGCGTGCGAGAGCGCGTCCTGCACACGCACGCCGTGCGAGCACTCCACCAGTCCCACCGATGCCTTCACCTGGAACGCACGGTTGCCGACCTGATACGGGGCATCGCTCAACGCACTGATCAGGTGCTGGCAGCAGTCGATGGCTTCGTCTATCGACATATCACCCATCACGCAGACGAATTCGTCGCCGCCAATCCGCCCGAACGGAAACCCGGCTGAAAACAACGCCCGCGTGCGGGTGGCAACCTGCTTCAGGACTTCGTCGCCGGCACGATGGCCGAAAAGGTCGTTGACGAGCTTGAAGCGATCCAGGTCCACGTACGCGAGCGCCCAGGACGTCCCTTCCTCGCTTTGTGCAGCGATAGCCTTTTCCACGCCGCGCCGGTTCAGCGACCCTGTGAGCGGATCGTGTTCAGCCAGGAACCGCAGTCGTTCGATCGCTTTCGAACGCTCGGTCACATCCTGCAGCGAGCCTTCGATCCAGCCGTTCGAGCGCGTGGCCTTGAGCAGGAAACGGCGTTCGCCGTTGCCCCGCGACGACGCGCCGCCCATCTCAAGTTCGCCTTCACTTCCCTTCGATGCCAGCGCCTGCAAAGCACCCCATGCACCCGATTCGAAGTAGTCGTTCCAGTGCCGAACCTTGTACTCGGTTTTCTGCAGCGACAGCATGGTCCGCAACGCGGGATTCGCGCGCACGAAATGACCGGCGCTGTCGAGCGTAAACAGGCCAATGGGCGTCACGTCATAGGTATTGCGTAATTCGGTTTGCGCCTGGCGCCGGTGTTCCCGTTCGGCGCGCATCTGCTCGGCAATGGCGAAGGCAGCCATCATGCTCGACGACAGCGCGGCCATCACCGTATTGACGCCGCCGACCAGCAACTTGATGCCGAACGCCGCGCCCATGACTTCGGAAAATGTCGCGAACAGCACGATGCTCAGCGAGCCCACGTACCACATCACGGTGCGCGAGCGGGTCATCCAGACGAGCCGCGCCAGCAGGAAGATCAGCACGAAGACGCCGAACCCGGTGATGACCCAGAGCGTCGGGATAAAGCGTGCGTACGGCAACACGATGGCAGCGCCAAGCAGCACAAGCCCAACGTAATGCACGATCCTGAGGAGCCATTTATACCCAATGACCTTTAGCTCGCGCCGAAACAACGAACTGAACAATGCGGCCGTCAGAAGGTAATACACGGCGAATGTCAGTTGCCGGATGATCTGCAGGTAATCCGGCGGGATCACGCGACCGATCCACTCCATGTCCCAACCCATGGCGTTCGCACACAACCGCAGGTTGCCGACAAGCCAGACCGCGAAGATTACATAGGTCCATTCGCGGTTGATCATTGCTGTGACAAAAACGAAAACGGCCAGCGTCAGCAGGCCGCCCGCGATCAACCCCGAATTTTCCTGGAAGTCGAGCGCGCTCTTCCGCAGCATCGGACCGCTCCAGGCCGCCGCGGAAATTTGTGCCGGCCCGGAAAAAGTGCCACGGCACAGCACGTTGACTGGCTGCGCGAGATGACCGAGATGCAGTGCGAAACCCGCCTTGACCTGGCTGAATTCGTTGGTCGTGGTCAGGCGGTCGGCGCTGCCGAGCGGCTGCATGGTCGACGCAATCCAGCACGACAGCGTTTGCGCGTGGCGCGACGGTAATTCCGCGTACGTCGTCTGATCCTGGCTCATGTTCGGAACCGCGAATTCAAACCAGAACGGCGTTTCAGCGAGCTGTGTGTTGAACCGGTTGGACAAGACTGCCGTAGGCATCCGCTCAAGCGCGGTAGCGGGATCGAGCGTTCCGGACGGGTCTTTTAGGACGTGAAGGGGCAGCGTGAGGCCACCCCTTGAATCGAATTGAGGCGTTCCCCACACCAGCGTGGCGAGGGTGCCGAGAGCAATCAATGTCGGGACAATATAGACGGCGAACGCGTACAGAAACCGGTCCATATTTGACCCGGTATATCCGGACTTCGCCCGCGAAAATAAGGCAACCGACGCCATACCTTTTAATCCCCCGTGTTGCGCGACAGACGTCGCGCCGGCGGTGGCGAAACAGCAATGAATCGCCACCGTCTTCTTTGTGGCCTCGGTCAATGAACGGCCGGGCTATCTTCTATTACCTGCCGTAAGCAATTTGCGGTGCCTCCGGGCATCGTACCGGTTCCTGCTGGAAAGATAAATCCGACGTCCGTAAATCCAGATCCGGATGATGCGTATGCACCATGAACTGGAATAACGGATGCTTCGCTTCCTCCCAACGGCGCCGAGCCGCCATCACGTCTTTTGCAAGTACCCGGTGAGGCAATCCGCCAACATGCGCCATCGGCAGGAATTCTTTTTCTCCAAATACATCTTCGAACAGCATGCCTTCATATTCCTTGTCCAGCGGCGAACGCGCAGTAATAACCATATAGTCGACCAGCTGCTGCTCGCAATAAAGCCACAAGGCCTTGCAAAGCATTACCTTGACAACCCGGCCCACCCCGCCGCCCGCGACACCCAGCCGGGTGGCTTCCGCCAGGCGGCTACCGGCCAGCCAGTCAGGCAGACGCACCGATTGTTCCACTGCCAGCGGCGCGTATTCGTTGGTCTGAATCCGCATGGTACCCAGCGGCGCGCCATCCAGCTTCGATTCCGCGAGAAGCACGGCCACACCCGGGTCCCGATCGCATTCCTCAATGCCCAGTTTTTGGGCAAAAGCCGGCAAATGCCGTCCATAAGCCATGCGCCGGATCTCGACGACTTTTTCAAGGTCGGCGCTTTCACGAACAATACGGATCGTAAAAGGCAGGGACTCGCGCTTCTCCTGAGCCTGTACAACTGCCCGCTCGAGCCGCTCTGCACGTTCACCATGTTCAATATGTC
>NZ_JAQGMM010000364.1 GCF_028292365.1 Caballeronia sp.
CCGGCGTCTACTTCGCGCCATCGGCGTATGAGGCGGGATTTGTATCGATCGCCCATGACGATGCCGTGATCGACGCGACGCTCGACGCCGCCCGCGGCGCGTTCGCTCACCTCGCCGCTTAAGCGCCGCCGCCATGTTCTCGCAGACCGATTTCTCGCACATGGAGCGCGCGCTGGCGCTGGCCGCGCGCGGCATGTACACGACGACGCCGAATCCGCGCGTCGGCTGCGTGCTGGTGAAGGACGACGATGTGATCGGCGAAGGTTTCACGCAACCCGCCGGTCAGGATCACGCCGAAGTTCGCGCGCTGAAAGACGCGCGGGCGCGGGGCCACGATCCGCGAGGCGCGACTGCTTACGTCACGCTCGAACCATGCAGCCATTTCGGCCGCACGCCGCCGTGCGTGCATGCGCTGATCGACGCGCGGGTCGTGAGAGTGATCGCAGCCATGGAAGATCCGAATCCGGCAGTGTCCGGGCGCGGACTGGCAATTCTCCGCGATGCGGGTATTGATGTGCGCTGCGGCCTTTTGGCCAATGAAGCGTACGAGATGAACATCGGCTTTGTGTCGCGCATGACGCGCCGCCGTCCGTGGGTGCGCATGAAGGTCGCGGCTACGCTGGATGGCCGCACAGGTTTGCCGACGGGCGAAAGCCAGTGGATCACGGGCGAAGCGGCGCGTGCCGATGGTCACGCATGGCGTGCTCGCGCGTGCGCAATCCTGACGGGCATTGGCACGGTGCGCGAGGACGATCCGCAACTGACCGTGCGCGCAGTGGAGACGCCGCGACAGCCGCAACGCGTATTAGTCGATAGCCGCCTGGACGTGCCGCTCACGGCGCGGATTCTGGAAGGCGCGCCGCCGTGGGTGTTTTGCGGCGCTGAGCCCGACCCCGCGAAAGCCGATGCGCTGCGTGAGCGGGGTATCGAATTCACGCCGTTGACGAACGAGCACGGCAAGGTCGATTTGCCCGCCATGCTGGGTATCCTTGCTGACCGCGGGATTAACGAATTGCACGTGGAAGCCGGCCACAAGCTCAATGGCTCGCTGTTGCGCGAGGGATGTGTCGACGAATTGCTGGTCTATCTCGCGCCAAGTTTGCTGGGCAACGCGCCGGGCATGTTCGATTTTGCCCCGCCCGATACACTCAATGCCCGGCCGCATCTGCGGTTTCATCGGATCGACCGGTTGGGCGATGACCTGCGGATTCTGGCGCGCTTCGCGGTGGTGAAAACCGACGCGCCCACGGACGCAAAACCGATCATCTAAACGCACAACAATCTAAGGAAGCTCGACGATGTTCACAGGAATTGTCGCGGCGGTCGGCCGCATCGAAGCGGTTACGCCGTTGGGTTCAGCCACCGATGCCGATACCGGTGTGCGTCTTACAGTCGCCTCCGGCGGGCTGGATCTCGCGGATGTGGAACTTGGCGACAGCATCTCCATCCAGGGCGCGTGCATGACCGTGATAGAGAAGTCAGCGGCGTCGTTTGCCGTCGATGTGTCGCGCGAGAGCCTTAGCAAGACGGCAGGACTTTCCGTTCCCGGCGATGTGAACCTGGAGAAGGCGCTGCGTGCGCACGACCGGCTGGGCGGGCATCTGGTATCGGGACATGTGGATGGTCTTGGTGAAGTGACGCATTTCGCGCCTGTCGGTGAGTCGCATGAACTGCGAATTCTGGCGTCGAGCGATATCGGTAAATATCTGGCTTATAAGGGCTCCGTGACGGTAAACGGCGTGAGCCTGACGGTGAATACCGTGAACGATCGGCCCGATGGCTGCGAGTTTTCGATCAACCTGATTCCGCATACGGTGGAAGTCACGACGTTGCGGCATTTGAAAGCCGGCGCGAAGGTCAATCTGGAGATCGATCTGATTGCACGGTACGTGGAGCGGATTCTGTCTGTATCGCCTAATGGTCATCAGGCAACTCCCTGATCGAAGACGTGGTTCGCGGCGGCGGCTGTTGCCGCACGATTGCCCAAGCATGGCGTCCGTTATCTGACTTTTTTCGGCGGATACACGGACCACTGTTTCTCAGTGTCCTTAAAGTGGGATAGGCAAGGTCCATGCGCCGCAATGGCGTGACCCAGGGAAGTGACCGTCGTGATGTGCCATCACCATAAGCAAGTCATCACGTCGGGTAACAAGCCGATCGCCATCGGCATAGCTGAAAATTTTCGCGACACCACTAAACACCACACCCCTAAACGACCTGCCAGCCGCAACGCAATCTAGCGTTGTCATTCCAATGGTCACTGGCACCGCTCGCGCCTATACTGCCGAACAACCGATTGCCGTCGCCATGAAGCGTGCAAAATAAGTCGGGCGTCGCGGGTCGGACTCAAAAACTGGAGGAAGACAAAATGAAGCGTTTCGTTTCCCGCTGTACGGTTGCGGCCTCAACGATCATCGTTTGTTTGCTGTCGGGACTCGCGCACGCGGATGCTGCGCATCCGGTGGTTGCACTCCTGCCCGGTGTGGTTGATCCGTTCTACTTCACAATGCATCGCGGCGCGGAACGGGCGGCCAAGGAAGAGAAAGTCGAGTTGCTGTTCCAGGTTCCCAAAGCGTGGAACACCAGTGAGCAAGTGCCTATCCTCAAGGCGTTTATCGCTAAACGTCCTGACGTGTTGCTGATTTCGCCAGTCGATAAACAACAGTTAATCGGACCGCTGAAAGAAGCCGCCGATGCCGGCATCAAGGTCATTACCGTCGACACCTATATCGGCGATGGACACTATCAGACGGGCAAGGGCGATGCGGATTTCCCGCTTTCGTATATTGCTTCGGATAATCTCGAAGGCGGCCGAGTCGCGGCACGTGCGCTTGCCAAAGCTATCGGCGATAAGGGCACGGTTTATTGCGAGAACAACAAGCCCGGGATCTCAAGCACCGACGCGCGTGCTGAAGGCTTCGCGGAGGAAATGAAGAAGCACCCGAACATCACCGTGCTGCAAACGCTGTACAACGAGGACGATGCCAACCAGGCCGCTGCGCACGTCGCGGCGGTATTGGCGCGCAATCCGAATCTCGCGGGCGTATTCGGCGCCAACACTTTCTCCGGCAGCGGCGCGGCCCAGGGCGTAAAGGCGGCGGGCAAACAAGGCGTCGTCAAGGTGGTCGTATTCGATGCGGTGCCGGGCATCGACAAGCAAATCAAGAGCGGCCTCGTCGATATTGCGATTGCACAGCGCCCGGATGAAATTGGCTACTACGGCGTCAAGTACGCCGCCGACGTCATTCGCGGCAAGAAGATTCCCACCCTCAAGAGCACGGGTTTCGAGGTCCTCGATAAAACCAATATCGACAAGCCCGACATGCAGCAATACATCTATTCGAACTAGCCACAACAGGCCGGTTGAAGTCACATAGATCGGCCCCACCGCGTGCGCCTCCGTGCACGCGGGTTCTGCTCATGACAACGCGGATAACTCCATGGATAACTCGCGTCTCGACAAGATCGCGCTGATTACCAAACTATGGCCGTGGCTGTTCCTGGCCGCCCTGCTCGCCTTCTTCGAGGTGTATGCGCAGATCTCGGCTCATCGGTCGTTTCTTTTTAACGCCTACAACCTGCAATCGATTGGTCTTGCCGCCGCCGCTCCGTTGCTGCTGGCCATCGGCCAGACCTTCGTGATCATCACGGCCGGCATCGATCTGTCCGCGGGCTTCGTGATGGGACTCGCGGCCGTCTGCGTGGCGCAGTTCACGCTGTTCGGCAGCGGCTCGCCATGGGTCCTGATCGTGTCCATCCCGCTCACCATCGTCGTCTGCCTGATACCCGGGCTGGTCAACGGCGTGCTGATCGCGTGGCTTGGCGTGCCGGCCTTTATCGGCACCCTCGGCATGTACGGCGTGGCGCGGGGAGCAGGCTTTCTCGCGGCAGGCAGCGGCATGACTGTCTCGGTGGACAACGCCGGTCTTGCCTGGCTCGGCGCCGGCTGGACGCCGGTGGTGCTGACCGGGGTGCTGCTAGTGATCATGCACCTGTTGCTATCGAAGACGCGTTTTGGCCAGTACACCTACGCGATAGGCGGCAACCCGCAGTCGGCGGTCCGGGCCGGGATCAACGTCAAACGCCACCTGCTCGTGGTGTACCTGATCGCCGCCGCGTTCGCCGCGGTCGGCGGGATCATTTATACCGCGCGTTTTGCTGCGGGCGCCGCAAACGCCGGTGAACCCATGTTGCTCGATTCGATCGCCGCTGTGGTGATCGGTGGCGCGAGCCTGTTTGGCGGGACTGGCAATGTCGTCGGGACGCTGATCGGCGCGCTGATCATCGCTGTGATCCAGTTCGGACTGGTGTTCGTCGATGTCAACGCGTTCTGGCAATTTATCGTGGTGGGTATTGTCATCATCCTGTCGGTACTGATCGATCAATACAAGGACCGTCTCGGAGGCGCCCAATGACCACGCCGATCCTGGAGGTGCGCGACATCTCGATCCGCTTTGGCGGCGTGGAGGCGCTCAAGCACGTTTCATTGCAGTTACTGCCGGGCGAAGTGCTGGCGCTCGCCGGCGACAACGGTGCGGGTAAGTCGACGTTGATCAAGATCATTTCAGGCGTCTACCGGGCCGACCAGGGCGAACTGCTGTTCGACGGCGCGCCGTTGCAATTGCGCGATCCGCAAGACGCGCGCGCTCGCGGGATCGAGACGATCTATCAGGACCTTGCGCTGGCCGATAACCTGGATGTCGGCAGCAATATCTTCCTGGGACGCGAACCGCTGCGCCGGCAACTGGGCTTTCAGGTTATCGACCGGCCGCGCATGGCGCAGGTCGCACGCGAGGTGCTGAAGCGCCTCGACATCGTGATTCCCGAGCGCAAGCTCGGCGGTCCGGTGAAGATGCTCTCCGGCGGACAGCGGCAGGCCATTGCAATTGGCCGGGCTATTTACTGGAACGCCCGGGTGCTGATCATGGATGAGCCCACCGCCGCGCTGGGCGTGCCCGAGCAGCGCAAGGTCATGGAGTTGATCACGGCGTTGAAGGCCGAGGGCGTCTCCGTGCTCCTGATCTCGCACAATCTGCATGACATCTTTGCAATCGCCGATCGCATTGTCGTGCTGCGGCGGGGCGAAGTGGCCGGGGAGCGGCAGGTCCAGCAAACCAATGGCGATGAAATCGTGCACCTGATGGTCGGCGATACCTACGTGAGCCCCGGATAGGCGCGACATCGGGAAGCAGAAGCCACCGATGCCGCGACAAAGCCAGACGACTTCATCGATCAGGCGGCAGCGCAAGCCAGCTTCGGCGCCTGTACCGCAAGCCTGCGGATGACGACCGTCAGGACTAACGCTGCTATTTCGCAGGCGGCAGCGGTCCAGCCAAGATCGCTCACCGAGGTAAGACTCAATGTGAGTGAACCGAGCGCGGCGCCGAGCGAAAAGCCGAGATACATGAACGATGCGTTCAGCGACAGGGCAATCGGCGTCCCACGCAGGCCCGCGATGCTGATCAGCCCTGCTTGCTGCGCGGGGTAAAACGACCAGTGCGCCACGCCCCAGGCCACCACGCTCAGCAGGATGGGGACCAATGCCAATGATGTCGGCAACCAGTGCGCGCTCGCCGACATCAGCGAGAAAGCGAGGATCGACACGATCAGGCAGGGGACGATCACGCGGCGCGGGCCAACGCGATCCACCGCCTTGCCGCCGATGAACACACCGACAGCCGCCGCAACACCCCATGTGAACAGGACATAGCCAATCTGCGCGCCATGCAACGGCGTCGTCCTGGCGATGAACAGGGCAAGGTAGGTGTAGATCGTGTAGGCGCCCATCGCCCACAGCGTGGTGACGAGCAAGGTCATCAGGATGACTGGCTGGCGTGCGACATGGACACGTTCGCGCAGCGTGGCGGTAGGCAACCCCGCGCCTATCGTGCGGGGTAAGCCGAACAGCAAGCCAGCCGTGGCCACGGCGGACAGCGCGGCGACGCCCGCAAACGTCATGCGCCAGCCGAGCCGGTCACCGATCAGCGCGCCAAGCGGCACGCCGAAGGCAACTGCGATCGTGATGCCGCCGTTGACGATGGCCAGCGCCGTGCCACGCCGTTCCGGACCGGCGATGGCGCCCGCCAGCGCATTGGCGCCGGGAACGTACAAACCGGCGGCTGCGGCGAGCAGGACGCGGGCCGCCATCAATTCCCAATAGTTCTGGGCGCCCCACGCAATGAGGTTAGCCAGCGTGAAGGCCGAGAGCGACAGGATCATCATTGTTCGCCGATGTAACCCGCCGGTCAAAGCCGTCAGGACCGGCGAACTGAACGCGTAGGCCAAAGCAAACACGGTCACCAGCTGACCCGTGGCAACAATGCTGGTGTGCAGGTCAGTCGCCATGTCGGGCAGCAGACCGGCGATCATGAAGCTCTCGGTGCCGACTGCGAACGTACCGAGGGCCAGCCAGTACAGCGGCGCAAGCGAAATGCGCGCGCTGGTCGAGTGAGTAGAGTTCATCACATGCTCCGCTTACGCTGCTACCAAGTCCTTGTCATAGAACGGATAGTCCGTATAACCGACATCTGTACCGCCAAAGAAACTGGGACGGTCATACGGATTCAGGGGCAACTGGCGGCGCAGGCGTTCAGGCAGATCCGGATTGGCGATGAAGTCGCGGCCAAATGCGACCAGGTCGGCATCGCCCGCCTGCAAGATGGCCTCGGCCGTTTGGCTCTTGAAGCCACCAGCAGCAATGATGGTTCCCTTGTAGTGCTTGCGAATCAGTTGCGCGGCGACCGGGTTCTGGTCCTTGCTTTCGTCATCCACATTGCCGAGCACACGCGGCTCGATCAGGTGCAGGTACGCCAGATTCAAGTTGGCCAGTTCCTCCGCTACGTAACTGAAGAGCGCTTCCGGGTTGCTGTCGGACATATCGCCCCACGTGCCGCTCGGGCCAAGGCGCACAGCCACGCGTTCGCTGCCCCACACCGAGATGACAGCTTGGGTCGCTTCGATCAAAAAGCGCGTACGGTTTTCGAACGAGCCGCCGTAGATATCGGTGCGCTTGTTGCTGCCGTCCTGCAGGAACTGGTCGAACAAGTAACCGTTGGCGGCGTGCAGTTCAACGCCATCGAAGCCGGCCTGCCTGCCGCGAATGGCGGCTGTGCGGAAGCTCTCGACCAGATCGGCGATCTCGGGGATGGTCAGCGCGCGGCTCGGCGTGTTCGGGACCCAGCCCGCTTCGGTGTAGGCAACGCCGCCATGCGGCACGGCGGAAGGCGCCACTGGCTCGGCGCCGCCCGGCTGCAACTGGCTGCTGGACTGACGTCCAGCGTGATAAAGCTGCAGGAAGATGCGGCCACCCTTGGCGTGCACGGCTTCCGTCACCAGCTTCCAGCCGGCAATCTGACTGTCGTCGTACAGGCCGGGCGCACCCAGATAGCCGTTGCCATTCGGCGCAGCAATGGTGGCTTCACCGATCAGGAAGCCGCCTTCTGAAGCGCGTTGTGCGTAGTATTCGGCCATCAACGGGCCTGGTTTCGCGCCTTCTTCGGCGCGCATGCGGGTGAGCGGCGCCAACACCACGCGATGGGAAAATTCGTAGGGACCGACTTTGATACTGGAATGAAGTTTGGACATGATTTCCTCAAGATTCAGTGGCTGGTGAATGTTGATCAACAGCGGGTTTTTGACCTTGAGGAGAGTGTATGGACTGACCAGGAAAAGAAAAATAGGCTAAGGTTCCGAATATATTGGACTAAAACGTCCGTAATCGACCCGTTCGCCCCAGCGTCATCTTTCGATGCAGTCTTCGAAATTAAGAACATTTCGCCCAGGTACTGGGCATATCGGACGCCTACGGCGTTAATTGATCTCGGGATACGGTGATGGATAGCCTCAGCGGTATTTCGATGTTTGTGCAGGTCGCGGAGACTCGCAGTTTTACTGAGGCGGGACGGTTGCTGGGCGTATCGTCGTCGGCGGTCGGCAAAAGCATTGCGCGCACCGAGGAACGCCTGGGCGTGCGGCTCTTTCACCGCAGCACGCGCAGCGTCACGTTAACAGCCGAAGGTGCCTTGTTCCTGGAGCGATGCCGGCGAATCCTGGGCGAGGTCGAAGCGGCAGAAGCTGAACTGTCCGATGCGGTGGGCAGTCCTCGCGGACGGTTACGGATCAGCACGCCGCAGCTGTCCGGGCTGATCATGCCGGTGCTGGACGGCTTCATGACGCAATACCCGGACATCGAGATAGATGTCGATTTCTCCGATCGCATGGTAGATATCATCGAAGAGGGTTTCGATGCCGTCGTTCGCACGGGTGAGCAGCTTGACTCAAGGCTGATATCGCGGCGCCTGGGCTCCTGCGGGCAGGTACTGGTCGCCTCGGCTGGATATCTCAAGGAACATGGCGTTCCTGCGCATCCCTCCGAACTCGTTCGGCACGCCTGTTTGCTGCATAAGTTTCCCGTCTCCGGCAAGCTGGAACGCTGGCCGTTCCAGCTTGCCGCGTCGGAAGCCGAGCCGGAGTTACCGCAGACCTTCGTCAGCAATACCATCGAAGTCCTGGGCTTTCTCGCGCTTCAGGATAAAGGCTTGACCCTCCTGCCAACCTTCCTCGTGCGGGAGGCGCTGGCGAGCGGCGCGTTGCAGATCGTGCTCGATGATTTCATCGACCAGACCGTCACCTTCTGGATCTTGTGGCCTGCAAGCCGTTACGCCTCGCCCAAACTGCGTGTTTTCATCGACTATGTGAGTGAGAATTTGAAGATTTAAGTTGAGCTCAATCAGGCGATTTTTGTGGCGACAGCGATCTTGTCCGCTTCAAGGAGAGCCTTCAACACATAAATATGTGTAGCACATAAGTCCGTGTTAAAATACCCACTAGCTATTAAGGAGCCGGACTATGGCGGAAACCGTAAATTTTACTGGAGCAGTTGATCGCGACCTGCTCAAGCGAGCGAAGATCCTGGCGGCAAAGTCGGACACCTCCGTGAACGCGTTGTTCAACGCCGAACTCCGCTATCTGGTCGAGACGTTTGAAGCTGCCGAAGCCAGCAACAACCAGAACTTCCGCGCCCTGCTCGATTTTTCGCTCGGCCGCATTGACGACAACCAGGCAATGCAAGCGCTGGGTATCGATAGCGACGAAGACCTGTTCCTCCTCATGGCCCAGGCTCATCTGCCGATGCCGCGATTGCCCGAATCGAATGTGAGCCGGATGGTTGACGACCTGAACGCGCTGCGAAAGTAACGCATGGCGACTAACACCACCCTGCTTCCAGACGCAGGGCCGCTGATCACGCTCGCCTATGCCGACGCACTCGATCTCTTATTGAAACCAGGTTGGTCTGTCGAGCTGGTCGACATGGTGTTGCACGAAGTCACGCGCCACGAGACGCCCACGAGCAAGCGCATCGCCGGCTGGGTACGCGACAACGGCGTGCGGCTTGTCGAGACAAAGGTGTACCACCACTACATGCAGTCGGACATGGCCGCGCCAGCCCGAAAATCGAACCTCGGCGAGCTGGCCGTTCAGCAAGCGATGAATGATTTTGGACTCGCTGACGGGCGGACCGGCGTGTTTTTGTTCGAAGACCACAAGATCGCGCGTGCAAGCTTTCTCCTACCGGACAACTGCCGCAAGGTGTCGACTCGGGCATTTCTGCTGTTCCTCGAACAACAGGGCTTGATTGAATCGGCAGCCGGCATTGAGCGCAAGGCGATTCTCGCGGGAAGGCATTTCTCGCAGATTCGTTTTCCACCGGACTAGGGCGCAACCGCTCCCCTGTGGATCTGGCTAATACCCAGCCAGATGGCCAACGCCAGCGCAAAACCGGCAAAACCAGCGCGTTGCCATCGGCGGTGGCGTAAAATACGCCCTTTCTCGCACCGGACGACTACCGCAATGACGCTCGCCTCCACTCCAGAGATCATCGCCGAGCTGAAGGCTGGCCGGATGGTGATCCTTGTCGACGAAGAAGACCGCGAAAACGAAGGCGATCTCGTCATCGCCGCCGATTTCGTCACGCCGGAAGCGATCAATTTCATGGCGCGCCACGGCCGTGGACTGATCTGCCTGACACTCACGCAGGAACGCTGCCGCCAGTTGAACCTGCCGCTGATGACGCAGCGAAACGGCACCCAGTACGGAACGGCGTTCACGGTGAGCATTGAGGCAGCCGAAGGCGTGACCACCGGCATCTCCGCCGCGGACCGCTCGCGCACCATTCAGGCAGCGGTTGCGCACGACGCGAAAGCCGAGCATATCGTCCAGCCCGGTCATGTATTCCCGATCATGGCGCAACCGGGCGGCGTGCTGGTCCG
>NZ_JAQGMM010000376.1 GCF_028292365.1 Caballeronia sp.
CCACCGTGTTGGGCAGGTAGAAAAACACCAGCACGCCGAGCACGATCGACGGCAACGCTTCAATTCCAAACAGCCACTGCCATCCTTGCCAGCCGTGCATGCCGTCGAAGAAGGTCAGGATCCAGCCTGACAACGGCCCACCGATCAGGCTCGACAATGGCAGCCCCATCATGAAGAGCGCGATGATCTTGCTGCGGCGTGCGTCAGGAAACCAGTTCGTCAGATACAGCAGCACGCCCGGCAGGAAGCCGGCTTCCGCTACGCCCAACATGAAGCGAAGGATATAAAACTGGCCCGGCGTTTTGACGAACATCGTGAGCCCGGAAAGAATGCCCCACGTGACCATGATCCGCGCGATCCAGAGCTTTGCCCCCACCTTCTGCAGGATCAGATTGCTGGGCACTTCGAACAGGATATAGCCGACAAAAAAGAGGCCTGCACCCAAGCCGTAGACGGTGTCGCTGAAGTGAAGTGCATCGAGCATCTGCAGCTTCGCCAGGCCCACGTTCACGCGGTCCAGGTAGGCTGAAAAATAGCAAAGACAGAAGAACGGAATCAGTCGCCAGGTGAGTTTCCTGTACAGCTCGCGTTCTGCCTGTGCGTCGGTGTGCAGCGTGCCGCGCAAAGTGTCTATGGATGGGGTCGACAAAGTCGTGTCTCCTGGAAAATCAGTGGTCGCGTTATCTGCAAATGAGCTGCAAAGTTACGAAACCAAAATCAGGAAAGCAAGAATTTTATGAGAAAAATTCTATACAAATCAATGACTTATAAGTTTAGTGTGGACGTGATGAAGCGTCCCGCGGGCTGAACCCGGAGGACGCTGGAGCGTTAAACGAAGCGATTAAAAGCGAATAATTGAGTGATCAGGCCTGACGTTTTTCGATACTCGAAAGCGCTTCATCTAGCGTCATTACAGCGGCGTATTTCTGTTGCATGTCGAAGAGATTTGCATCGTGCGGACCGATCGCCCGGTCGCCGACGCAATCGGATACAACCAGCGGACGGAAACCATGCGACATCGCGTCAACCACGCTTGCGCGCACGCATCCGCTCGTGACTGCACCTGCCACAATCAACGTCTGCACCGCACGCTGCGATAACCACGGCGCGAGTTGCGTGCCGAAGAACGCGGACGGCACCGTCTTTCGCACGACCAGCTCGCCCGGCGCGGGCTTCAACTCAGGCACGATCGCGCTGTTCGGGTGGTCTTCGGTGAGTGTCGCCATGCCCGGCACTTTCAGCGAAAACACGTTGTCGTCGCTGCCGTCGGCGGCATACACAATACGGCTATGCGCAACCGGCCAGCCATGCCGGCGCGCGGCGGCCAGCAGATGCACCGTGCGCTCAATTGCTGGTGCAATGTTGCCGCCGCCGAAGGTCTTGGGGTCTGCGAAGCCGACCACGAAGTCGACAATCAGCAAGCCGATATTGCCTTGCACCGGCAACGGCGTGCCGAATCCCTGCTGTTTGTACACGCCCGATTCGGCGTGGCTCTGGATGTCGCTCATTCAGATTGCTCCAAGGGGTCAGGTTCTATCGGTCCATTACCACGCCATCGCGGACCACGGCGTCGCCGTCGAGCATCACGTCGCAATGACGTAGCGGGATGTCGATGTGACACGTAGTCGTGCGTTTGCCGCCGGCTTCGTTGTTCGGTCCAAGCGAAAACAGGAAGTTGCCTTCGAACGCGCGGGCATCCATGCCGATGGTCGCCTCGCGGTCGTACAGGCCAAGCGTCGACCAGCGCGCACGAGGCTGCAAACCCCAGCCGATATGCGAGATTGCGTAGCCTTCGGGATCGTTGAACGAGGCCATGTAGTCGCTTAGCAAGGCTGCATCCACGCCGCCATCGATACGCGTGGCGTAACCGTTTTCCACGGTCAGCGTGATCGGATCGTTCACGTATTTTTTCTGCGGCAGCAGGATGTCGCCGCGATCGATCACGATCTGACCGCTCGCTTGACCCTCGTTCGGGAACGTCAGCACAAAACCGCTTGGCCAGTGATCCCAACGACCGGGCTCATCGACGAAACCGTACTCGGAGATAGCGGGAAACTCGCCCAGCGGACACACGAGTTCCGTGCCCGCTTTTGACTTGACGCGCATTTCGCGCGACGCCTTGATCCGCTCGGCCGCTGCCCGTACGCGTGTGCGATCGGCTTCGGTCGGCACGAGGCGCGCGAGCACTTCGGGCGGTTCGACCGCGAGCAGGATCTTCGTGCCGGTCGCGAGGATCTCGTGCTGCTCAGGCGAGAACAGCAAGGTCATCAGGTCGAGCACGAGATCGCTTGCCTTCAACGCGGCGATAGCGGCCAGGTTGCCGGTAAGAGGCGTGGTGCCGAGATACGCGAGCGAGTCGCGGCTCAGGGCTTTTTCGCCGTTCACCGGGAGCAGGTCCAGCCGGTTGACGATCGCGCCCATCGACTGCGTGGCGATCAGTGCGCTTGAAAGCGTTTGCGGATGCGTGGACGCGCTGGTGAGGATAGTGACGGTCTGGCCGGCCTGCAGCTTCGACAACGTCAGAACCTGCTTCCACGCGGCAATCATTTCGTAATCGCTGATTGGCATGTTGACTCCTGAAGAATGAGTGTCAGTGTCGGCTCGTCTTGCGTTGAATCTAGACGAGCTTGGCGCCGAGGAAATCGCCGAAGGCTTCATAGAAGCCGGCTTCGTTATCCCACGGAATCATGTGGCCGGCATCCGGCACCCGGGTATGCAGCAGTCCGGGGCAAAGCGTCTGCATTTCCTGAACGTCTTCGTCGAGTACCACGTCACCGCGTGCGGCCGTGATCAACAGCGTAGGTACGCGAAGCAGCGGCAGGTCGGCGTGGATGTCGTCGGTGTGAAAGCCTTCGAAGCTGGCCAGCATCGCGCGCTCGTCGCAGGTGTGCAGCCATTGCGCGCGCACACGCAGTTGGTCCTCGGTCCAGGTGGGGCAGAAGGCGCGCATGCCTTCCGCATCGATGCCGGCGCGGGCCAGGCGGATCGAGTCCACGTACCACGGCAGCTTGGCCGGGTAGGCGCGGCGACCGGGGCCGGACACTGGCGGGTCGACCATCACCAGGCGCGCCATGGCCGGGCCGGCCGAGCGTGCTGCGCGAACGCCGATGCGGCCGCCCATCGAGTGGCCGACGACGCTGTAGCGCGCAAGGCCCAGCGCGCCAGCCAGCGCCACAACGTCGGCAGCCTGAGCGTCGAGGCTGTAGTCAAGCGTGTCAGATGCCTCGGACAGCCCGCGCCCGCGCACGTCCAGCACATAGGTGTCGAACTGGTGACCGAAGCGTTCGCCAACGAAAGCCCAGGTCGCCGCGGGGCTTGTGATGCCCGGCACGATGATCACCGGGTCGCGCGATGCACGTGCTCCATCACGGCCACCAAAGCACAGGTAGTGCTGGCGAATGCCGTTGGCACGCACGTGCGCGCCGTACAGGTAGTTGCTCATCGTCGCGCGTTCCTCAGTACGCACCCGACAGCAGCGCACCGGCACCCGGCACCACGCGGTCGAGCTTGAGCGACTTCAACATGGCATAGGTGGTGGCGATCGCCGCCGTCAGCACCGGCTTGCCGGTCATCGCCTCGACCTGCGCGACTGCCGGCAGCGAAGGCATCTGCACGCAGGCGGACAGCACGATCACGTCGGCGTCCTTGTAGTTCATCTGCGCGACTATGTCGGGCAGCCGCGCCGGGTCGTGGCGTCCGACGTCCAGGTTGTCGGGGATCTCCAGCGCGCGCCAATCCAGCACCTCGTAGCCCTCGTGGCGGATGTAGTCGACGACCAGTTCGGTGAGCGGACGCATGTAGGGTGCGACGATGACGATGCGCTT
>NZ_JAQGMM010000378.1 GCF_028292365.1 Caballeronia sp.
AGCGGTTCCAGCAGGCTCGTGAGAAACATCGTGCGGCGTTCAAGTTCGCGCGCTTCGCCTTCGGACGCACGGTCGAGCATGGTGGTGACGTCGCCGGTGGCTTCGCCCGAGCGGATCAAGTGCACCAGAACGGGCGGAAACGTCCGCGTGTTGCCCAGCGCGCGCGACAGCGACGTGCCTTCTCGCACACGGATGATCGCGTCGTCAACGTTCGCGCTCATCGCGCGGTTGCTCAGCGTTTCGCCCGCGGCTTGCAGGGCACGCAAAATCGGCACGCCGGCCGCGGTCAGGATCGCGAGCGTACTGGCAAAACGCACGGTGTTATAACCGCGTACGAGTTTGCCGAGCAGCGGCGCGGTGAGCAGCCATCGGTCGAACGCCATGCGCGGCCCGGGCCGCGCGAGCAGGCTCTTGATAATCCAGCTCAGCAGTGCCACGCCGATCAGCCCGGCCCACCACCAGTTCCGCACGAAGCCGGAGAGCGCCATCATCGCGATGGTGAGGAACGGCAGCGCCTGCTTCGTGCTGGCGAACACGTTCACCACTTGCGGCACCACGTAGCTCAGCAGGAACGTGACAATCCCGAATGCGATCAACGTGACGATCGCCGGATAGGTGAACGCGAGCACGATCTTCTGCTTCAGCGCGTTGCGTTGTTCGATGTAATCCGCAAGCCGCGACAGCACCAGTCCAAGCTTGCCGGTATGTTCCCCGGCCGCCACCAGCGCGCGATAAATCTCGGGGAAATCACGCGGATGTTCCGCCAGGGCATTCGCGAACGAATGGCCGCCGAGCACTTCGCCGCGGATGGCTGCCATCAACTCGCGAACGTAATCGCGCTCCGATTGGTCGGTCAGCACCGACAGCGTTTCGCCGAGCGGCAGACCCGCTGTCAGCAAGCTGGCGATTTGCCGCGTGAGAATGGCCTGCTCGCGTTGCGACAAGCGTTTTCCCAGCGATAACCGCTGTTTGCGCTCGCCCCGCGTGCGAGTAGCTGCCGCCTCGACCACCAGCGGCGTCAGCCCCTGCGTCCTTAGCTGGCTGCGGGCGGCACGGGCGCTGTCGGCATCGAGTACGCCTTTTTGCGACTTGCCCGCCTGATCGATTGCCTCAAAACGAAACGCCGGCATGGATGTTTAATCTCCGCCCGTCACGCGCAGCACTTCTTCCAGCGACGTTGCACCGGTCGCGAGCCACCGGTTTGCATCCTCGCGCAGCGTGCGCATTCCTTGATTGCGGCCGGCCGTCAATATTTCGGCATCCGATGCATTTCGATGAATCAGCGCGCGCAGCGGATCGTCGAGCAGCAGCAATTCGTACACGCCGCGACGCCCCGCATAACCCGAGTGGCCGCACTTGTCGCAACCGACCGCATGCCAATGAATGTGGCCATCTTCCGAGCGCTCTTCCTTGCATACCGGACACAACTGGCGCACCAGCCGCTGCGCCAGCACACCGAGCAATGACGACGCGAGCAGATACGGCTCGACGCCCATATCGGTGAGACGTGTGACCGCGGACGCCGCATCGTTCGTATGTAGCGTTGCCAGCACGAGGTGACCCGTCAGCGATGCCTGCACCGCGATCTGCGCCGTTTCCAGGTCGCGGATTTCCCCGATCATGATGATGTCCGGGTCCTGCCGCAGAATAGATCGCAACGCGCGCGCGAAGGTCATGCCAATGCGCTCGTTCACCTGCGTCTGACCGATCCCGCCGAGGTCGTATTCGATCGGATCTTCAACCGTCATGATGTTGGTGGTGGCCGTTTCGAGCCGTGACATCGCGGCATAAAGCGTGGTCGTTTTACCCGAGCCCGTCGGACCGGTCACCAGCACGATGCCGTGAGGACGGCCGATCAGCTTGTCGAAATGAACCAGCGTGTCGCGCGCCATTCCCAGCGTTTCAAGGTTCAGCCGCTGCGCATCTTTTTCCAGCAGACGCAGCACCGCGCGTTCGCCATGACCGGTCGGCAGCGTGGACACGCGTACGTCCACCGGCCTGCCGCCTACGCGCAGCGTAATGCGGCCATCCTGCGGCAACCGTTTTTCCGCGATATCCAGTTGCGCCATGATCTTGATACGCGAAATCAGCGCGCCATGCAGCGCCTTCTTCGGGCGCACGACGTCGCGCAAGGTGCCATCGACACGAAAGCGCACCACTGAAGACGTCTCGAACGGTTCGATATGAATATCCGATGCCTGTTCGCGCGCCGCCTGCGTCAGCAGCGCGTTGATCATGCGGATGATCGGTGCGTCGTCTTCCGATTCGAGCAAATCCTCTATTTCGGGAATGTCCTGCATCAGCCGCGATAGATCGACTTCGCCTTCCACTTCGCCCACGACCTGCGCCGCGCTGCCGTCATTGCGTGAGTACGCCGAATTGATCGCAGCCGACAGTTCGGCCACCGGCAAACGCACGATGGAAAGCGCGCCAAAGTTGCGGGCCACTTCAGCGAGTGCCGCATCGCTGGTTTTATCGCTGATCCACACTTCGATGCTGTCCGCGTGCTGGTGCGCCACCAGGATCTGTCCGGTCCGCGCGAACGCGTACGGGATCAGCCGTGCCGCGAGCGGCGA
>NZ_JAQGMM010000387.1 GCF_028292365.1 Caballeronia sp.
GCCCGGCTCGCGCCCGACACACGCGAACAGGAACTACGCGATTTCCTCGGCGGCTTCAATTTTTCCGGCGAGATGGCGACCGCAAAGATCGCGCCGTTTTCCGGCGGAGAAAAGGCTCGGCTCGCGCTTGCGCTGATCATCTGGCAAAAGCCTAATCTGCTGCTCCTTGACGAACCGACGAACCATCTGGATCTTGAAACGCGTCACGCGCTGACCATGGCGCTCGCGCAGTTCGAAGGCACATTAATCCTGGTGTCGCACGACCGCCATTTACTGCGCGCCACCACGGATAATTTTATGCTCGTGGCAAAACATCGGCTACAGCCTTTTGATGGCGATCTCGACGATTATCGCGACTGGTTGCTGCAACACGCTGCCGAGCAGCGGGCGGCGGCCAAGGATACGGTCAACAATGGTTCAGCGGACGATTCGCTGGAATTGGGGCAGAACCGCAAGGAGCAGCGTCGCCAGGAGGCGCAAGAGCGGCAGAAACTCTCGCATTTGAAAAAGCCGCTGCAGTCGCGGATTTCGAAGATCGAGAAGGAGATGGACAAGCTGAATGCCGAGAAAGCACAGCTCGATATTTTCGTGGCCGATGCCGCCAGTTACGAGCCCGCCATGAAGACGCAACTCACGGAATCGATTCGCCGTCAGGCCGATGTGAACGGTCGACTGGAAGCGCTCGAAGCGCAATGGCTCGAGGCGCACGAGGAACTGGAGCAGATTGGCTGAAAGCCCGCTGCATTATCAGCTCTAATGCTGCCCTAGCGCCGGGGCAGCGTTTGCCGCGGCATGCCCTCGTCGTCGACCAGCACGTGCTTGCGTCCCTTTACGTGGCGCCGAATGGTCGCCACCACCTCATCTTCGGTCACGTCTTCGGCCACTACACGACGCGATATTTGCCCTTCAGCGTCGATCCACTCGACGATCCGGCACCCGCCGCCCCATGGCTGCTGAATGGGCGCGGACACACGGCAGCCGCGCAGATGGAAGGTTGGGCGAGACAAAGTTTGATCTGCGTGTTTCAAGGCGTGGTTCCTTTTTCCTTTTTGCGCTCGTATCCGGGTTTGTCGCGATACAAGCATAGAAAAACGACGCCCCGCGTGGGTTACAGGAACCTCGCGGTTTTTTACACGACATTACTAAGGGACCGATACCGGGCAGCCTCAAGCCAGTGATCGCACCCGGTCGATCGCCTCTTCAATCCGGTCGACCGCGATCACTTCCAGCCCCTCGATAGGTTGCTTCGGCGCATTCGCCTTTGGAATCAGTGCGATTGAAAAACCCAGTTTCGCCGCCTCCTTCAGGCGGTCCTGACCGCGCGGCGAGGGCCTGATTTCCCCCGCCAGCCCGACTTCGCCAAATACGATCAAACCCTTGGGCAGCGCCTTGTTGCGCATCGATGAATGAATCGCGAGCAATACAGCCAGGTCGGCAGCGGGTTCCGTGATCTTCACGCCGCCCACCGCGTTGAGAAATACGTCCTGATCGAAGCACGCAATACCCGCATGCCGATGCAACACGGCCAGCAGCAATGCGAGGCGGTTCTGCTCCAGCCCTACGGCGAGACGGCGCGGGTTCGGAACATGCGCGGTATCGACCAGCGCTTGCACTTCCACCAACAACGGCCGCGAACCCTCCTGCGTCACCAGCACGCACGAACCCGGCACGCTCTGCTCATGCTGCGATAAAAACAGCGCCGACGGATTCGCCACGCCACGCAAACCGCGCTCGGTCATCGCGAATACGCCAAGTTCGTTCACCGCACCGAAGCGGTTCTTGAACGCGCGCACGAGCCGGAACGAAGAGTGCGTATCACCTTCGAAGTACAGGACCGTATCCACGATGTGTTCAAGCACGCGCGGCCCGGCGAGATTGCCTTCCTTCGTCACGTGCCCAACCATGATGATGGCCGTGCCCGTCTGCTTCGCGATCCGCGTGAGCTGCGCCGCGCACTCGCGCACCTGGGCGACCGATCCCGGCGCGGAGGTAAGCGCTTCGGAATAAACCGTCTGGATTGAATCGATGACCGCGACTTCAGGCCGCTCTGTATCGATAGTCGCCTGAATACGCTCTAGCTGAATTTCCGCCAGCAAGCGCAGATCAGGCGCTGCCTTGCCGGACTCACCGAGCAGGCCGAGCCGCTGCGCGCGCAACGCGATCTGCGCGCCGGACTCTTCGCCACTGATATAAAGCGCCGGCCGCTCACGCGCAATTTCCGCCAGCGATTGCAGCAGCAGTGTGGATTTTCCGATGCCCGGGTCGCCGCCGATCAGCACCACGCCGCCGGCCACCAGACCGCCGCCCAGCACCCGGTCGAATTCGCCGATACCCGTGGTAAAGCGCGGTACATCCGACGCTTCGATTTCGGACAAGCGCTGCACCGGCGAGGTCTTCGCCAGTGATTGAAAGCGATGCGCCGAGGGCGACTCCGCCACCGACTCAACCAACGTGTTCCACGCTCCGCAAGCCGGACATTGACCTTGCCATTTCGGCGCCTGACCGCCGCAGTCGCTACATACGTACAGTGTCTTGACCTTCGCTACTTTCGCCACTCGCCTTCCTGAATTCCGTCGTTATCTAGTCGAACAACCCGCTTTATTCCGCCCGCATTGGCACGCGCGGCGCAACTGCGCACATCAACTCATACCCGATCGTGCCGCACGCAGCCGCGACGTCGTCGATCGGCAGTTTCGTGCCCCACAACTCCACGGGCGCGCCAATCCCAGCAGTTGGGACCGGGGTCAGGTCGACCATCAGCATGTCCATGGACACCCGGCCGACGACCCTTGTCAGCACGCCATCGACGATAACCGGCGTGCCTTCGGGCGCACATCGAGGATAACCGTCCGCATACCCGCACGCCACTACGCCGATCCGCATAGGACCTGTGGCCGAGAACACCGAACCGTAGCCAACCGAGTGCCCCGCCGGCACGGTCTGCACGCCGATCAGCTCAGATGCGAGCGTCATGGCCGGACGCAATCCGGTCGTCGCGATATCAGCCGTTTTGCCCGACGGCGAAGCGCCATACAAAATAATGCCGGGCCGCACCCAGTCGAAATGCGCTGCTGCATGCCACAGCGTGGCTGCGGAATTGGCGAGGCTGCGCGCGCCGGCAATGCCTTCGGCACCGCGTTCGAACGCTTCGAGTTGATGACCGATGCCGCGCGGACCGTCGGCATCGGAGAAATGCGTCATCAACGTAATCTGCCCAACACCCTGCACTGCCCGTGCGCGTTCCCACGCTGCCCGGAACCGCTCCGGCGTATAACCGAGCCGGTTCATGCCGCTATTCATTTTCAACTGGATATTGACCGGCTTCGACAGTCGCGCCATTTCCAGCATCCGCAACTGTTCGTCGCAATGCACGGCCGTGGTCAGGCTGTAGCGATCAATAACGTCGATATCCGTCGGACGGAAAAAGCCTTCCAGCAGCAAAATAGGACCGGCCCAGCCCAGCTCACGCAACTTGACCGCTTCTTCAAGGTCGAGCAGGCCAAAACCGTCCGTCGCACGCAATCCGGGGAACGCTCGCGCCACGCCATGGCCATATGCATTGGCCTTGACCACAGCCCATATCTTGGATTTCGGCGCGTGACGGCGTGCGACGGCGAGATTGCTGGCGAGTGCAGCGGTGTGGATCGTGGCGGATATCGGGCGCGGCATGGAAGTTTGGTTGGAAAGAACAGGTGATGAGCAGGTGGTCGCGAGAGCGGTCACAGCTTGACGAGGTCTGAACCGCTGCGCCGAAACCCCATTATGGCAGCAGTCGATCGTGCCCTATTGATGATAGCCCGAAGCATGGCAGGACAACACGGGGTTGATATGCCAACGATCAATCATTGCATGGAATGGCCGTTTAACAAGAGACCGTGCGCAGGGTGATAAATTCGAAAATACCCGATTTAGCGACTCAACAGCTGAATCAGTACCCGAATCAATACCTTATCGGCACCTTGCAGACCGGTGACGTTCCGGCCTGAACGTCTGCGAATTGTCATGCAGGTTACTGCTAGGCAGAATGCGCCTATTTTCGTGTTATAAAGCCGTGCACACAACCCATTTCAAACAGAAATTGCCTGGACGGGAGCCTGAGCGCGAACCCGGACGCGAGGGACGAGCGCGCCGTGCGTGAACGGGGCGGATCACCCGCAGTGCGGACTAGCATCGGATCAGATGAAAAAAGGTTTTTACACCATCATGGCCGCGCAGTTTTTCTCGTCGCTGGCCGACAACGCCCTTCTGATCGCTGCGATCGCCCTGCTGAAAGATCTTCACG
>NZ_JAQGMM010000412.1 GCF_028292365.1 Caballeronia sp.
TGTTGTTCGATCACGTCCAGCACGGCTTGCAGGCGGCGGCCTGGGGCTGCGCGACCGTGTGCACCGCCGGCTTCTCGCGCCGGCCGTCGTGTAGCGCGAGCTTCCACTTCGCCGCAGCAAGCTCGAGTGACACCGCCAGCACCGTTTCTTCACCACCCGTCGTGAACGTCTGATCCGTGCGCATGATGTTCTCCTTTGAACAGGACTCGACACGCTGATTTTACGTATCAGTTTGCCGACGACCCGCCTGCATATAGGATCTCTTCAATCAAGCCGTGCGCTGACTCTTTCGGCTTCAGCGCAGCCTTCGTGACGTTTTATAGTGGCCGTTCGAGGGACGAGCCGCCGTCAAGCGAGCCCCGGAAGGAAGTGGCGTAGGGATGAAACCGTCCGGCGTCGGTGCGACTGAATCGGCGCGGGCTTCACGCATCGCTTAAAAGCTGCGCTTCACAAGCCCTGCAACACGTGCCTGGTCGGAAACGCGCGCCGACCCAATTTTGTTTCGCGAAATACCGCCCTTGTTCGGCGCTGCGAGGCGCCATTCTCCGCGGCAAAAGTTGGGGCGGGCCCCTGCAGAGTCGGGAACGCTATGTGCTGATAGCCGCTGGTCACTCGCCGCGACCTCACGCGCTGGATGCACATGCAGGTCGTCGCGTCCCACTCCGCCAATAGAAAACACCCACAGGAGATTGTCATGAGTGATCGTCCCTCCAATCAGCCCGATCCCATCCGCCGTCAGATTCTCGCTGCGCTGGCCAGCTCCGTCGCGTTGTCCGCATGCGGCGGCGGAGGCGGAGGTGGGAGCGGCGGCACGGGGCCGGCAAACCCCGTTATCGGTCAGATTCCTCCCGATCGCGCCAACCTTCCGCGTCCTGTGCTGCCCGACCCGACCACGTCCGGTATCGATCACATCGTCCTCGTGACGATGGAAAATCGCTCGTTCGACCACATGCTGGGCTGGGTACCTAATGCCGAAGGACTACCTCCGAGCCGCCAGTTCATCGATGCCTTCGGCCATACCCAGACGCCCTTCGCGCTTGCGTCGAATGCGGCGTTTGGTTTTCAGGCCTGCGGCTATGCAGATCCGGACCACGCCTATGACGCCGGGCGCGTGCACCTCGCCAATGGCGCAATGAACGGTTTCTTGCTCACCCCGAACACGAGCTTGACGCGCGGCGATATCCTGCCCGTCGGCTATTTTCAGCAAGGGGACATGGACTTCTATCGCGGTGCGGTAGGCCAGTACGCCGTGTGCGATTACTACATGAGCGGCATCCTCGGCCCCACCTTCCCCAATCGCGTGTATCTCCACAGCGGCGAGACCGACCGGCTGAGCGACACGGACGATACGTCGACGCTTCCGACCATTTGGGACCGGCTCGACGCGAAAAACGTCTCGTCTGCGTATTACTTCCACGACGTGCCGTTCACCGCGCTTTACGGAACGCGTTATGTCGGCCGCTCGAAATTGATGGCCGAGTTTCTTGCCAATGCCTCAGCGGGCACGTTGCCTTCGTTCTGCATGGTCGACCCGAGTTTCGCCGGCGAGGTGAACGGTACGTCCAACGACGATCATCCTCACGCCGACATCCGCAACGGCCAGGTGCTGCTCGGCCAGATCTACGACGCATTGCGCACGGGCCCGGCGTGGAACCGCACGCTCATGATCATTGTTTACGACGAATGGGGCGGCTTCATGGAACATGTGGCGCCGCCGGTGAAACCGGTGTCGGCGTCGGAGCAGGCGCTCGGCAACGACGGGCGACTCGGTTTTCGCGTGCCTTGCATGCTGCTCGGTCCGCGTGTGCGCGCGAATGCGGTATCGCGGTATCCGTTTGATCCTAGCTCTATTCATCAACTGCTCGCGTGGCGCTTCGGCCTCGATCCGCTCGGTGTGCGAGCAAGCGATGCGAGCACGTTCAACATGGCTTACGCACTCGATTTCGCGGACCCCGCGCGCACCGATGCGCCTGCTATCGCGGTAACGCAAGGCACGTTCGGCACCGCGTGCTCGCTGGCGGGAGCATTGGGGGTGCCGGGTCTCGGGTCCATCGACAATGGGCAGGTGAACGGCGCGCCGTCGGCCAAGTCGATGGTGACCACCGACGAGGGAGGTCGGTTTGCCGATCTGCGTACGAAGGCGACGGCGCTCGGCTTCCCGGCATCGCCCTAGGAGGGGAATGGGGAGCCATGTTCCCCGCCACATCAACCCCTCGGTCTTTCGGCGCGGAGGCGATGGTAACCAGGCGAACACCGCCTGGCGTCCTGCTCAAGCCAGTGAGCGCTCCGTCTTGATTTGATGACGCTTCAGTCCGGTACAAAGCGGTTTCTAGGCCCTGCGTGAGCAGACTCGTTAGCGATACCAACTGCAGCGCGACCAGCCACCGAGTGGCCGTGTGCGTCTGCACCTATTCCGGCGAACAGGAGCTCCTATCCACTCGCTCAAAAGCGGAAGCGGCAACCGGTGGATATCCCGGAAAAATTCCGATCACCCATTTTTACGCAAAGGGGCCTACTTGGGATGCAAGCGCATTGCGTGCGGCAAGCCGTGAATGTTCAAAACCCTTGGCTTCTGGCGCGACGATGCTGCACAACGAACTAAGGAGGGCATTAAAATCGGCCATAAGCGGCAGTCGACACCAAACTTTAGATCACCGACAATTGTCGCCGGAGACCGATGCCTGCATCGCCGGGCCGGCAATGAATGGCAAAAAGAAACGACTTCGCACACGCCGTTCAGGGGGCTATCAATTGCGTAACGTTGGACCGGTGCTTTGCCTCGGCGCGATGACAATCATGCAGTTCGGCATGGCGCTATCAGTGTCGATCGTCAGCAGTGTCGGACCAGTGCACGCATCTTTTTTAAGGTTTGCCGTCGCGGCAGCTTTGATCGTCGTGATCGTTCTCGCCTCAGAACCAAAGTCACTCATCAAATCTATTTCCGGCTCTTCCATTGCACTGGGGGTCTGCATGGCGGGCATGGGGATATTTTTTGCGATGGCAATCATGCGGATGCCGCTCGCACTGGCAACAGCCGTCGAGTTCCTGGGACCTCTATCGGTTGCTGTCCTCGCGGGGGGCCGATTCAGGCATGCTCTGATTGCAGTGGTAGCCCTATCCGGTGTGCTGCTGGCTCTCTCGGTACACACGGCTTCTCTCAGCCCCAGCGCCATTTTTCCTGCTTGCGCCGCTGCTGCGTGCTGGGCCGGATACATTCTTGCGTCACGCCGCGTCGGAAGCACCACGCGCGGCTTACACGGGCTTGCGGTGCCACTGTCGATTGCAGCGGTATTGTCGTGGGCAGCAAGCTGGTTCGAGCGTTCGACAGGTGGATTAGGTGTCGCGTCATCCGTTTCGTTGGTCGCAGTCGCTGTAGCGTACCCGCTTCTGCCATATGTGTTGGAGATGGCTGCACTTCGGAGAAGTTCATCCCACCGGTTTGGAATCTTGACGAGCGGCGAGCCGGTTGTCGCTTTGGGGCGTCGGGCTGGTTATGCTGGGACAGTCAGTGGCGCCCTCGCAGGTTGTGGGCATCCTAGTTATCGTCGCTGCTAATCTGCTGGCTGTCGCGCACAACGTAGCCTTGCCTCGCGCCTGGCATCGGTCGGCCAAGAGCGGACGGTTAACGTAACTCGACAAATCTCACTTTCGCGCCCACGTGTTTTGGTGGTCATGTTCGGCCGTTGACGCATCAATCAAGCAGCCCCTGCAGGAGCCGCGATATTGAAGCAAGAATAGTTTCTATCGCAACTGGTTTTTTCCAAGCCTCATCCCAAGCAGGCGCACCGTAGAAATTTTCGTGCTCGGCGCTGGCCAAAATCAACGGAACTGCGAGGAACCTTGGGTCGCGCCGAAGCAAATGGCAAAACTCCACTCCGCTCATCCCGGGCATCGATAGATCTGTAACGATCAAGTCGGGTCTCATCTTGTCGGCCGCGATCAGGCCGGCTTCTCCACTGTCGGCGATATCAACCCAATAACCTTCCGCTCGCAAAAGGCGTCTCCATGCCGTCAGAATCCCATGATCGTCGTCTACTATTAAAATGGTACTCATGAACGACGTACCTTTCCTTGACATGACCCATGGGTCGGCTCGCGTTGCTTGCGCGCTGATAGCGTAACAGGTGAAAATCTCGAAAAGATATCGATATGCTCGTATTTACGCAAAGGGGCCTACTTTGGATGCAAGCGCATTGCATGAAGGCTTAGCCGTGTTCCTCCTGTTCATACCGATCGCGTTTGGCCCATGAGCGACGTGCGTGCGATCAGGAATGTTGCTGTCAAAGCGGTTGAGCCAACAGCAACGGCGGCTACAAATGTCCAATCAGGGTGTGCAATTACTTGTGGCAGCAAGCCAATTGCCAAAGCCGGCGGCAGATGAAGCCTCGCGATGCGCAATGCCACGATTCCTGCAATAAGCGCGATAGTTACGGATAGGGGACCAAATCCAAAGGCTGACACTGCTGCAACGCCTACTGCGGCGACAAATGTGCATGCCACAGGCAGCGTGAAGGGGCGCCGTGCCCAGGGGCAAACGTCGGCATGCGCAAACATTTCAAAAGCGATGACCACGAGCGGCGGGAACAAGATGAGCCGATTGCCCGTAACGAGAGTAATTCCGTAGGTTAGCAACAGAAATCCTACGAAGACGGGAAGCCACACATATCCTGTCGGGACGCTCTCCAACCTGTTATCGATGTCGTGCGACCGGACGGGCCGCAGGGCTTCAATTCGAGCTGCGAATAACCACCGGTAAGAGACGATAAGAATTGCCAGCGTACCGGTGACGGCTGCGATCGAAGCTGGGTACGCCCAACTGGTAACGCCAAGTGCCAGCGGCAGAAACCCCGCGGATATGGCGGGCGCGATTGGTGAGCGCAGAACACGAAGCAGCACCATAGCGCTTCCGATACAAAGCACCACCGAGACAATTCCGAATGGAAATTCGCGCGTGATCGCTATGCCAACTATCGATGCTGCCGTTGGAGTGAAGGCCAGCATAGCGGGAGATCTCGCCCAGACACCCGAAGGACGCGTGAAAACATCGTATGCCAACGCGCCCAGTTCGGGGAAGAGAACATAGGCTGTTCCGGTAGCCAATGCGATCTTTGATATTCCGGCGAGCAAAAGGAGAGCGGATAACGCTCCAATATAGACGAAGCTGGTGGGCATGACATTGGGCCAGTGGCCAGTATCGGGGCGGTGCGGCTGTCGCATAGAGCAGCCATGCTGCGCGGCGAGCCCCTGTGGTTTTTTTCGACTTGAGGAGCGCATTCTAGCCGAGACAATGCTGATCTGCTCCCCCGCCGCGTTGTCCACCCGCTGCCGGGAGGCCGGTTTTGATGAGCTCGGGTGTCGGTAACGGCTCGGGTGCGGCCGGCCGCATCGGGCGCGGCCGGGCCATTTTCTGACATTCGCGATGCGCACGAATTGTTGACATTCGCGACGTCACAGGTGTGATAAGCGGAAACCGGCTTCAGCTAAATTCGGGCTCGAAATTCAGTTCCTTGGGTTAATCGTCCGGCGACGGAGGCAGACCTTCGACGTGCTGCGCCCAAGGAAGTGCTGACCCACACCAAGCCTGCGTTTGGGGAGGAATCTGCGCTCGCTGTTTTACCGCACCAAGGCGCAGATTGTATTGAGTGGGATTGTCGGAAGCCGCTGAATAAATTGGCGTGCCGCAATCGGCACAGAAGGCCTGAGAGCGCTTCGCGCCGGATTCGGCTGTCTTAACGTAGATCTTCGGCTGCCCGCGCAAAATACGAAAGTGCTCGGCCTTAGCGGGGACGCTAGCGCGAAAAGGCGATCCAGAAAGCGTCTGGCAGTCGGTGCAATGACAAAGCCCTGCCGCTTTGGGATCGACGATGGCCTCGTAAGCTATTGCGCCGCAATGGCACCTACCCTCAATTTCCATTTCCATAGTTGTCTCCGGGCAAGGGGTGTCCATTCCATCTGGGCCACTTTCGGTCATTCGCTTGCCGCCTAGAAAAGCGCCGGCCAAGGTGTTGACGCTCATCGAGCGGATGCGCGCCGCAGTCGGACAGCGCGTTTGCTAGCCGCGTAGCGGCTCGGTTCCCGGCTTGCCATCGCGATTGGCATCGCCTCGGCGCTCGTCATCATCGTCATCATCGTCATCGTGGTTGTCGACGAACGGCGAATCGGTGTCGCTGCCGCCGCACGCAGCGCGGTGCGCGCTTCATCCGCCAGTTTTTCGTAGTGTTTTCGGAAGCGGCTCAGGTCTTTTTCCTCGAGTTCTTCGAGGTCGAGAAGCGCGTTATGCGCACCTTTCATTGCGCGGATCAGCTCGTCGAGTTTGATCTGCATCGCCGCCGTGTCGCGGTTCTGCGTGTTCTGGA
>NZ_JAQGMM010000425.1 GCF_028292365.1 Caballeronia sp.
GCGGATGCTTCGCTTGCCGATCAATTCAACGCGGCGGCGAAGGGGTTCCTGAACGCGGTCGGTGCCTCGTCGGGGCCGCTTTACGCCACCGCGTTCATGCGTGCAGCCAAGGCTGCTGGAGCGCGCCCGGACATGCCGCTGACCGAAGCACCGATGCTGATCGTGGCGATGGCCGAAGGCATCAAGTCGCGTGGCAAGGCAGAGCCGGGCGAGAAAACCATGATCGATGTCTGGGCGCCTGCGGCGGCCGCGGCCGAGCAAGGCATGGCGAGCGGGCTGCCGGTCGCCGAAATCATGGCGCAGATACGCGACGCCGCGACAACAGGAGCCGAGTCCACCAAATCGATGGTTGCGACCAAAGGGCGAGCGGCGCGTCTGGGCGAGCGCAGCATTGGACATATCGATCCGGGGGCAGCGTCCGCAGCGATGGTGCTCAACGTGATCGCTGAAGACTGGGGGCAACGTGGCACAGCATGACATGACAGAAGACACAGGCTACAAGCGCGATCGTAAGCATTTACGCGCAGTGGACTCAGCGAAACTGCTGCTCAAAGTGGATCGATTCAGCGCACCCGTTTTGCATTTGCATCGTTCAGAAGGTCAGGAGGTGTCCGAATGAGCACGACTACCCCGTCAATGAATCGCCGCTCCAGGCGCAGCGTTCGTGCAGCAATTGCCGCAGTGCTGGCAGTGATTTTGATCGTAGCGATGGCCTTGAGCATCAAGGTCGTGAAGATCGGGTCCGCAGGCGATACGCAAGTCAAGACGTTCGATCCGGCCGCCTACGGCGAAGCACAATTTCCAAAGACGCAGGCGGCGATCGAGGGCAAAGCAGTCAGCGCCGACACGCTGGCCGCAGCCATCGCCAAGGACCAGGACGCCGCCGGCAAGCAGTACGGTGTGGCAGGCGGCGGCATCGGCCCCGAAATATCGGTCAAGTTCGATGGCGTTGCCGGTAGTGAGGATGCCGGAATCTATACCGTGAAGGTGCCGAACGTGCCTGACTCCGTGGTGATCCGCGTGCAGACCGGCCCGGCGATCAACGGCACCGATCTGCGCGACGCCACCGGCACCATCGGCTTCGAGCAATTCACCAACCAGATCGACTATCAGAACGCCGGATACGCGATCAACACGGCGATGAAGAAGGCGGTCCTGTCGAAGGTTGATACGACCAAGCTGACGGGCAAGACCATTTCGGTTGTCGGTGTCTTTCAATTGATCAATCCGAACGGCTGGCTGGTGACGCCGGTGAAGCTGGATGTGAAATGAGCACCCCAATCCAAACCCATCAAACCCAATCCGTGGCCGGCGAAGTGCTGCTGTCAGCGCGCGATATCGTCAAGTCGTACGGCGGCGTGCATGCGCTGAAGGGTGTGAACTTCGATATCCATCGCGGCAAGGTCACCACGTTGTTTGGCGAAAACGGCGCGGGCAAATCGACCTTGATGAAGATCCTCGCCGGGGTCGAGATGCCGACATCGGGGCATATCGAACTCGATGGTCAGCGCGTCGCCTTCTCTTCGTCAAACGATGCACGCGACCACGGTATCTCGATCATTCATCAGGAGTTGAGTCTCGCGCCCAACCTCAGCGTGCGCGACAACATCTTCATGGGCCGGGAATTGCGTTCGGCCACAGGCGTCAACTTCGCCGAAGAAGCGCGGCAAGCCCGGGCGCTGATGGCTGACCTCGAGGAGGAAATCGACCCGTTGACACGCGTCCAGGACTTGCGCCTGGGCCAGCAGCAGGTCGTTGAAATTGCGCGCGCTCTCTCCGTTCAATCGCGCATCCTGATCATGGATGAGCCGACGTCGGCGCTGAGCGCTTCCGAGGTCGAGGTGCTGTTCAAGGTGATCCGCGACCTGACCAGCCGCGGCGTGTCGATTGTCTACATCTCGCATCACCTTGAAGAGGCGCTGCAAATCACCGACTACGCCGTGGTGTTGCGCGACGGCAGGATGACGGCCACGGCCGAAGCCAAGGATATCGACCTCGCGTGGATCGTGCGCAACATGGTGGGTGAGAACTTCGACCTCGGCTCGCCGCCGACAGGCTACGCGTTCGGCGACGTAGCGCTGGCGATTGAAGATGTCAGCGTTGCCGACGACGCGGGATCCGGCATCTCCGTGGTCGATCACTTGTCGCTTGAGGTGCGCGCGGGCGAGATCGTGTGCATCTACGGCCTGATGGGAGCGGGGCGCACCGAGCTGCTTGAGGCTGTGGCCGGCCGCTCTTCGGTGACCGGTGGAAAGGTCCTGCTCGAAGGCGAGGATATTGCGTCATTGAGCATCGCCGGGCGGATTGGCCGCGGCCTCGTGCTCGTGCCGGAAGATCGCCAGCGCGATGGCCTGGTGCCGACCATGAATGTGGGCACCAACCTGTCGCTCGCGAGCATCGGCACCTTCGTTAAGGGGTTGCTGTTGTCCTTTCCTCGCGAGCGCGTGCTCGTCGATCAGTCGATTCGAAACGTTCACGTTAAAACGGCGGGCCCAGGTGCGCCTATCGGTTCGTTGTCGGGGGGTAACCAGCAAAAGGTCGTAATCGGCAAGATGCTTGCTACCCGCCCGAAAGTCATTCTGCTCGACGAGCCCAGTCGTGGTATCGACATCGGCGCAAAGGCCGAAGTCTTTCGCCTGCTCAGCGAGAGCGCCACGCAAGGTTTGGCCGTGGTGTTCTCCACGTCGGAAGTGGGTGAATGCTTGAGCATTGCGCATCGCATCGTCGTCATGCGCCGGGGCAAGATTTCCGCGGAATTCGGCGCCGATGCCACCAAGGACCAGATCATGGCCGCCTCCGGCGAAGCCGTGGTGATCTGATCATAGAAATGCATGGAGACTTGAACATGAACGACTCCGCTAAACCTTCCACGTCAACCCGCGCCAGCCGGTTGGGCGACGGTTTCGACATCGGCAAGATGCTGCTCGAAGGACGTGCATTCTTTGCGCTGATCGTGATCATCATCGTATTTTCGATGCTCTCGCCGTATTACTTCGCAGTCGAAAACTTCCTGACGATGGCCTCGCATGTGGCTATCTACGGCATCCTCGCCATTGGCATGCTGCTGGTGATCATCAACGGCGGAATTGACCTGTCGGTCGGATCCACACTCGGGCTCTCCGGCGTGGTCGCGGGGTTCTTCCTGCAGGGTGTGACGCTGAACCTGTTTGGCGTCGTGCTGTATCCGGCGGTGTGGGTCGTGGTGGTGCTGTGCTGTCTGCTTGGCGCCTTCATCGGCCTGGTTAACGGCGTGCTCATTGCGCGGTTCAGAGTGCCCGCTTTCGTCGCCACACTCGGGGTGATGTATGTGGTGCGCGGACTTGCTCTGCTGATGACCAACGGCCTGACCTACAACAACCTGGGTGGTCACGCGGATCTGGGCAATGTGGGATTCAACGGGCTTGGGTTTGATCGCCTGTTCAATGTTCCCGTTGGCGTCCTGATCCTGGCGATCATCGGAATTTTGGGCAGCATCATGCTTACCCGCACAGCCTTTGGTCGATGGCTCTATGCCTCCGGCGGCAATGAGCGCGCAGCCCAACTTTCCGGCGTTCCGGTGAAAAGAGTGCAGATCAGCGTGTACATGATGTCGGGCGTCTGTGCCGCCATCGCCGGGTTGATCCTTTCCTCGCAGCTTACGTCCGCAGGTCCGACGGCCGGCACGACCTATGAACTAACGGCCATCGCTGCCGTGGTGATCGGAGGCGCGTCACTGATGGGCGGCACTGGCAATATTCGGGGAACGCTGCTCGGTGCCTTCGTGATCGGATTCCTGTCCGACGGCCTGGTGATCATCGGTATTTCTTCTTACTGGCAGACGGTGTTCACCGGCGCGGTGATCGTGCTCGCGGTGTTGCTCAACGCCATTCAGTATCGCCGTCGAGTCAAGCGTCCAGCACCGACCGCCGGTCAACCCACTTCTCCACAAAGTGGCAAGGCTTGAGCCGCGCCACCGGCCCTTGAGAAGAATGTCTTACTTGTCCTCATTTGTATTTGTCTTATCCCGACGCTATCGCTAATCAAAAAAGGAGACTTACCATGACAACCAAGAGAAAAACCCTGAGGACTCTGTCACTCGCCGCTGTCGCCATCGCCGCGCCTCTGTTCGCAGGCCAGGCGCATGCAGCCGGTGGACTCATGACCATCATCGTCAATGATCCCTCGAACCCGTACTGGCTCACAGAAGGTAACGTTGCCGCCGCCGAGGCGAAGAGGCTGGGATACACCGCTAACGTCGCGGCTTCGAAAGGCGACACCAATGCCGAGAGTCAGTTGATCGATACCGCCATCACCAACAAATCGGTCGCGATCATTCTTGATCCGGCGAACGCGAGCGGCTCTGTGGGCGCGGTGAAAAAGGCGGTTGCCGCCAACATTCCGGTTTTCCTCGTCAATGCCGAGATCAACCAGGAAGGCCTGGCCAAGGCGCAGCTCGTTTCCAACAACGCACAGGGTGCGGCGCTGGGTGCGCAGCAATGGGTGAAGGCCGTTGGGTCGAAGGGTAACTATGTCGAACTGCTCGGCTCGCCGTCGGATAACAACGCCGCCACGCGGTCCAATGGCTACACGTCAGTGCTTAGCCAGTACCCGGATCTGAAGAAGGTCGGATCGCAAGTGGCCGACTGGGATCGCACGAAGGGTTTCAACGCCATGCAGAGCCTGTTGCAAGCGCACCCGGACATTATTGGCGTGATCAGCGGCAACGACGAAATGGCGCTTGGCGGGATTGCCGCGCTGAAGCAGGCGGGCAAACTGTCGAGCATCAAGGTGGGTGGCTTTGATGGTTCACCAACGGCGGTTGCCGCGGTCAAGGCCGGTGAATTGCAGTACACGGTGCTGCAACCGGTTGCGACGTTTTCCGTCAAGGCGGTGCAGGAGGCCGATCAGTTCCTGAAGACCGGCAAGACGGGTGCCAAGACTGAAAAGCAGCTCTTCGATTGTGTGCTGATCACCAAGGCCAACGTGGATAAGTACACCTCCGCATTTACGATGTCGAAGTGATGCAACAGCTTTAACCCGCAGTGCGCCGAAAGGTGCTTGCGGTTTTCACCTGAGCGCCGCGCCGGGGTAACACGACGCACCTTGGCACGGCGCTCAGCAGCGCGAGGTTCGCGCCTCCGATTGTCGACATCAACATGACCCATTCCCCTTTCTGGATCGGTACCAGCTGGAAAATGAACAAGACCTTGGCGGAGGCGCGCGCTTTTGCCCAAGGTCTGCTCGCGAGCATTGACGACCCACGGATGCAGCGCTTTGTGATTCCGCCTTTCACCGCGATCCGCGAGGTCAAGGCGATCCTCGTAGATACGTCGGTGAAGGTTGGCGCACAGAACATGCACTGGGCCGATCGTGGCGCCTGGACCGGCGAAATCTCGCCGCCGATGCTGGTCGATTGCGCAATGGATCTGGTCGAGCTCGGCCACTCCGAGCGGCGTGAACATTTTGGCGAGACCGATGACACGGTGGGGCTGAAGGTCGAGGCGGCGGTGCGCCACGGGTTGACGCCGCTGATCTGCATCGGCGAGACGCTTGCTGATCGAGAAGGCGGGCGAGCAGCCGAGGTTCTGGCTGCCGAAGTTCGAGGCGCGTTGGGCCGGTTGACGCCCGACCAGTACACGGCTGACATTCTGCTTGCTTACGAGCCGGTTTGGGCCATCGGCGAGCACGGTATACCGGCCAGGGCGGACTATGCCGACGCCCGCCAGGCAGAAATTATTGCGGTGGCGCAAGATGTTCTTGGCCGCCGTGTGCCGTGCCTTTACGGCGGCTCGGTGAACCCTGGTAACTGCGCCGAACTTGCTGCTAGTGTGCATATTGACGGGCTGTTCATCGGGCGCTCTGCATGGGACGTCGCGGGATATCTGGACATCGTGGAGCGCGTCAGGGCTGTGCTCTGAACTCTCCGCATGCGTGAAACTTCAATCTGAAGGAGATCATCATGAAACTTGCAGTTGCTGGGGATAGCGCGGGGGCGGGACTGGCCCATGTGCTGGCTGAACACCTCAAGGACCGCTTCGATGTTTTCGAGGTGTCGACCAATGAGGCAGATCCAAAGGAGTTCTACGCAAATCTTTCTGACCGTGTGGCTTCGGGCGTCATACGCGGCGACTATGACCGCGCTATTCTGGTCTGCGGCACAGGGATCGGCGTCAGCATCTCGGCCAACAAGGTGCCTGGAATTCGCGCTGCGTTGTGCCACGATACCTATTCCGCGGAACGCGCGGCGCTGTCGAACAATGCGCAGATCATTACGATGGGTTCGCGGGTGATCGGGACTGAAGTGGCCAAGACGATTGCCGATGCGTTTCTGGCGCAGACGTTCGACGAGAAGGGCCGGAGCGCGGGCAATGTGGCGGCGATTGATGAACTTGATTCCAAGTACCACGGTTGAGTAGGGGCGGGGTGGGTTTTGGGGTTAGCGGGTGGGTCAGTGCCAGGTTCCCGGGTTAGCGATCCGAGTCAATGCCGGGTTGGTGCTTTCGGCCTTAGCGGTCTGCGTGAGTTGGATGTTTTCTTTATCGCTATTAGCCACTGCGCGTGGCGGCGCGTCATCCTGGTCCTTAGCGACGAAGAAACGAAGCAAAGAAAACGCTTTCAACCACGCTACCCTAGGTGTCCACAGCGTGCAGTTTTGATTCATGGGTGCCCAAAAGCACGGTGCTCGCCAGAGCCACGGATGTGTGAACCCCTCCTTCTCGCGAATCCTGACATGAACACGCTTCGCCCCGTACGCTCTCGGGCAAGCACGAGTGCCAGGGAACCCCGACGGCCTCACGCATTTTTGTGGCCTTGTTTCCCAGGTGGGTTGGCTTCGTGGTTCGTCATGCGTACAAATTTGGTGGTTGGTTGTCCGCGGATAGCGCGGGGTGCTCCTTGGGCAGATTCAATCACTGGTGGCGAAGCGTGTGGGTATCTGTGTTCGGAGAAGGAGGGTTTCACACATCCGTGGCTCTGGCGAGCACCGTGCTTTTGGGGCACCTATGAATTAAAACTGCACGCTGTGGACACTTAGGGTAGAGCGGTTGAAAGCGTTTTCTTTGCTTCGTTTCTTTGTCGCTTTGGACAAAGAAATGACGCGCCGCCACGCGCAGTGGCTAATAGTGATAAAGAAATTAGCCAACCTAATCAAACCACTAACCTAGAAAGCAGCAACCCGGCAATGACTCAGACCGCTAACGCAGAAACCTAGCAACCCAGCACCAAAC
>NZ_JAQGMM010000452.1 GCF_028292365.1 Caballeronia sp.
GAAGATCTCGCGACGCACTTGAGCTTCCCCGGCAATCGCCCGACAACCACGATCATTCTCGACGCGCTCACGCCGGAAACGCTTGGTGCTGTGATCGCGCTGTACGAACACAAGGTGCTGGTCCAGGGCGCGGTCTGGGACATCAACTCGTTCGATCAGTGGGGCGTGGAGCTGGGCAAGATTCTCGGCAAGGTAGTGGAAGCCGATATCACCAGCGAGAAGGCCGATCCCGCCAAGCATGACTCGTCGACATCGGCGTTGATCGCGCGTGCGCAGGCTGCGTTGAAGGGGCTATAGGGGTTTTATGACGATGCCTTGCGTCTTCATCAATGGAAGACGCAAGGCACTCCGGTCTAAACGCTCAGCCCATTCACCAGCCGCCCTGCTTCTATCGTCACCGTGGCGTCGCATCGCTCGGCCAGTTCGGCATCGTGCGTGACGAGGATCAACGTTGCACCGTTACGCCGGTTCATCTCGAACATCAGGTCGATGATCGCGTACCCCGTCGCCGCATCAAGACTGCCGGTGGGTTCATCGGCGAACAGCACGGCCGGATGCGTGACAAACGCGCGCGCAAGCGCTACGCGTTGTTGCTCGCCACCGGATAACAGCTTGGGATAATGTGCGGTCCGCTTACCGAGGCCAACCTGTTCGAGCAGGTCCCGTGCACGCGTCGCGATCTCCTTGTGCGGCACATCGCCGCGCAATTCCAGAGGCAACATCACGTTCTCGAGAGCGGTCAGGTGCGGCATCAACTGGAACGACTGGAAGACGAATCCCACCGAGCCGCTGCGCAATGCCGCGCGTTCGTCTTCGTTCAGCGTGCCCAGGTCGCGCCCGAGCAAGCGAACCGTGCCTGCCGTCGCGCTGTCCAATCCCGCAAGCAGACCGAGCAACGTGGATTTGCCGGACCCCGATGCGCCGACTATGGCGACACTGCTGCCCTTTTCGATCGACAGGTCGATCTGATCGAGGATGATCAATTCGCCCGTCGCGTCCTTCACCCGCTTGCTTAAACCCCGTACTTCTATGACTGGTTCGATATTGTTTTGCATGGAGAGACTTAAGGTGAACTGGACAACGCGCGCCACGCTGGCATGGGTTGCATTGATCGCATGCATGGGCGTTACGCCCGCTTATGCGGCGCAAGACGCGACTGCGGCCAAGGCTGCAGCTACGGTCACAACAGGTACGACGCCCACAGCCGGCAAACCGACGATCGTGGTCCTCGGCGACAGCATTTCCGCCGAATACGGCCTGCCGCGCGATACAGGCTGGGTCGCGTTGCTGCGCTCGAAGCTTCCCCAGGAGCACTTCGATTATAGCGTCGCCAATTCAAGCATCAGCGGCGACACCACCAGCGGCGGCCTCGCCCGCCTGCCCGCCGCGCTCAACCGCATCAGGCCGAGCATTGTGATTGTTGAACTCGGCGCCAACGACGCGTTGCGCGGCGTGCCGCTTGCGACCACCGAGGCGAACCTGCGGAGCATCATCGAGAAATCGCAGGCCGCCAACGCGAAAGTTTTACTCGTCGGGATGTATGTTCCGCCTAACTATGGCCCGGACTATTCGCAAAAGTTTCACGGGGTCTACGAACAATTGTCGAAAGAAAAACGTGTGCCGCTCGTCCCGTTCTTGTTGGCTGGCATGGAAAACAAGCCCGAGATGTTTCAGGCGGACCAGATTCATCCGACCCCTCAGGCCCAGCCTTTGCTATTGAACAACGTCTGGCCAGTTTTAAGACCTTTGCTGGGCGCGCCATCGAAATGACTGGGGGAGATAACTGATGATTGAACCGATTCATCTCCAGATCCCCGCTTGAACCCTGTCAGCGCGTCGCCCGGTTGGCTTTTAGCCATGCGCGGAATACGGCCACGATTCAGTACTCAAGATTTTCGCGTAACCCTGAAAAACCCCGGCTCCGTTTGTGAGCGCATTGAAAGGAGGTAACGTGAAATATTTACCAATTCTCGCCATGACCGTCGCGATCTCGGCTTGCGCCGCTCCGTCCCCTAACGTCAGTCAGGTGGGCACGAGCCAGCAACCTCCGAAGGTCGTCGCACAATGTATCGCGCAGAAATGGGCCGATAAATCACAGCAACAAGTGGTGTCTCAGGACACGCTCGCGAACGACATGGCAGCCAATGTCTACGTTCCGGGTCAGCAACCGCCGGACGGCGCGGCCGCCATCGTTCGTCCCAACTATGCGGGTTCGGGTACATGGGTCGGTTTCCGCGCTGCGGGCTCGGCCGGCAGCGATGCCACCGGCGACATCCAGACATGCCTTTGACCTCTGTGTACGTCTTGTAACGCTTCCATCGGGCGTCTTCTTCTCAGGCTCTCCTCAGACTCTCAGAAAAAGCATGAAGCCCGATGTGAAAAAGCCCCGCCGGTTTGTGCCAGCGGGGCTTTTTATCGTGCGAGTCAAATTTAGCGACTCAGACCACCAGGATCATTGCGACTGATCAGACGTGGTGGGCACGTTCGTGATCTTCACCTTCGAGCGCGCCCTCAACGAATCGAGGTACGACTCCATCTCGGCTTGCGCGTAGACCTGAGCGACTTGTTGCTGCGCGCCGGTCAGTCGGTCCGCGGTCACCGGATCAGGCTTCTCGATAGCGTCCACGCGATAGATAGCGTATCCGTCCGCGCCGAGATCAACGCCAACATACGACGGCAACTTCGACGAATCCGCCTTGAAGATGGCGGCGAGCGCGGCGGGCGGCAGGCCCTGCGCGTCGTTACGCGATACCTTCGATACCGACGAAAAACCTGCAGTCGAGTTCGACTTCTGCAACTCGGCCAGCTTGGCTATGCCATCTTTACGGGCGGCTTGGGCCGCTTCTTCCGCGATGACCTTCGTGCGCACTGCGTCCTTGATGGTGTCGAGTGCGGGCACGGCCGCCGCTTTATAGTCCGTCACACGGCCGGCGATCAGCGTGCTGTTGCCAATGTCGATAGCCTGCGTGTTGTTGTGCTGCTTCACGGCGTCCGGTGCGAATATGGCTGCGAGGAACTTGGCATTGTTCAGCGGGCTGTCAGCGGGCAGCTTTGGATCAGGCTTTGATCCAACCGTCGCCGTCTGGATTTGCAGCTTGTATTTGTCGGCGGCAGGTTGCAGCGACTTCGACTGTTCGTACACCGTCGAGGTGAAGCCTTCCGCGTTGTCAGCGAGGTTCTTTGCCGCTTGCTGCGCGACGACTTCCTTCGTGATCTGGTCCTTCACTTCGTCGAACGACTGCGTGACGGACGGCTTCACGTCGGTTGCCTCGAGAATGTGATAACCGAAATCCGTCTGCACGATGCCGCTGGTTTCGCCCTTCTTCAGGCCGAACGCAGCGTCGTCGAAGGCCTGGCCGCCTGCAATCATGCCGCGGCTGAAATACCCCAGGTCGCCACCCTTTGACGCCGATCCCGGATCCTGCGAATTCTTCTCAGCAATCTGCGCGAACTGGTCCGGATGTGCCTTGACCTGCGCGAGCAGCGTTTCGGCTTGTTGCCTGGCCTTCGCTTTGTCTGCAGCGCTTGCGTCTTTCGGCGCAGTGATCAGGATGTGGCTCACGCGCACTTGCGCCTGCGTCTTGAAGCGCGCGATGTTGTCGTCGTAGTACTTCTTGAGGTCCGCGTCAGACGGCTTGACCGCCGCCGACAACGTGGCCGGCGACATCACCAGGTACTGGATGGTCGCGGACGCGGGCGTAGCGAACTCAGCACTGTGCGCGTCGTAATACGACTTCACTTGTGCGTCGGTGGGCTGAATTTTCGCGGTGTAATCAACGGTGCGGAATGCGAGACCTTGAACGTCGCGACGTTGTTCGGCGATCTCGGTCAGCGTTTGGGCCAGGGTCTTCGACGTGAACGCCGTGGACTGGATACTCGCCGGAATCTGATCCGCGGCGAGGCCATAACGCACGCGCTCGTCGTACTGCTCAGGCGTCATGCCTTGCATCGCGAGCAATTGCTTGTACTGGTCCACGTCGATGGAACCATCCGGCTTGCGCAGTGAAGCGATGGTCGGATCGGCCAGCAATGCGCGACGTACGGCTGCGTCGGAGGCGGTCAGGTGGAGGCGCTGGGTTTCGTCGGCGAGCACGCGCTGTTGCACGAGGCTGTCGATCAGCGACGCGCGCATTTCCGGCGTTTCGAACATCTTTGGGTCGAACTGAGCGCCGAGCATTTGCCGCGCGCGATCGACTTGCTGGCGCATCGCGCCGTCGTACTCGACCCGCGTGATCTTGTGGCCGTTGACACTGGCGACGTTGGCGTTTTCGTCGAAGAAACTGCTGAAGCCCTGGATACCCACAATTCCCAATCCTGGCACGACAATCAGGATCAACAGGGCCATCATCAGGCGTTGGTGATTACGGAAAAAGTCGAGCATGCGTGACGATTCTGCCTAATACGAAACGCCCGATGTTACAGCAGCGGGCAATAAAAAAGGCGAACCGGAGTTCGCCCTTCTCGAGAATGCTGGCGGAGTGGACGGGACTCGAACCCGCGACCCCCGGCGTGACAGGCCGGTATTCTAACCAACTGAACTACCACTCCTTTTTTACATCTTTTGCAACGATCGAGACTTGAGCAGCGCAGCCGATTATTCCACCAATAATTTCAACCATTTGCACAAAACTGCCGGCTATGTATCGACTAACTACCGGCCGACACAACTGGAAAGCGGCGCACCGGAAGGTTTGATCAACATCCTGCCAGCCTTGCTCCACAACCGTTTGCTCGATCGGGGACGAAGTATACAACGAAAAGTCAGACGATGCGGAATTTTATCACGCTAGCGTCCTCCCACTCCCTGCGACGCAGCGACATCGAGTGGCTGGGCACCCGGAATCCGAAGCGGCTCGATCTTGCCCACGATCACGAGATAACTGAACGCGCCGAGGAAACAGAAACCGCCCGCGACAATCAACGGAATGGTGAACGACCCTTTGGTGAGGGCAAGCATCAGGCCGGTGAACGTGGTGATCACAATGCCCGCAAGGTTCGATGCAAAGTTCTGGATCCCGCTGATCGACGCCACGTAGTCCGGGGTCGGCGCCACGTCGCCCGGCAGCGACCAGATGCTTGCAGCCGCGAACGCAAGGCTGCCATAAGCGATTCCAAACGATGCGAGCATCACATAGATGCTGGTCGTGAACGCCGACAGCGTGATGATCGACGAAAGCAGCATGCCGCCGACCATACAGGTCTTGCGCGACTTCGTCAGGCTCCAGCCGCGCTTATAGAGTGCATCCGAAACGATGCCGCCGAGCCAGCCGCCGGGAATCGAAATGAGCGCGGGAATCATGCCGAGCGTGCCGAGCGACTTGAGCGAAAAACCGCGCGTCTGCACGAGATAACTCGGGAACCACGTGATGAAAAAGTAGATCACGAAGTTCAGGCAGAAGAAGCCGAGCATCATGCCCCACAGCGTGCGATGCCTGAAGAGCGAGGCCCACGTGACGTTCTGGTCAGAAGTTTTGTCGCGCGGCACAGGCGCTGCGTTTTCTTCGCCGGTCAGATCGCCACGCGACGGATTGCGGTAGAGCACGAACCAGCCAAGCACCCACAGCAGGCCGACCGCGCCCGTTGCGACAAACGACGCTTCCCAGCCGAAACCGCTGATGATCAGCGCGACAATCGGGATGGAGAGTGCGGAGCCGACCCGCGAGCCGCTATCGAAGATACTGGTCGCGAACGCCCGCTGCGCCGGCTTGAACCATTGCGCGACGAGCTTCGCACACGCCGGATAAGCGCCGGCCTCGCCCACGCCGAGCATCAGGCGGCAGCCGAACATGCCTGCCACGCTCGAGGTCGCCGCCGTGAGGGCGGTGAATATGGACCACCAACCGACTGCAAGCGGCAAGGCGATGCGCGCGCCGACCTTATCGACGAACCAGCCGAACGGCATTTGCATCAGCGCGTAGGTCCAGAAGAAGCCGCTCATCACGAGGCCCATTTGCGCCGGGCCGATGTTGAGCGCCTTCTGTATCTGAGGGGCGGCAACTGCAAGGTTCGCGCGATCGACGTAGTTGATCGCGATTGCCAGGAAGCATAGAAATATGACCATCCAACGCATCTTGCGCATACTGTGTCTCCTCCGGTACGGCACGTTTTTTATCTACGATGCTCGGGTTCAAGCGATGCTGCGAGCGAGCGCAGCATCGGCCCGGTCAAGCGTGGGACGTGTGCTCGTGCTCGCCGGGGCGTTACATGCTACTCGCTAAATGCGGATGTCTGCACGGACGGAGTTATGGGTCAGGGTGTTCCCTGACCCGCGCACAAAGGCTTACAACAAGAAAGATTTCCCGCGTGGCGATGGCTTGACACGGCTATCCGTGGCCACAAGACTAATGCGCGTCGACAACATTTCAACGCAATCTCTGCCCCCTCAAGAGCCCTTGCATATCTCATGAAGCGCATTGAGCCTACGCACTGGATCGGCCACGTACGGATTCGATTCATCCCACGCGTAGCCCGCCAGCACTGCGCTGATAAAACGTGCGATATGCGGTGTTTTATGCGGATAAAAGATGATGTCCTGCAACTCCCCCGTGTACCACCGCTCGACAAATGCACGGAAGGTATCAATACCTTTTCGTAGCGGCACGTCGTACTCTGCCTGCCAGTCGAGCCCTTCGCCATTTAACTGCCGCTCGAGCGTTTGCACCGCCAGATGCGCGGAGCGCAGCGCGATCGTCACGCCCGATGAAAACACTGGATCGAGGAACTCGCCCGCGTTACCGAGCAGTGCGTAACCCGGACCATGCAGCCGCTCGACGTTCGCCGAATAACCGCCGATATGCCGCACCGGCATCAGGAACGGCGCCTCGCCAATGAGCGCGTCAAGTGTTGGCTCCTGCTGGATCAGCGCGCGCAGCTTTGCATCGCGCTCGCTCTCGGGACACTCCAGGAAACTTGCCTCGGCTACGCACCCGACCGACGAGCGTCCGCCTGCCAGCGGAATCATCCAGAACCAGACATTGCGATGCTCCGGATGCGTCGCGACGCAGATCTTGTTCCGGTCTGTCACGCCAGCCGGGATGTCGTCGCGCACATGCGTAAAGATGGCCGCACGCGTGGGCATCCGCGTGGGCGCTTCGAGATTCAGGAGACGCGGCAATACGCGGCCGAAGCCGCTTGCATCGAGTACAAAACGGGCTTGCACCTGGTATGCAACCCCGGCTTCATCGACCACGTCCAGCACGGGCGCAGTGCCGGTTTGCATCGCCTGCACGGTGTGGCCGAAACGCACTTCGGCACCCTGGTTCGCGGCGCACCGGATCAGCAGGTCGTCGAATACCGCGCGTTCGACCTGGTACGTCGTGCCCCATCCGGGCGTGTGTTTATCGCGGAAATCGAAGGACGACGACTGGTCGCGATAAATAAAATGCGCACCGTTCTTGTACTGGAACCCGGCCTCGACCACGGCCTGCAGCATGCCGGCCTCTTCAAGGTATGCCATGCTTTGCGGCAACAGGCTCTCGCCAACCGAAAAGCGCGGAAAATGCTGGCGCTCGAGCACGAGCACCGAACGGCCCGCTTTTCGCAGCAGCGCGGCAGCGACCGCCCCCGAGGGGCCTGCGCCGATGATGGCTACATCGACAGTCGTGTCTTGCTTCGAAGAATCAGTATTCAAGGGTGCCTCGCTTAAAAGACATGGAGCCGCCTGTGGAGTCTCGTGCGTCGCACGTCATGCAGATCATCTGCGTGGATCAACTTGCACGCTCTTGCTTCTATGCGCGCCATGCTTGCCAGTACAATGACGTGCGCCCTGTTTGCATCCTTTCCTATCCTTTGTTGCCGGAGAGAAATTCGTGTCGTCATCCGAAACATCCAGCGTTGCCTTCGTGCCGGAGACGGCCTTCGGATTGTGGTTTCTTCGCACCGCCACGTGGGAACATCACGTGCTGCGCGTGGCAATCAACGATCTCAAGCGCCTGGTCGATACCCCCCTGCCCGCGGCGCCTGTGATCGTCGATGCAGGCTGCGGCCAAGGTCAATCGTTCCGGCTGCTCGGCAACGCGTTCAGGCCCGGCCGGATCATCGGAGTCGACTTCCATGAGCCTTCGCTCGTGGAAGCCCGGAGTGCAGCGCAGGCTTGCTCGCAAGAAGACGGCTGGGCGAGCGAGATCGAGTTGCTTCACGGCGATTGCGCACGCCTGTCTTTGCCCGATGCGAGCGCTGACATAGTGTTCTGCCATCAGACCTTTCATCATCTCGTGGATCAAGGGCGCTCCCTCGCTGAATTTCGCCGGGTGTTGAAACCCGGCGGGGTCCTGCTGTTCGCTGAATCCACCGACGCGTATATCAAGTCGTGGGTGATTCGCTTGCTGTTCCGCCATCCCATGCACGTGCAAAAAAGCGCCGACGGTTACCTCGATATGATCCGCAATGCCGGCTTTGCATTCGGTCCGCAAAACGTTTCCATGCCCTACTTGTGGTGGAGTCGTGCTGCGGACTTCGGACTCCTTGAACGGCTTGGGTTGCATCGGCCGCTACCGGGCAAGCGTCGTGAAACGCTGGTCAATGTGGCTGCGATCAAGGCCGATTGAATCCACGCTTATTCCACGTTATTGCGCGTTATTGCCCGTCAAGCACAACAACATCGCCACGCACCCGCAAGGCCGCCGCGCTGGGGCTCACACCGCATGTGAACTCCGTAGCCGACGCCGATTCAGTGCTGTGAAAACTCGTCCCGACGTTGATAACGGCATTCGCATGACGATCCCGGGCAGTTGCGCGCAACTTCTCCAGCGCTGCGGCGAGCGCGCGGTTGCATGCCGCATCCTGACCATCGGTCTCACGCGCAATACGCACCGACACAGTGCTTGGTCCTTGCTGACTCTGCACGGCAGGATGATCCTGCGAGCCGAAATACAACGCAACCTGCGCGCCCGGCGCTGACTGAGCAACCACCGGCGCAAGCGGCAACGACTTCACCTGCGTTGCACATCCGGACAATGCCGCTACGACCACCATCAGCCCACCAAACGCAAACTTGCTCTTCATCGTCTTTCCCCGGATAGTTGTTGTTACGGTCATTGTGTTAAATGCAGTCATTACGGTCAGTGGAACACTTCAAGCGCCCTTCCAAGCATCGAAGATGAGGCTCGCGCAACTGCCGCCGAACCCGAATGAAATCGACATCGCGGTGTCTATCTTCATGGGCCGCGACGTGCGCACGAGCGGCATGCCTTTCACGCGAGGATCGAGTGTTTCGATCGGTCCCGTTCCGGCGACAAAACCATCGCGCATCATCAGCATGGCGTAGATCGCTTCGTGTACGCCGCAGGCTCCAAGCGGGTGCCCGGACAATCCCTTTGTTGAGGAAAACAACGGGATGTCATCGCCAAATACATCGCACAACGCGCGCAGTTCTTCGACGTCGCCAAGCGGCGTGGAGGGTGCGTGGGTGTTGATATACGACGGACGTGTACCCGCTTCATCGAGTGCACCACGCATGGCGCGCGCGATGCCCGGTGCGTGCGGGCTCACCATGCCCGCACCGTCCGTGCAGTGGCCAAAGCCCGTCAGTTCGGCATGAATACGTGCGCCTCGCGACAACGCGTGATCCAGCGACTCAAGCACCAGAATGCCACCGCCGGACGCGATCACAAAACCATCGCGCGCGCTGTCATAGGGACGCGATGCATGTTCCGGCATGTCGTTAAAACGCCTCGACAACGCGCCCATTGAGTCGAACATCAGCGTCATGTTGTCGTGCAGACCTTCGCTGCCGCCCGCAAGTACGATCTGCTGGCGGCCGGTCTGGATCAGTTGCATGGCCTGGCCGATCGCGAGAGCTGACGTGGTGCAGGCTGAAGACGGCGAATAGGTCATGCCTTCCAGCCCAAACACTTGAGCCACGTTCGCCGATGTGGTGCTGCCCATCACCTGCGGGACTGTATATGGCGGCACTTTCTCGATACCGCGCGCATGTGCAATCGCCATTGCTGCGTCGTACGTTGCGATCGTGCCGGTGCCCGAGCCGATCACCGCGCCGGCTTGCGGCGAGCGCAGCAGGGAGGGATCGAGGCTAGCATCGTGCACAGCTTTGCGCGCCGCATGACACGCAAAACGCGCCGTATCGCCCATGAAACGTTCGAGCTTGCGATTGAACGGTTGCTCGCCTGCGATCGACGCTACGCCGGCCACCTGACTTCCCAGACCGCGTTCACGCCAGGCATCGACACCCGTAATACCGCTTCGGCCCGCGTGCAAGGCAGCGGAGACTTCGTCAAGTGTATTACCCAGGCACGACACAATCCCCATGCCCGTCACGACCACGCGTGACAGGCCACGGGGCGTCGACGAGTGACTCCCACTCCTCCCACTCATGGCACGCGCCTGAAAATCAGCGACGTATTGATGCCGCCGAATGCGAAGTTGTTACTCATGACGTATTCGGCATCGATGGTACGGCCGCTATTTACAATGTAGTCCAGCGGCGCGCAAGCCGGATCAACCTGGGTCAGGTTGAGCGTTGGCGCGTACCAGTTGCGCTTCATCATCTCGATGGTCCACCACGCCTCCAGCGCACCACACGCGCCCAGCGTGTGGCCAACATAACTCTTCAGCGAACTGATCGGCACACGCGCACCGAAGGTCTGCGCCGTCGCGTGACTTTCCGCTACATCGCCGCGATCCGTCGACGTGCCATGCGCGTTGACGTAAGCAATGGCTTCAGCCGGAAGGTGTGCGTCGCGCAGCGCGAGCTGCATGGCGAAGGCCATGGTCTCGGCCGATGGCTGCGTCATGTGCGCACCGTCCGAGTTGCAGCCAAAGCCTACTATCTCCGCATGAATCCGCGCCCCGCGTGCAACCGCGTGTTCATACTCTTCGAGCACCAGGGTCGCCGCGCCTTCACCGACCACGAGACCATCGCGGGCGACATCGAAGGGACGCGGCGTGAGATGCGGTTCGTCATTGCGCGTGCTCGTGGCATAGAGCGTGTCGAACACCGCGACGGCTGGCCCGGACAATTCTTCCGCGCCGCCGGCGAGCATCAGCGTCTGCTTGCCGGCTGCGATCATCTCGTAGGCGTAGCCAATCGCCTGGCTGCCCGATGCACACGCGCAGGACGTTGGCACAATGCGCCCCTTCAGGTCCCAGAACAGGCTCACGTTGACGGCCGTGGTATGCGGCATCATCTGCACGTAGCTATTCGAGGTCACGTCACTCATCGAACCGGTTTCGATCATCTTGCCGAATGCGCGAATCGGCTGGACCGATCCGGACGACGATCCGTAGGCCACGCCCATGCGGCCGTCCTTGATCGAGAGGTCATCGGCGAGACCCGCATCGGCTAGCGCCAGTTCGCTCGCGCGCACCGAATAGAGGGACACGGGTCCCATTGAACGCGTTTTCTTGCGCGGATAATGCGCCGGCGTGGCGAAGGCAGGCAAGGGGCACGCGAGCCGCGTGTGCAGCAGCTCGAAGTAGTCCCACTCGGGCATCCGGCGCACGGCGTTGCGGCCGCTTCTCAAGTTGGCTTCAATCTCGTCCCAGGTGTCGCCGAACGCCGTGACGCCACCCATGCCGGTAATGACTACGCGCTTCATCAGATCATCCCGCCATTGACGCCGATCACCTGCCGCGTGATGTACGAGGCCGCATCCGACATGAGAAAACTCACTACCGAAGCGACTTCCGCCGGTTGCCCGACGCGGTTCATCGGCACTGTCTTCAATGCCTGTTCGAGCGGTACACCTTCAAGCATGCCGGTGTCGATCAATCCAGGGGCCACACAGTTGACGGTGATGTTGCGCGTTGCCAGTTCGACGGCAAGCGCCTTCGTGGCGCCGATCAGTCCGGCCTTCGCCGCGCTGTAGTTGACCTGGCCACGATTGCCCATCACACCCGAGACCGAGGCGATAGTCACGATGCGACCGCCCTGCTTCGCGCGCACGAGCGGCATGGTCAGCGGATGCACGACGTTATAAAAAGAGTCGAGACCGGTTTCGATCACGATGTCCCAGTCCTCTTCGGTAAGCGCCGGGAACGCCGCGTCACGCGTCACGCCCGCGCAACAGACGATGCCGTAATACGCACCATGACTAGCCACGTCTGCTTCGAGCACTTCGCGGCATGCGGCGCGGTCGCGTACATCGAATTGCAGCACCCGCGCCGTGCCGCCCTGCGCGGCAATACCGGTCGCGACGGCTTCCGCTTCAGTGCGTCCGCTGCGGCAATGCACGGAGACTGTGAAGCCGTCTGCCGCGAGTTGATACGCTATCGCGCGGCCGATGCCACGGCTTGCGCCCGTTACAAGTACACGCCGGCTCATGATCCAAAACTCCCAACGATAAACGACTGAAAGTCAGCCGGTTGATACACCTTGATGACTGCCTCGGCGCAGCAGACGCTGCAGTGATTCTGGTCGTGATGGATCGAGCATTCGTACGCGCCGTGGCCTTCTTCACCACGCAGCAGTTCTTTTGCTTCGATGCGCAAGCGGGCATCACGCGCGAATACCGGTACATGTGCCTCGTATCGGCGCGATCCGAGCAGGACGCCGGGACGTGCCCGACCGCCTGCGCGCATCGCGAGCAGAGCGACATGCGCGGCAATGGCCTGCGCCATCAGTTCGATGCCGAACCACGCCGGCATCGCACCGTCTTCGTCGGTGTACCAGGCATCCGCGTGCACGCTTGCGTAAGCCGTCACCGTTTCGTCCGTGCAGGCGCTGACGCCGTCGAGCAACAACATAGTGCCCCGGTGCGGCAAGATGGTTTCAATAGAGCCAAAGCTGTCGTTATTCATAGAGATCGTCACAGTCATCACCGGCCGAGGATCAGGCTGACGTTGCTGCCGCCGAACGCAAACGAATTGCTCATCACGTATTGCGCGCTCGCCGTACGCGACAGATGACGCTCGTTGTCGACGAGATCAAGCGGTGGCAACGCCGGGTCGGCTTCGCCGTCCCACAGATGACGCGGCAAAGCGACATCGTCGCGTGCAAGCGTGAGCCACGCGAAGCCCAGTTCGGTCGCGCCCGCGGCGCCAAGTTGATGCCCGGTCAGCGGTTTGGTGCCGCTCGCCGCGACGCCGTGCGGGAACACCCGCGCCATCAAATGCGCTTCCATGTCGTCGTTCTTGCGTGTCGCCGTTGCATGGAGGTTCACATAACCGATATCAGCCGGCACAAGACCGGCATGCGCCAATGCGGCGCGTAATGCGATTTCACCGCCCGCGCCGTGTGGATCGGGTGCGGAAATGTGATGCGCATCGCTTGATTCGCCCACGCCCGCGAGTACGACCAAGCCTTCATCGCGGCTCATCAGGAACACAGCCGCGCCCTCGCCCACGTTGATCCCGCAGCGATTGCGGCTCATCGGATTGGAGCGCGTCGAACTGGTCGATTCGAGCGACGCGAAGCCCTGCACAGTCAGTTCGCATAACGAATCGACGCCACCGACCACGACCGCATCGCACAAGTGCAACTGGAGCAACCGACGCGCCGAAACGAACACCTTTGCGCTCGATGTGCACGCGGTCGAGATCGTGAATGCCGGGCCGTGGAGGTCGAGCGCTGCGGCGGCGAATGGCGCCACCGTGCCAATTTCGACCTGCCGGTAGTCGAAGCTCACCGGCAATTTGCCTGCTTGCGCCTGATACACGAACGCAGCCTCGGCCGCTTCAATTCCCGATGTGC
>NZ_JAQGMM010000463.1 GCF_028292365.1 Caballeronia sp.
TTTCATGAATGAGGAAGTGATTGAGTGATTCGGCCGAATTCGGCGGGACTGACGACGCGTTCGCCGCCGGCGGGAGTCTGGCTTGCGTCCACGAACGGCTGCCGTAATTCACGGACGGCGACGACGCGGCCGTCGCCGCATACGCCAAACAGCGCATTATCCTTCACGTGCAGGCCAGGGGGCAAATTTGACACCTCACGCAGGCTCTCGGCATCGATGCCCAACACGCCGTTTTCGGGCACGAGACGAGCCCGCGCGACAATAAACCGCTGCTGGCCGATATCCGTAAACGCCCCTGGATACGGCGGCGCGACGGCGCGAATCAAGTTGTAGACCTGCTGCGCCGTTTGCGACCAGTCGATACGGCCATCCTCCGGCTTCCGGCCGCCGAAATAGCTGCCTTTCGTGAGGTCATTCGGCAAATGCGGCGCTTCGCCCGCGATCAAGGCCGGCAACACGCGCCACAAGGTTTGCTCTGCGGCGACGGTGGTTTTGTCGAAGACTTGCGAAGCGGTGTCGTCGGGGAGAATGGGTACGGGCGTCTGGCCGAGGATTGCTCCCGCGTCGGGTTTTGCGGCCATTTCGTGCAGCGTCGCGCCCGTTTCTGTTTCCCCGTTCAGCACGGCCCAATTGGTGGGCACGCGCCCTCGATACTTCGGCAATAACGAACCATGCATGTTGTACGCGCCGCGAGCGGCGAGCGCGAGCAGGCCGACTGGCAGCATGTGCCGGTAGTAGAAGGAGAAAATGAAGTCCGGCGCGAGTTCGCTGATTGCATCATGCAGTTCGGGCGACTTGGGGTCGGCCGGCGTGATCACCGTGATGCCATGATCCTCCGCGACTGACTTCACACTGCCGAACCAGATGTTCTCGTCCGGATTGTCTTCGTGCGTGACGACAAGCGCGACCTCAACGCCGCGTGCGAGCAGGACCTGCAGGCAGCGCACCCCGACGTTGTGGTACGCGAATACGACCGCACGAGGTTTTGCGCGCGGAGTGCTTGTGACGGCAACCCCATCGTTCATAGCGGATCGACCTCGCGACTAATTGCTGCCACCGCTTCCTGGCGAGGCATGGTTCGCGCAAGCTTGCCGTCGCGCTCTTCCAGGATGGTCTGCACCAGGTAACGCGGCCGTGCGCGCACTTGCTGATAGATCCGGCCGATATATTCACCAAGCAGCCCAAGCGCGAAGATGATCACGCCGAGCATGAAGAAGGTGATGGCGAACAGCGTGAACACACCTTCGACTTCCGCGCCGAACATGAAGCGTCGAACCAACAGCAGCAGGAACAGGCCCGCGGACCCCACGGACAGGATCACGCCAATGAACGACAACCACTGCAGCGGTACGACCGAGAAGCCGGTCACCAGATCGAAATTGAGACGGATCAGGCTGTACAGCGAGTACTTCGATTCCCCGGCGAAACGTTCTTCGTGCGCGACATCGATTTCAATCGGGTTCTGCGCGAAGGTATAGGCCAGTGCCGGAATGAAGGTGTTGATTTCACCGCACCGGTTGATGGTGTCAATGATGTGCCTGCTGTAACCGCGCAGCATGCAGCCCTGGTCGGTCATCCGGATGCGTGTGATGCGCTCGCGCAGCCGGTTCATCAGGCGCGACGCTTTCTTGCGCCAGAAACTGTCCTGGCGTTGCTGGCGAATCGTGCCGACGTAGTCGTAGCCCTCGCGCATCTTCGCAAGCAGTTTCGCAATTTCCTCGGGGGGATTCTGCAAATCGGCGTCAAGCGTAATCACGCTTTCCCCGCGCGATTGTTCGAAGCCCGCAAGAATGGCCATGTGCTGGCCATAGTTGCCGTTCAGCAGGATCACCCGCGTCGTGTCCGGCCGCGCGCGAAATTGCTGGGCGAGCAACGCCGCCGACTTGTCGCGGCTGCCGTCGTTGATGAAGATCACTTCATACGTTGCGTCGAGCGCGTCAAGCGCGGGATACAGGCGGGAGAAGAGAGCGGCGAGGCCTTCTTCTTCGTTGTACACCGGGACCACGACCGTTAATTCCGGGCCGGTCGGCAGAAAATCCGTTTGACTCATGTTGACGATGGTTCCGCTAGGTGTCCGTGGTGATAAATGTGGTTCTTGTTTTGCTGTGCCACAGCATGGCGTGCGTGCCTGCCGTGCCTGCAATAGCTTCAGTGCACTAAATGGCGTGCGCCGCGCAGATTTCGTTGACTGCATGCACGACGCGTGTCACGTCGTCCTGGGTCATCTGCGTGAAAAGCGGCAGCGTGACCGTTGATGCGCCGTATTTTTCAGCGTGCGGGAACATGCCTTCGTGAAACCCGCGTCCACGATACAGCGTGAACAGGTGCAGCGCGGGGTAATGCACGCCCGTGCCAATGCCGCGTTCCTTCATCAGGCCCATGAACGCCGAGCGCGTAAGCGACAAGCGCTCGAGCGGCAGTGCGATCTGGAACATGTGCCAGTTGCTGTCGGCGAAATTCGGTACTGGCAACTGCACGCCCGTTCGCACGGCCGCGCCGTTTGCGAAACTCTCAAAGTATGCGCGTGCCAGCTCGCGGCGTTGTTCAGTGAAGCGCTCCACATGCTTGAGCTGGCCGAGGCCGACGCGGGCGGCGACATCGGTGAGATTGTATTTGCCGCCGAGGAGATCGCAATCCATGCCGTCAAAGCCGGTGCGCGTGATGCCTTGCAGCCGGTACTTCTGTGCGAGCACGGCTTCTTCCTCGTTATTCAGGACGAGCGCGCCGCCTTCGATCGACGTGACGTTCTTGTTCGCGTGAAAGCTAAACGAAATAATGTCGCCGAATGCACCGATCTTCTGGCCGCGCCAGGACGATCCAAACGCCTGGGCCGCGTCTTCGATCACCCGCAGCCCATGCTCGCGCGCAATGCCGTACAGCCGGTCCATGTCCACGGGCAGGCCCGAGAGATA
>NZ_JAQGMM010000478.1 GCF_028292365.1 Caballeronia sp.
CTGCCGCCAGTGCAGCGTTCAGTGTCTTGCTCGGGCGCATCACTGACTCCAGCTTCGCAAAGTCCGGCTTGTAATACCCGCCAATGTCCGCTGCCTCACCCTGGACCGCCGACAGCTCAGCCACGATAGTCTTCTCGTCCGCCGTCAATTGCTTCGCCAACGGTGCGAACTGGGAAGCCAGTCCCGCGTCTTCGGTTTGCGCGGCCAGTTCCTGCGCCCAGTACATCGCGAGATAGAACTGGCTGCCGCGGTTGTCGAGTTGTCCAGTCTTGGGCGACGGGTTCTTGTTGTTCTCCAGCAGTTGCCCCGTGGCGGCATCCAGCGTTTTTGCCAGGACCTTGGCCCGCGTGTTGCCGGTCTTGATGCCAAGATCCTCCAGCGACACCGCCAGCGCCAGGAATTCACCCAGCGAATCCCACCGCAGATGGTTTTCTTCCACCAGTTGCTTCACGTGCTTCGGCGCCGAACCGCCCGCGCCAGTTTCATACATGCCGCCGCCGGCCATCAACGGAACAATGGAAAGCATCTTGGCGCTGGTGCCAAGTTCCATGATCGGGAACAGGTCAGTCAGGTAGTCACGCAGAATGTTGCCCGTGACCGAGATCGTGTCCAGGCCGCGGATGACACGCTCCAGTGTGTAACGCATCGCGCGCACTTGCGACATGATCTGGATGTCGAGACCCTTGGTGTCGTGATCCTTCAGGTAGGTCTCGACCTTCTTGATCACTTCGGCTTCGTGCGGACGGTACGGGTCAAGCCAGAAAATGGCCGGCATGCCGGAATTGCGTGCACGCGTGACAGCCAGCTTCACCCAGTCGCGGATCGGCGCGTCCTTGACCTGGCACATGCGCCAGATGTCGCCTTCTTCCACGCTTTGCGTCAGCAGCACTTCGCCCGTTGCGATGTCGACAATGCGCGCTTCGCCGCCTTCCGGCACTTCAAACGTCTTGTCATGCGAGCCGTATTCCTCGGCTTGCTGAGCCATCAGTCCGACGTTGGGCACCGTGCCCATCGTGACCGGGTCGAAGTTGCCGTTGGTCTTGCAGAAGTTGATGATTTCCTGATAGATCCGCGCAAACGTGCTTTCCGGAATCACGGCCTTGGTGTCTTTCGGACGACCGTCGGCGCCCCACATCTTGCCGCCAATGCGGATCATGGCGGGCATCGATGCGTCCACGATAATGTCATTGGGCGCATGCAGGTTCGAGATGCCCTTGGCTGAATCGACCATCGCGAGTTCAGGACGATGCTCGTGGCACGCATGCATGTCGCGGATGATTTCTTCGTGCTTGGAAGTCGGCAGGCTTTCCAGCTTGTCGTACAGGTTGACGAGGCCGTTGTTGACGTTCACGCCCAGTTCGTCGAACAGCTTGCCGTGCTTCTCAAAGGCTTCCTTGTAGAAGATCTTCACGGCATGACCGAAGACGATAGGGTGCGAGACCTTCATCATCGTGGCCTTCACGTGCAACGAGAACATCACGCCGGTCTCGCGCGCGTCTTCCATCTGTTCTTCATAGAAGTCGCACAGCGCCTTCTTGCTCATGAACATGCTGTCGATGATCTCGCCGTCCAGCAGCGACACCTTCGGCTTCAGCACAATGGTCTTGCCGCTTTGCGTCACCAGCTCCATCTTCACGTCGCGAGCCTTCGCAACAGTCAGGGACTTTTCGCCATGGTAGAAGTCGCCATGCTTCATGTGAGCGACGTGGGTGCGTGAAGCCATGCTCCATTCGCCCATGCTGTGCGGGTTCTTGCGCGCGTAGTTCTTGACGGCGGCAGGCGCGCGGCGGTCCGAGTTACCTTCGCGCAGCACCGGATTCACGGCGCTGCCCAGGCACTTGGAGTAACGCTGGCGGATCGCCTTCTCGGCGTCGGTCTTCGGCTCCTCGGGGAAATCCGGGACCTTGTAGCCTTTGCCCTGCAGTTCCTTGATCGCGCCGATCAACTGGTGCTGGGATGCGCTGATGTTGGGCAGCTTGATGATGTTGGTTTCAGGCAGCAGCGTCAGGCGGCCGAGTTCGGCCAGATTGTCCGGCACCCGTTGCTCTTCCGTCAGGAATTCCGGGAACTCGCCCAGGATACGGCCGGCGACCGAAATGTCGCTGGTGGTGACGCGGATTCCGGCCGGCGCGGTGAATGTGCGGATGATGGGCAGGAAGGCGCTGGTGGCCAGCAGCGGGGCCTCGTCGGTGAGGGTGTAGATGATGGTAGGTTGCTCGGTACTCATCGCTTATCTCAAGAAAAATGGGTTGGGGGCGCCGCCGGCTGCGTCAACGACCGGGGTTAACCATCGAATTTTGCCTGATTTTGCTTTCAAGGGGGCTGAACCGGTCCTGCGATTCGCATCGGAACCCGTAAATTGAGGGTTTTGAATGCTGTCTCGGGCGGCTAGTGGAGCGTTCCGGGTCGTCCCGGTTTGCCCTGGTCATGCGCTTAAGCGCCTAAATTTAAAGACTAAATTGCTACGCTGGTTGCCTGGGCTATCGCTTGCGGTCGCCTTACATGGCTAATAGCAGCCCGCGCGACGATATCAGCGAAAAATTGAGCCGCGATGTCAGTGCCGGGTCCGTATGAGCGGAAAATGCCGGGCGCCGGCGCGCTGTCAACTCACCCGTGCCAGGGTAATGGCACGTTCCGGACACGCGGTCACGCATAAGCCGCACGCCCGGCACGCATCGGCGTTCGGCGTGTACGCGACCTTCATGCCGTGCACGCGCAGCTTGAATTTTTGCAAAGGCCCCAAGCGCTGATAGTCGGCAGTGCCGATCCGGCGGATCTCGAAGACATTCTCCGGGCACACCACCGCACAATCGGCCTTGCCCTCGCACCGGCCGAAGTTCACAACGGGCGCGATCACGCCCGGTGCCTGTTTGCATGCGGATGCCGGCGCATTGCTCATACAACATCCTCTTGCGGCTTGCTCCGGCCGCAGCGCATGCCCTTCTGAAACTTCTCGCGCTCCTCTGGTGTCATCTGTTCCCACCGGCGCCACTGCTGACGTCCACGCCAGCCGCCATGGCCCCGGAATCCGCCGAACAATATCCGGCTCAGGATCAAGAGGCCCAGCGCATGAGCGAAATCGATCGCACGAGCCCCGACGAACAGCGCCGGCATAACCCAGTTCCATAAGGTCATCACCATCCATCCGAGTACCGCAATGCCCACGATAACCAGCAGCGCCTTGCCCACGAATCTCAGTCTGAAACTCATCTACCTTCTCCTTTAAATATCCAGTTCGTCATACACGGCTTGCAAGCGGGCGCGCAGATGCAGCACCGCATAACGCTTGCGTGCCAGCAGCGTGTTCAGCGTTACGCCGCTCTCTAAAGCCAGCTCCTTGAAGCTGCGGCCCTCGATCTCGTGGGCAATGAAAATGTCGCGCTGGTTTTCCGGCAATTCGTCGAGCGCGTTTTGCAGGGCCACCAGGAGCACCGACCGCGCATAGGCGGCTTCCGGGCCGCCATCTTCGGCAGGGAGGGCCAGATCCAGCCGGTATTCATCGTCGATGGCATCGGCGGCATCGCCGTTATGGCTAGTCCCGGCCATCTCGCTCAGAGGCTGCTCTTTCTTCTTGCGGAAGCGGTCGATGATGCGGTTGCGCGCCACGCGAAACAGCCATGCGCTGACTTGTTCAATAGGTTCGGGAAGCCGGTATGCCTGGACGAACTCGTGAAGCACGTCTTGCAGGATGTCTTCGGCGTCGCTTGGGTCACGCACACGACGCCGGATGAAGTTTCCGAGTTTTGTACGCTCACGCAAGACGGTCGCGGTGATGTCGCTATCTCTATCGATCATCGGGTTCGTGGGCGGCGGCTGTTCCATACAACTGAAGACGTTTCACGATCGGGAATATTGTGGGCGGCAGGAAAAAAGCCGGCGTCAGGCTGGTCAACGCACGGGCCGAGAGGCTGAATTGAGTTCCCGTGACGCGAACTGACAGGAGACCACGTTTTAGACCGAGGCGTTGGAACTGCGGTTAGGCGGGGCAGGGGGCCGCAGATGGGCTTGCGAGGAAATTTTTCCGATGGCGGCATACGGGCCCTGGGGGGGCAGATTGGCTCGTAGCGACAGAGCCGCGGGCGGTCACGCTCAGGTGTCGTTTCCCACCATCAGTTGCACGCGGTCCGTGGCGAAATGTGTCACACCGTATTTGATCGGCATGCCCTGGAGATCGACGTCGACATTCTCGACCCACAGCACCGGTTGCTGACGGTTGATGTTCAGTCTTTGCATGACTTCCGAGTCGGGCAATACGCTGCCGATGCGACTCCACTTGCGCAAATAGTCGGTCACACCGAGTTCGGCCAGCGCACTCGTGATGCTGCCCTTGGACCCCAGCACCTGCGGCAGATTCGCGAAACGCGTCGCTGGGTACCAGTTGCGCGCAAAGGTCAGTGGCACGCCGTCCGATTCGTGCAGGGTCTCGATCTGATAGACAGGTGCGCCGGCGCGCAAGGCAAGCGCCTTTGCGACGTTTGGCTCCGCGCGCACCTTCAGTGCGCGGAGCATGGTAGCGGCGGCCGTGTGACGCTGTTGACGCAGATTTTCCGAGAAGCGCGTGCGCTGCCCGATCGTGTAGTCGATCGCGCCCGGCTGCGCGAACGTGCCTCGTCCCTGCCTGACGCTGACCAGGCCGCGTGCCGCCAGTCCGATCATCGCGCGGCGCACCGTGTGGCGATTGACGTCGAATCTTTTGGCCAGCTCGGCTTCGGTCGGCATGCGCCCGTCCTTGCCGAACCGGCCTGTTCCGATCTCGGCTGCAAGTATCTGTTCGATCTGACTCCACATTGCAACGCCCGCGCGGCGCGCGAGCGAAGTGTCCGGCGTGGCGTTATCCATCGCTGTCATTGTGTCGTCATTCCGCTCGGTTCAAATGAATTGCCGTCGCGAATTGTAGAGGGTGACTCGTGATGGAAATATGAGGGTTTGCTTGCTTGATAGTAAGGGTAAGACCAGACACACGAGCATACGTATAGATGTCCGCATGAATGCTTGCTTTCATTCGGCCCACGGATCGTCGACGCGCTTGAATGCGCACGGGCCGCACTGCCCGATATCGTTCGTCAGACCACGTGTTCCCGAGGTTGTTGATCGCTGCGATGGCGACTGATCCACCCAGCAGTACCCCAACTGATTCATCTAGACGTCTCGATAAATACATCGATGTGTCACACGAGGTTTATAGAGTGACACGGCTCGATAGAAGTCCACACGCACTGATGACCTGCACGGAGCGGGATCGAAACCTTGATTTGTCGTTAGCCCGGCACTCGCGAAATTTTAGTTGAGGAAAATATGAAGGTATCCAAAGTTCTGGTTGCTGTGTCGTTGGCAGCGGCGGTGGGCCTCGTCTCCGCTACCGCCCACGCGGCCGGTGCCTGTCCGAATGATGGCGTGGTGCGCTTCGGCGTCGAGCCTTACGAGTCGGCACAACGCATGCTGCCGGTCTATACGGACCTCGCCAAGATGATCGGCGACAAGCTGGGTTGCACCGTACAGCTTTATGTTGCGACCAGCTACAACGCTGAAATCGAGGCAATGCGTAACAACAAGCTTGAGTTCGGCCAATTTGGACCGCTCGGGTACGTGCTGGCCCACCAGGTCGCGCATGCGCAAGCCGTCGCCACGTTTGCAGGCGAGCAAGGCAAGCCGGCTACCTATTACGCTTCCATCGTCACGTGGCCGGGCTCGGGCGTCAAGACGCTCGCGGACGTCAAGGGCCGTTCGTTCGCCTACGCCGATCCGGCCTCCACGTCCGGGCACCTGTTTCCCGCGTTTGGCCTGAGCAAGAACGGCATTGATCCGGACAAGGACGTGAAGGGGCTTTATGCAGGCAGCCACACTGCGTCGTTCGAAGCGCTGCGTAACCATAAGGTCGACGTGGGCGAACTGAACAGCGAGGAAATCGAAAGCGCCAAGTTACACAACGAGTACGATCCTTCGGCCTACGTAACGTTGTGGAAATCGCAACCCATCCCCCTCGATCCGTTGGCCGTGCGCGGCGACCTGCCCGCTGATTTCAAGGCTCGGCTCACAAGCGTGCTGAGTTCGCTTGATTTTCGCGAGCTGCCGGAAGTGGATCAAAAGTTCCTGGCATCGAATGAAAACCCCGAGCTGAAGACGGTGCCCCAGACGGATGCGGCCTACGACCAGATTCGCGACCTGGTCTCGACGCTTCACATCGACCTGGCGAAGCTGTGAATACTCCCTTCAGTACATCACGGGATATCCCTCTGGGTCCGGCGGGTGCCTTTGCATCGGTGGGGTCGACAAAGCCCGCCGTGCGCGCGGCCGGCGTCAGGTTGGCTGTCCGTGACCTGACCATGTGCTACGAGAACGGCCATACCGCGCTGCGCAGCCTGAATCTGTCGGTGAGTGCCGGCGAGATGGTGGTGGTGCTCGGCAGCAACGGCAGTGGCAAGTCGACCTTTATGAAGTGCGTGGTCGGACTGAACCGGCCCACTGCGGGCTCAGTGAAAGTCGCTGGCCGGGATCTGGCCACGCTCTCGGGGGAGGCCCTTAGGGAAGCACGTTTGCCGCTCGCTCTTATTTCGCAGAACGCGAATCTCGTCAAGCGACGCAGCGTCCTGGCGAACGTCTGCTGCGGCGCACTGGGCCGTCACCGGACGCTAATGAGTGCGTTCGGGCGTCTGCCACGCGACGAAATTGAACCGGCGATGAGCTATCTCGATGAAGTCGGTTTGCTGCACCTGGCTCGCCAGCGAGCCGGCACGCTCTCGGGCGGACAAGCGCAACGCGTGGCCGTTGCCCGTGCGCTGGCTCAGCGCCCCGACGTCCTGCTGGCGGACGAGCCGGTCGCGAGCCTGGATCCCGAAGCCGCTGACGAGGTCATGCGGCTGCTGCGCCGCCTCGCCACCGAGGACGGTCTCGCGGTCGTATGTGTGCTGCATCAGCCAGAACTTGCGGCGCGTTATGCGGACCGATTGGTCGGACTGCGCAGTGGCCTGCTGGAATTCGACCGGCAGGCGTCCGATGTTTCCAGTCAGCAGATCGCGGGTCTTTATCTCGCCGAGGCGTCATGAGCAAGGTCATGGAAATGCGCACCCCGTCCGGTGCGCCGGGTGCGCGCACGGTCTGGTCCGTGCTCGCCGCCCTCGTTGTACTCGCGTTGTTTGTTCAGGCATGGATCGTCGTTCAGGCAAGGCCGCAGGACCTGATTACCGGCGCGCATGGCATGGCCGACATCATGTCGCGCGCGATGCCGCCTGCGTTCGATCAGTTCGTTCCGAATCTGTGGCCGGTTCTCGAGACGATTGACCTCGCGATTTTCGGTACCGTGTTCGGGGTGCTGCTCGCGTTCCCGCTGGCGATTCTGGCAGCCGCGAATCTCACGCCGGCGCTACCGCTTTACTACGCCGCGCGATCGATCATTGGCGTCACCCGGGCGGTCCCGGACCTGGTGTGGGCGCTGTTGTTCGTCACCGCGGTAGGGCTCGGGCCGTTCCCCGGCGCACTCGCGCTGGCGGTCCACTCGGTCGGCATGCTGGGGCGGCTGTTTGCAGAAGTAATCGAAGACATGGATATGGGCCCCGTCGAAGCGCTGACGCTGACTGGCGCCGGCCGCGTGCAGGTGTTGGCCCACGCGGTGGTGCCGGGCGTGTTGCCTTCACTGCTTGGCATTGGTCTCTTCCGCTTCGACGAAAACCTGCGCTCGTCCCTCGTGCTCGGCTTTGTCGGCGCAGGCGGGATCGGGTTCCAGTTGTTGACCGCGATGAACCTGTTCCAGTATCAGACCGTGTCGTTCCTGTTGATCGCCACCTTCGTACTGGTCACATGCGCCGAACGCGGTTCCGCTTATCTGCGCAAGCTTTTCTTGTGAGCGTGGGGTATCCCTTGACGTTGATGCGCGTCGATGCCCCGCGCCCGCATTTCATCATTGAACCCTGAGATTTCTTCTTATGCTGATTAATCATGGCGTTGGCGTCGATCCCTGGACGCTTGGCCAAACTTTGTCGATAGAGCCCGAGATTCATCCGACCGCCCTGGTTCGCGCCAGCGACTTCGGCCGCTATACCTACCTCGGCCCGCGCAGCCATGTTGCCGCATCGGTGATCGGTGACTACGGCTACGCGATGGGCGACAACCAGATTGCCCATGCACACATCGGCAAGTTCGCCAACATTGCCACCGGTGTGCGTATCAATCCACCCAACCACCCTTCGTGGCGCGCGACTCTTCACCACTTCACCTACCGCTCACGCTCGTACGGTCTGTCGCTCGACGACGACACCGAGATCTTCGAATGGCGCGCGCAGGACAGGGTGGAGATGGGCCACGATGTGTGGATTGGCCACGACGCGATCGTCATGCCCGGAGTGAAGATCGGCACCGGTGCGGCCATCGGCTCGGGAGCGGTCGTGACCAAGGACGTGCCGCCTTTTGCGATCGTTGTTGGCGTCCCCGCCCGCGTGCTGCGTTTTCGCGTCGGACCCCACACAGCGGAACGCCTGCAGCAGATTGCGTGGTGGGATTGGGACGCCGCGCAGATCGACGCGGCATTGGCCGATTTCCGCTCGCTTAGCGCGGACGAGTTCGCCGAGAAGTACGGCGGCTAATGCGGCGACTAACGCAGCGGCGAAAGCCTGAGGAAAGCGGCCTGCCGATGAAGCTACAAGACGACGAAACGACTATGCGGCGTAATCGCCGTCAGTGGCGACTGAAAGCGCGCGCCAGCGGTCGAGCTCGGCTTGCATGCCGGCGAGTTTTGCGTCCGCTGCATTCACGGCAACCGATCCGGCGATAAAACGCACCGGCGGTGCGGCTTCGTTTGCGAGATCCACGAGTGCTTGTGCGAGTTTCGCGGGATCGCCCGGTTGCTGGCCGTTGCGTTGCTCGAAGGATGAGTGCAGCCGTTCGCGCCGGTCGTCATAGTCGGCCACCATGCCCCTCCCAAAGCGAAGCGATTCGCCGGTGAGGAAGTCGGTGCGGAAGGGACCGGGTTCTACAATCGTCACGAAGAGACCGAACGGCGCAATTTCCTTTGCCAGGGACTCGGAGAAACCTTCGAGCGCAAACTTGCTGGCGCAGTAAAGCGAAGCCACTTCCGCACCGAGGATGCCGGCAAGCGACGAGATGTTGAAGATGCGTCCGCGACGAGCGGAGCGCATGACGGGCAACGCGGCCCACGTCACGTTGAAAACACCGAACAGATTAGTGGCGAACTGAGCCTGCACATCCTCGATGGTGTTCTCTTCGAAGAATCCCAAGTGGCCGTATCCCGCGTTGTTCACGAGTACGTCGATCCCGCCGAATCGCGACACGGCGGCTTGGACGGCGGCGTTCGCCTGGGCTGCGTCGGTCACGTCCAAAGCGATACCAAGCAGTTGGTCGTTGTCCTGCCCCAGGCTCTTGACGATATCTTCCCGCTTGCGCCCCGTGGCGATCACCCGATCACCCGCCTGGATCGCAGCCCTGGCGATAAGCGCACCAAGGCCGCGGCTTGCGCCTGTGATAAACCATGTTTTCTGCATCGTTGGCTCCCTTGCTGATTGAGCCTTCATGGAACCACGGTGCGATGCCTGCACGATAGACCGATCCTCGCGCGTTCTTGCCTGAACGTGCAAAACATAGCCGAGAATGGGTCAGGCATTTTGCGGGTGCTGAGATAAAGCTTGCTCTTCGTCAGCGCTGTTGGCTTATTCGTCGAGCTCGCTTGTGCAACCAATCAACCTGGATGGATCAGCCAGGAAGTCTTCAATGGTGCCCTCGTCCTCGAACAACATCTTGAGGACGCACACTTCGTCATCGGTCAGGACTGCTTCGACCAGCTCGCCGTCGCGGCCGATGGTGTCGCAGTCTTCAAGGGTCAACTCCGCTATGACGGCGGAGGACAATTTGACGGGCCATTTTTCACTGAACGCGACGGTGACCACTTTCCGCGCTTCATCGTAGGCTCTGATCTCGACGCTGATGTAGGACATGGTGTCGATTTCTCCAGTGAACGTACCCAGAATGGCTCGCACTGCAACTTCCCACGAAACACGACGGAACCGCGCTACGGAACCAAGTTTAGCAACACACAATCGTTTACGTGCAAGGTCTTTAGAGGAATTCAAGCGCGAATGGCTGGTGGGTGAATGTGCTTTTTGAATGCCACTTTTAAGCGAACGAATGGCTTAGCTTTTGTCCATGGGAGAGCGCAAGCAGTCGCATGATTGCAGTTCTCTTAAGGCCGTCAAAGTTGGAACGCTTGATGCATGGAAAAGTGGCTGGTCTTTTTCATTCGATAGTTTTGGTACCCAACCGGAGCGCGCCCATGTCAGCTGAAACGTTCGAACTTGCCACTCGCTTTTCGCATATCCGGCCACAAGACACTCCTTACGAGGATCAAGGGTTGCGCGACTTTTTTCTTTATCGCGATTTAGGAATTGCAGACGCGACGGGTGGAAAGGTGATCGCGCAACTCGTCAAGGCAAACAATGCACCAGAGCAAGGCACGGGTTGGCACCGTCATGAGGCCGAATTCCACATTGTGATCATGCTCAAGGGCTGGGCGCGCTTCATGTACGGCAACAAGGAGACGCTGGTTGCAACCGGCGACTGTGTTCATCAGGCGCCGGGAATCGTGCATTACCTCTTCGATTATTCGGAGGACATGGAGTATCTGGAGATAGTCGGCCCGGCCAACTTCACTACTATCGACGCAAAGGGACCCTGTGACGTTCCCGCTTTTACACCATGGAAAAGCCAGCAACCGGCGTGAAAATGCCTACCTGAAACGCCGCTGAGCCGGCGTTCTTAACAAGCTTTTCAAGGCCCTTCGGACTGCACATTCACATCCATGCGCGGTGCGACAGGGCGTGCGAGCGGCGCCAGGGATTGCAAAGGCTGGGCGCGTGCATTGATCACGATCGGGCTTGGCTCGTTGTCGTGGATCATTGCGCGCACGCGCGGATAGATATGGCGTTCCCAACGCTTGCCGTTGAACACACCATAGTGGCCGACGCCTGTTTGCACGTGGTGCGTCTTCATGTACGGGCGTAATTTGCCGCACAGTTCCTGCGCGGCGAGCGTCTGGCCGACCGCGCAGATATCGTCGCGCTCGCCTTCTACTGTGAGCAGCGCAGTTCGCCGGATCAATGACGGATCCACCCTGCGTCCACCTACTTCCAGTTCATGCAGCGGCAACGCGTGTTGTTGAAAGATGGTGTCGACGGTCTCGAGATAAAACTCGGCCGTTAAATCCATGGTCGCGAAGTATTCTTCATAGAATACGCGGATGGCCTCGGCCTTCGCGGGGTCGCCTTTGGCGCGCTGATACACCATATCTTCAAACGCATCGAAGTGACGTGCGGGGTTCATCGCCATGAACGCCATCAATTGGGTGTGGCCTGGGTAAACGCGTCGGCCTGCGCCAGCAAAACCCCAGGGCACGGCACTAATCAGGTTCCGCTCGAACCATTCAATCGGCTTGCTCTTTGCCAGCACGTTCACTGAAGTGGGATTGATACGCGTGTCAATAGGACCGGCCATCAGCGTCATGCTGGCGGGTTGGAGCGGATGATCGTCTGCGGCCATCAGGGAGACTGCTGCAAGGGTGGCAACGGTCGGCTGGCAGACCGCCAGCAAGTGGGTATTGGGTCCCAGCGCGACGATAAAATCGATGACATGCTGCACGTATTCATCAAAGCCGAAGCGACCCTGCGCCAGCGAGACATCGCGAGGGTTGATCCAGTCCGTGATGTAGACGTCGTGGTGAGGCAGCAAAGTGCGCACCGTGCCGCGCAGCAGCGTGGCGAAGTGGCCGGACATGGGCGCGATCACCAGCACGCGCGGCTGTTTAGGTTCGCCTTGCTTCGAAAAATGCAGCAAGGAACAGAACGGCGTGACGAGCGTGATCTCTTCGGTCACGGGCACGCTTTTGCCTTCCATCTCCACCGAGTCAATAGCGAATGAACGCCGGCTATGCGTCAGCGCCGACAGCGCCAGCAGATCGCAGGTGGCTCGCAGAGACCGGCCGTGAGGCGTGTCAGCGAGAAATGGCCACGCATCAAGTGCGTGATTGACGAGTGCCGCGCCGTGGCGTACTGGCAGAGTGAGGTCCGCCATTGCCTGATAGCCGGAATATGCGAATGGGTTCATCGCCTTTCGCTTGAGCGCGTATTGTCGAGTCGTGCAAATTAACGCAATAGGTATGCCAACCGCATGCCAACGTGCTGCGTCAATATGAGGGAGATGAAAGTGGCACATCCCTTGCAGCATTCCTGAACGTGCACTGAACATGCCGTCTTTTGGTGCGTGTGTGCACTCCGCCGCGCGTCTGGGCGTGCGTGTTTCGCTTGAACCGCCGAGGAGCTACAGATGACGAACGCTACGCTCACCATTAGCAGCAAAAACTATTCGTCGTGGTCGTTACGTGGTTGGTTGCTCACCAAGTTCAGCGGGCTGCCGTTCGAAGAGTTCGTGATGCCCATGGATGATCCCGCCGCACGTGCCGAACTGCTGCTGTTGTCGCCGTCCATTCTGGTTCCCTGCCTGGTCCACGATGGCATCAAGGTTTGGGACACGCTGGCGATTGCGGAGTATCTGAATGAAGTGCGCCCGAAAGCAGGGTTGTTGCCTGCTGACCGGCGTACACGTGCGCACTGTCGTTCTATTTGTGGAGAAATGCATTCGGGCTTCGCTTCGTTGCGCTCGGCATTGCCCATGAATATAAAATCGCACTTCCCGAACTTCGCGATCTGGGCACGCGCGCAGACGGATATCGAGCGCATCACGGCGATCTGGCTCGAATGCCTAAAGCAATACGAAGGCCCCTATCTGTTTGGAGCGCTCAGCGCCGCCGATGCGATGTTCGC
>NZ_JAQGMM010000479.1 GCF_028292365.1 Caballeronia sp.
AATCTCTATGCAAATTCATCAAAAGGCGATTCCGAGCGTCAGGTACGGACGGATGTCCCGGTTCTTGAAGCCATACGCAATATCCACGTTCACCGGACCGACCGGACTGCGCCAGCGCACGCCGACACCCGTGCCCGGCTCGAACACGCGCTCGTTCCACGTATCGGTGGCGGTGCCTATGTCGAAGAACACCGCACCACCCCAATCGTGTGAAAACCAATGCTGGTACTCCGAACTGCCGGTCATCAGGTACTTGGTCGGCAAGACGGACCCATCGACGTCATTACCAATGCTCTGGTAACCGTAACCGCGCACCGAATTCGCGCCGCCCGCGCGGAACAGCAGCGACGCGGGAACGCCGTTCGAGCTACCAGCCGTAAATACCCCGCCAAACTCCGCGCGGAACACGAACAGGTCGCTCTTGCCCAGCGGCAGATATTGCAGCAGGTTCGTATAAACGCGGCCAAAGGTTTGATCGGTGAGAATGCCCTTCACCGCGACGTCCGCTTCCGCCCGAATCAGGTTGCCCGAGCGCGGAAACAACGGATCGTCCACATTGCGTCGCACCCATTGCCACGACGGCACGAGCGCACGGCTGGAGGTCGGCGGCCCAAGATTCTGCGTCAGCCGGTCGGCATAGAGCAGCAGCGAAAACGTGGTGTCGATGTTCTGCAGCGAGCGCGTGCGCTGCACGCCCACGCGCGCGCTGTAGATGCGCGTGTCGGATACGTTCGTGTTCGTGTACGAAGCCAGCACGCTGTTCACCCAGGTGCGGCCGTCCGGCGGCATCGCGAGCTGCACCTGGCCGTATTGCTGGGTCTGGTCCAGGCGACCGGAGATGGTGAATGGATAAGCCTTGCCGAAGGTATCGAGGTAACTGTAAGCGCCCTGGATGTGCGGGCCGGTATCAGTCGCGTAACCCACGCCGTAACGCACGCTGTTGTACGGATACTCGCTGACCTTCAGGTGCATCGGTGTTTCATTCGGCTTGTTGACGTCGTTATCCGCATCGATAGCCACCGACGCGTAGTACGGCGTGTTCTGCAACTGCCGCTGCAACTCGTTCACGCGCGCGACGTCGTAGGTGTCGCCGGGATGAATCCGGTTCACGTTGTGAATGATCTTTTCCGGGTAACGCCGGACGCCGCTGATGTCGAGCTGGCCGAAGGTGAAGGTCGGGCCGCTATCGAATGTCACCGATAAATCCGCTATGTGCGTCCGCGGATTCACGCGCGCCTTGGATTGCGAGATTTTCGCGCCGAGGTACCGGCGTGCCTGCAGCGCTTTGAGCGCGGCGTTTTTCGCGTCGTCCCACGCGTTTTGCGAGAACGGATCGCCTTCCTTGACTGAAAACGCGAGACGCGCAGTGTTTTCCTGCGCGGGGTCTTCGGTCGTGATTGCACCCTTGAACGTCAGCGAGACGGAAGCGACCTTGGTCTGCGGACCGGGATCGACGCTGATCGTGATGGATTTTTTATCGCCGTCATGTTTTACGTCGGTTCGCACGATCGGCGTGAAATAACCGTCGGTCGCAACCAGATCGCGGACCTCCTGTGGCGTGGCCGTGACCAGGAAGTCGAATTGTTCGTCGCTGATGTCGTCACGCTTCTTGAAACGCGACAAATCCAGATGGTCTTTCAACAACGACCGGACGCTGCGCGGTGCGTCGATATCGACGTCGTATTTCGCGTGCGCGGGCTGGGCGACGGCAAACATCGCCAGCGCGTGGAGCGACCAGGCGACACGGCGCACGGATGACCACCACCACGCACGGGAAGGCGCCTTCGACGACGCGATGACCGGCGGCTTCAGCCGCCGGTCATCGGCTTGCCCGCGCTTGAAGCGCAGCGGATCAAACAGGCGCCCCGCCAAACGTGACCTCCAGGGTTGAATTAATGGGACTGCGTGGGTGACACGGGACAGCCGGCGTTCGCTGAAGGCTCGATGCTGGCGAGGTGTTGCGCACACGCCGAGCGCCAGTCCAGCAGGCGCTATTTCACCACACTGGCACGGCCGGCTGGCCCAAAAGCCGACAGCTTGGCCGATCGGACAACATTCGACCCGATCGCCGCCCCGCTTAACCCCACCGTTTCTAAAAATGGCTAGGGTGCGCCTTGGACGGCTCCCTGCAGAGCTTGTTCCGTGCCTGCATCAATAATTGACATCGTTTTACCATTGCGTATCGTTGCCTGCACGGCCACTCCCCCAGACCGAATGGCCGATGTCTCCGCCTATCCGCGACCTTCAGGCGGGCTTGGGACGTGTTAACTGCTCCGCTGCCTGATGCTTGCGGTAAAATTGCAATGAATCACGGCGGCGACTCACGGCGGCATTCGCCTGGAACCTCCGCCGCGCCCGTTTTCGAATCGCTCTGAGCCAACGGAAGTCGAATCATGTACCTGTCGGACATCACCCAGTTCATCAATCAGATGAAAGAGCAGAAACCGTCCCTCGAAGCAGAACAGCGTCAGGGCCGTGCGCTGTTGTGGGACAAACAGCCTATCGACCTCGACGAGCGCTCGGAAATCAAGACATCGCGAGTCGAACAAACGCCCTACGTCTATTACCAGAACTTCTGAACGTGAGTGCCGCCCGCGAGGCGCCGCAAGCCGCGGAGCGTTCGGGACACCCTTCGGGGCGCCCCGGGCATTCGGGCAAGGATGATCGCGCCGCGGCGCTAGCCGCGCCCGCGACCGACTCCACGCCGAACACCATTGACGGCGTGGCGTTTGCGCATTTGTACGGCGAACCGCTCTGGAAGCTGCCGACCGACCTGTATATCCCGCCGGACGCCCTCGAGATTTTCCTCGAAGCGTTCGAAGGTCCGCTCGACTTGCTGCTGTACCTGATCCGCAAGCAAAATTTCAACGTCCTCGACATCCCGATGGCCGACGTGACCCGCCAGTACCTGGGCTACGTCGACCAGATTCGCGAATCCAACCTGGAACTCGCGGCGGAATACCTGTTGATGGCGGCCATGCTGATCGAGATCAAGTCGCGCATGCTCCTGCCGGTGAAAAAGGCGGATACGGGTGAGGAAGCGGAAGACCCGCGCGCCGAACTCGTGCGGCGCTTGCTGGAATACGAGCAGATGAAGCTCGCGGCGCAGCGCCTGGACCACCTGCCGCAACTGGGCCGCGACTTCCTGCGGGCAGAGGTGTACGTCGAGCAGAGTTCGGCGCAACGCTTTCCCGACGTCGATGCAAACGACCTGCGCGCCGCCTGGGCCGACGTCATCAAGCGCGCCCGGCTAGTCGAGCATCACAAGATCTCGCGTGAGGAATTGTCGGTGCGCGAGCACATGAGCACAATCCTGCGGCGCCTGCAGAACGCCCGCTTCATGGAATTCGGCGATCTCTTCGACGCGTCGCGTGGTGTTCCCGTCGTGGTGGTGAATTTCATCGCGATGCTGGAACTGTCGCGTGAAGCGCTGATTGAAATCACTCAGGCCGAGCCCTATGCGCCCATCTACGTGAGACTCGCGTATTCGCCGGCTTAGATCCGTGACCCGGGCTTCCGTGGCGTGGCCTTTCCTGGCGCGCTGGCGGCGCAAAAGCAGCGCAGCGCCCTTCCCCTTTTCTTTCCCCTTGGAGCAGTGTTTTCAAAGCTGCCCGCCAGGAGACACCCGCTAGATGAAAGTCATCAGCTCGATCCATGAACTGCGCGACCAGTTGCGCGGCCAGAACCGAACCGCCTTTGTGCCGACCATGGGTAACCTGCACGAGGGCCACCTGTCGCTCATGCGGCTCGCGCGCCAGCATGGCGATCCGGTGGTTGCCAGCATTTTCGTGAACCGGCTGCAGTTCGGGCCGAACGAAGATTTTGATAAATACCCGCGCACGCTGCAGGACGACATCGAAAAGCTGCAGTCCGAGAACGTGTACGTGCTGTTCGCGCCGACCGAAGCCGATCTTTATCCGGAGCCGCAGCAATACCGGGTTCATCCGCCAACCAATCTGGGCGACATCCTGGAAGGCGAATTCCGCCCGGGTTTCTTCCAGGGCGTGTGTACCGTCGTGATGAAGCTGATGTCTTGCGTGCAGCCGCGCGTGGCAGTCTTCGGCAAGAAAGATTATCAACAGCTGATGATCGTGCGGCAGATGTGCCACCAGTTTGCATTGCCCACGGAAATCATCGCTGCTGAAACCGTGCGCGACGCCGACGGCCTGGCGCTCAGCTCGCGCAATCGCTTCCTGCAAACGGCCGAGCGCGCTGAAGCGCCAATCCTGGCAAAAGCGCTGAATCGCGTACGCGACGCGGTGCTGGCTGGCAATCGCGACTTTGCATCGATAGAAAAAGAAGCCGTCGGATCCCTTGCGCAGCGTGGCTGGCAGCCTGATTACATCGCGGTGAGAAGGCGTGTGGACCTACTGCCGCCCGGCCCTGCCGATACCGCGACCCCGCTCGTCGTGCTGGCCGCCGCGAAGCTGGGCACGACGCGCTTGATCGATAACCTGGAAATTTGAACGAAGTTTGAGAGAGAAGCGCATGCAGC
>NZ_JAQGMM010000494.1 GCF_028292365.1 Caballeronia sp.
AATGGCATGCCCGATCAGGCCGCCGTCTCGCTACTGTCAGCGGCGGGTCTTGCCCATCCGCTCGCAGCGACTTCCACACCTTCGTCGGGCACCGGCACCGGCAGTACCAGCGGCGCCACCGGCGGCATGATGTGAAGTTTGGCGAGCACTGCAACTGCTTGATAGCGCCGGTAAAAAATAAACTTGACAATGAACGTTGTATCTACAACAATGAATTCATCAACAGACTTGGTCCGATTCATGACAACACGTAGCTCCATTCGCGAAATCGTTAACAACTGCCTGGCCATGCGTGTTCGTATCGTCGCGCGATCGGTTTCGGCCATCTATGAACAAGCGATGGCAAGCCATGATGTGACCATTGCACAGGTGAATATGCTTACCGCATTGGGTGAACTTGGTCTTTGCGCCCCGGGTAAGATCGGAGAGGTTCTTCAACTGGAACGATCTACCGTTTCGCGCAATCTGGATCTATTAATTCAGAAGGGTTTGGTCGAGGCCGTGTCATCAGACGCAAAGGGAATTCGAGAAGTCGCGCTAACAGCAGCAGGCGACGAAAAGATTGAAGCCGTGCTCCCGGATTGGCGCGCCGCACAAAAACAGGCCGGCAAGTTGCTGGGGCCGGAGGGAGTTGGGGCAGTCCATAAAGCATCGGCATCGATCTGGAGTGCGCCGGTCTGAGTTGTCATCTGCCTGTGATTGTCGCCGTCGTTTCGATGGCATTTTTTTTACCGTTAATGTTGTATATACATCAAAAATGTATCCCCTTAAGGAGATGTCGTGACTATCGAGAAAATCATCAACCTGGCTGCAATGGGTCCTGCTTCGAGGCTTCCGAAGCGGTTAGTGACCGCCGCACTGGCGGTCACGCTGGCGCTTGCCGCACCCGCATTCAGCTTCGCACAGACGGCATTGGAGCCCGCGCAAGCGTCCGCTTCACTCGGGTTACCCAATGTACCCACCACCCGAATACTTGCGATCGGACGGTTGTCGTCCAAGTCGACGCCCGGTGCGATCGGCGCGGTGCTTCCGCAGGAGGTACGCGACACCGTCAAGCTTTACCTGGAGGGAAAGATTGACCAGTGGTATGTGCGCAAGGACCAGGCGAGCGTCGTTTTTATCCTCAATATGACCGATGTGAATGAGGCACGCAGCACACTGGCACAGTTGCCGCTCGGCAGGGCGGATCTAATGGAATTCGACCTCATTCCACTCGGCCCGTTATCTCCGCTGGCGGCTTTGGGCGGTTCGCCAAGCCGGTAGGAAATAGAACGAAATTCCAAGGGCAGGGTGGACGAAGGATATCGGAATGGTACTCCATTCCATATATGTAGGATGACGAAGTTTATTAAAACTATCTGGAGAATGAAATGAGTGATGAACTGTATCTGGTAACTGGCGCAACAGGCGCCACCGGTCGGAGTGCCATCGAGCATCTGCTGTCGAGGGGATCGAAGGTACGTGCTTTCGTGCATAACGACGATGACCGTGCCGCGGCGCTGCGCGCCAATGGAGTTGAGGTTGTCCTGGGCGATCTCCTCGATAACGGCGTCGTTCAAAAAGCAGTGCAGGGGGTGACCGGCGCGTACTTTGTGTATCCCGTCACGCAGCCGCAACTTGTCGATGCAAGCGCCTATTTCGCGCATGCCGCGATAACCGCGGGGGTGCGCTCCATTGTGAATATGTCGCAGATTTCTGCAAAGGTTGACGCCGTGAGCCAAGCCGCGCGTTCGCATTGGTATGGAGAACGCGTATTCGACTGGGCCGGCGTACCCGTTACGCATCTGCGTCCCACCTTCTTTATGGAATGGCTGACGTACGGGTTTCAACTGCCGCTTATCGCTAACCACGATCTCATCAAGGTGCCGGCAGGAGACGGGCGCCATGCACCTATCTCAGCGGAAGACCAGGGCCGCGCCATTGCCAATATCTTGCTCGACCCAACGCCGCATTCCGGCAAGACCTATCCGCTTTATGGGGCTGTGGAGATGAATCACGAAGAGCTCGCGATCGCAGTTGGCGATGCATTGGGCCGAAAGATTCGCTACGAACCAGAAAGCTTCGACGCATTTGGCGCACGGCTGAATGCGATCGGAATGCCAGAGCATTTCATCCAACATATCGTCGCGGTTTATCGCGACTACCAAAACGGAGATTTCGCCGGAAACAACGATGTGATTGAGGCTTTAACGGGTAAAAAACCGATGACGGTTGGCGAATACGTCAAAGCCAACATCAAGCTTTTTCAGCCTGAATAACAGTAGTCCAAATTGTAGTGGTCCCCGTATTCCCCACATTTTGATCAACTGGAGTTTGAACATGTCCCAAGTGAAAAATCCGCGCGTCCACGCAGACATCCTGCCCGCGCTCGCCGCTGTCGTTGCCCCCACGAACAAAATCCTCGCGATAGGTTCGGTGACAACGAAGGGAACACCTGACGCGATTGCACCTATCTTGCCTTTCGAAGTGCGGGCCACTGTCCGCAACTACCTGGCCGGTAAAATTGATCACTGGTACTTCCAGGCCGAGGGGTACGGGGTTGTCTTTATCATGAACGCCTCGAGTACAGCCGAAGCTCACGAGATTCTGGCAAAGCTGCCGCTGGGCGTGGCGGGCATGATGGAATTTGAACTCATCGCTCTTTCTCCGCTGAAGCCGCTCGCCCTGCTGATCGGAGATCCTTCTGCTGCCTGATGCGGGAGCCCGAAGTGAACGGACGGGAAAAGTTGGGTACTCCAGAGGCGCGGTAACCCGTACGCGAACGACCCCTATGCCGTAAAACCGCCATCGACAACAAGCTCAGCACCCGTCACAAAGGACGCTCGCGGTCCGGCAAGGTAAGCGACCGCATCAGCAATATCTTCGACGTGTCCGTATCGTTGAACAGCGATTTGCGGCTTCACGAATTTCGCAATTGGCCCATCGGCGGGGTTCAGGTCAGTGTCGGTCGGTCCTGGGTGCACGGTGTTTACGGTGATGCCGCGCGGTCCCAGGTCACGTACCAGGCCGCGCGCGAAGCCGGTAATCGCGCCCTTTGTGAGCGTGTATAGGGAGGCGGTCGAAATACCCGCATAGCGGGTCATGGTGCTGCCAATCTGCACGATCCTTCCTCCCTTCGGCATGTGCCGTAGCGCCTCTTGCGTCGCCACAAACATACCGGTGATATTCACGGCGATGATCCGCTGATAGTCGGCGAAATCGATGTCCTCAGGCGCGCCGTGGATTCCGATGCCTGCGTTATTAACCAGGATATCAATGCTTCCGAACTTCCCCGCGGCCTGGATGACAGCGGAACGCACTGCCTCGTGGTCACCCGCGTCAGCCTTGATCGCGACCGCACGCCCTTGGGCATCTTCAATTGCCCGGACTACATCCTGCGCATTGTCGGCCGAGGCATTGTAGGTGATCGCCACAGAAGCACCGTCCGCCGCGAGCCGCTTGGCGATTGCAGCCCCGATGCCGCGCGATCCTCCAGTAATAAACGCGACTTTCCCTGTCAACGGCGTGTGCGTACGCTCAGCGTGAACCATGATCGTTTCCTCCGTGAATGACGATGAATTCACACTGTATGGTGTACGCTCATCAACTGTTAGCTGAAACTTAGTTGAATTAGTTTCAAGCATTCGTTGAAAAGGTCGCCTATGGAAACTCTATCGAATCTCGAATCGTTTGTTCGCAGCGCCGAGCTTTCAAGCTTCTCTGCCGCCGCACGGCGATTGGCACTGACGCCCGCAGCGATTAGCCGAAACGTGGCGCGACTTGAGTCCAACCTTGGCGTGAGGCTATTTCAGCGTACGACGCGGGGATTGACGCTTACCGAACAGGGCGAGCGATTTCTAAGTACGGTGCGAGGCGGCCTCGACACGATTCAATCCGCAATCGCGGACTTGACAACAAACGCCGGACAACCGGCGGGTGTTTTGAAAATAAACGCTCCTGTTGGCTTTGGCATCGACTATTTGCTTCCGTTGATACCCGCGTTCGTGTCGCGTTACCCGGCCGTGATGCTCGACTGGTCGTTCGACAACAGGCCGGTGGACATGATCACGGGAGGTTTTGATGTCGCGATTGGCGGGGGCTTTGAACTAAGTCCAGGGTTCGTTGCGCGTGAGCTGGCGAGAGTACAGATCGTTGCCGTCGCCGCGCCCGAGTTTGTGCAAGGCAAGCATTTGCCGAAGACGCCCAAGCACCTCTCCAACTTTGCTGCTGTTGGTATGAGGTCTCCAAAGACCGGCAAACCTTATGAACACCGAATGAGAAATGCCGCAGGCAAGGAGATGTCGATATCGCTAGATACCCGAATGATGGTGAACGACCCGGAGGCCCTTTGCAAGAGTGTTCTCATGGGGATGGGCATCGGCCTGCTGCCGATGCCGCACGTACATCGTTTTATCGAAAGCGGGGCGTTGATTCGGTTGCTTCCAGGATGGCACATGGACGTTGGTCCGATCTCCCTTTACTTCGCAAGTCAAAAGCTTTTGCCTGCCAAAACAAGAGTCTTCGTGGACTTCATAGTCGAAGTTTTCATTCGGAACGGCATTGCCAGGAAACTGTCCGCATCGTAGGGACTGAAAGGACTGCGAGGCATGATGCTCACTTGCGTCTATCGACCCCCTGAGAATTCTTCGAATGTTGCCGCAAGAAACGGGGAGTATCTGAGCGCTTGCGTCGATATTGTTCAGGCAGAGAGAGGCGATCGTGCCGCTCTTCTACAACCTGTCAATGAGGAATTCACCATGTCCAGAGAAGACGACAACAAGGCGATCGTAGGCCGCTGGTTCACCGATTTCTGGGGCAAAACCTGCAACCTCGACATCGTCGACGAACTTGCTGCGCCCGACATGCTTCTGCGCTACTCGCTGCACGAACCGCGCCGTGGCCGAGAGGACATCAAGGCGTTCATGACCGATTTCCGCGAAGCATTTCCGGACCTTGACTTCTGGGGCGCTGCAGATCTCATCGCCGAGGGAGACTATGTAGTCGGCCGTTGGGAGGGTGGCGGCACGCATACGGGTCCGGCATTCAGCGATTTTCTGATCGGATCGTTGCCGGCTGCGACTGGCCGGAAAATGCGCTTTACCGGCACGACCGTGCTCCGCCTCAAAGATGGGAAGATTGTTGAGGAAATCGGCCTGGACGATGGCGTGACCGCCCTGCAACAACTCGGGCTCATCAAGGCAGCATGACCGAGGGCGCGGCGCTTCCGGTATCTTTCGGTAACGCCGCGCGCATCTAACTTTCTCGGCTTAAGCGAGCGGCCATGATGGCCGCCTTCCACGGGCACCAACACCAACCAATGTTACTCAGGAAGCCCAACTATCTGCTGAATCAGTGTCCACCCTTTGCATCGCTGCCGTATCTTTGGTGAGCACCTCAGTGAGCGCACAACGCAACAGGTCGATAGCCCGCATCAACCGCGCGGGGACAGAACCGTGAATGAACCATACATCGACTCCCGTTCGAAAGTCAGTGGTCTCTATTACCTGGAGCGCCGGACGATGCACCGTGCGTTCCAGCATGTCCGGCGTGACGAGCCCAATACCGAGTCCACGTGCGACCAGAGACAATTGCAGTTCGGAACCAAACGCTTCAACGGCGACATTGAATGGCATTCCCGCTGCTTCCAACGCGCGTCTTAACACCGAACGCATCCCGCAGCCATCCTGATTGAGCACCCATTCGTAACGTGCGAGATCCGCCAGTGTCACCGGCGTATCGGGCAGGCCGAGGGTGCGCGCCGCGACGATCACGGTCGGCAGGAATGCGAGGCGGGTACCGCGCAACGTCTCGGGGGGTGCGAAGCCGGACGGCATCAACACGATCGATGCGTCGAGCGACGCGCGTTCGACACTCTGTACCAAAGCGGGAGACCACCCCGCCGTTACGCGCAGCGTAAGCCGGGGAAAGGCGCAGCGCAGAAGGTCGACTGGCTTTTCGAGCGCCATTTCCGCCAGAAACGGTGGCATTCCAATTCTCAACTCCCCGGACGGCTCGCTTTCGGGAGAGGCCACCACGAGCAGATCGTCCACTGCGCGCAACACGGTGCGCGCGAGCGCATACACCTCGTTGCCGGCAGCGGTCGGCTTGAGCGGCTTGCTCTGGCGATCGAGCAATTCCACGCCCAGCATGGTTTCAAGGTTTTGCACGCGCCGCGTCAATCCTGGCTGCGTGAGATGGAGTTTTTCTGCCGCACGCACCATCGAACCGCTGTCGACGACGGCCACGAACGCCTGTAGATCTCGTGTATTCAAGCGGGTGCTCCACACGGGGGTCCAATTCTGAAGGGTAGAATATATTCCGCATAATCATTATCAACATATTTCAATTGTCGCATATTAGATGCGCCCCTAGGATGGCTTCTCAGCCCCATCTTGAGAATCCGTTCGATGATCTCATCCGCAGAAAGTCCCGCCTGTGCTCTCACGACGCAGGAAGCCGACAGCCCGCACAGACTCACGGGGCCGCTGACGGTCTTCTTCGCGACGGCAGTCGGCGTGATTGTGATGAACCTGTTTGCCGCGCAAACGCTGACCGGTGCGATCAGCCGCAGTTTGCACCTCGCCCCTCAGTTCGCCGGCCTCGCCGCGATGCTGCCGCAACTTGGCTATGCAGTCGGCCTGGTGCTGCTCGTGCCGCTGTGCGACCTGCTGGAGAACCGTCGGCTGATCGTGCGCACACTGACCCTCGGCGCGGGTTTTCTCGCGATCGCGATGTTCACCGAATCGCGCGTATTGTTTTTGATCGCTGTATTCCTGGCCGGCGCTGCGTCCAGCGTGATCCAGATGCTAGTGCCAATGGCCGCTTCGATGGCGCCGGAAAGTCACCGTGGACGTGCAGTCGGCAACGTGATGAGCGGGTTGATGCTCGGCATCCTGTTGTCGCGACCAGCCGCGAGCCTGATTGCCGGGTCAGTGGGCTGGCGTGCTTTCTACGGGCTTGCCGCGGTGATCAATGCGCTGCTTGCGCTCGTCCTGTACATGAAACTGCCTGCGCGCACACCGGCCATGCCGACGCGTTATCCGGCGCTCCTGTTCTCGCTCTGGACGCTGCTGCGCACTGAGCCTGTGTTGCAACGCAACGCTGCATCGGCCGCATTGGTAATGGGCGCGTTCAGCGCGTTCTGGACTGCGATCGGCCTGCGGCTCGTGCAGCCGCCATTCAGCTTTGATATGAATGGCATCGCGCTATTCGCGCTCGCCGGCGCCGCTGGTGCGATTGTGACGCCGCTTGCCGGCCGTGCGGGCGACCGCCGGTGGGATCGCAATAGCTTGCTTGCCGGCCACCTGACGATGCTCCTTGCGCTTGTGGCCATTGGCGTAGCAGGCGCGGGTTGGGGTGGCTTCTCAGCGAGTGCCCATCCTGTTCTGGCGGTTGCGATGCTCGTCGCTGGGGCGGCTGCGCTCGACGCAGGTGTTGTCACTGACCAGACTTTGGGGCGGCGCGCGATCAACCTGATGGATGCTGCCGCGCGCGGAAGACTGAACGGTTTGTTTGTCGGCATATTTTTTGTCGGCGGCGCGTTGGGTGCAGCGCTCTCCGGTGCTGCGTGGGCGATGGCTGGCTGGACAGGTGTCTGTGTAGTGGGATTCGTTTTCACCGGCCTTGCTTTTGTTCTCCGGCGTCGCGCCGATCCGCAGTTCTTAGGCGACGGGCAGCAATAGGATCGCCGGTTGATCAAAAAATAACAGGGTGATCTTGAGAAATTTTAATACGTATAGGATTCCTCTGCATGTAGAAAAGACGTTGGAAAAGAATGATGCGCCGATAGAACCATCATGCCTTGAGGCTGGGTAACACAAAATGGCGCAGCACTTCGTCTGGCACCTGCCAGTCTTTCGGATCGTTGTAATTTCCGGCTGTGACAACCACCACGAGTTCGCGTGCCGGAATGATAGCCAGCAACTGTCCACCATTACCGATACCCATCACATAGTGCTCGCCCCGAATTCCGCCCTTGCTCGGGTAGGCGATCTGGCCGACCCGCCACAGGTATCCATATGACTGCCCGTCACGGACGGTAGCAGCGGGCGTGAAGCTCGCGTCTAGCCAAGCCGCGGGCACGATCGTACGGCCCTCCCATTGGCCGCGTGCGAGCACCAGTTGTCCTATACGCGCAAGTTCACGCGGCGTCAGACGTAATCCGGATGCGGCAATCGCCTCACCATCCGTGCCTTTCGCCCATGAGAATTTGTCGATACCAAGTCGCTCGAACAGAGCCGAGCGCGCGTAGTCCGCGAGCGCTTGTCCGGTGCCTTTCTCGATCAGGCGGCCGATCAGCGCGACAGCCCCACCGCTATAGGTCCAGACTTCGCCCGGTGCAGCGACAATCGGCCGTTCGAGCACGTAGCGGTAGCGATCATGCGCCGCGTCCATTGCCGACTCGCTGTTGGCCGGATCTCGATACGAAAGTTGCTCGTTCCATTGCATGCCGAGTGTCATGGTCAGCGCATTGGCGACTGTGAGATTCGCCCGTTGCGGATCACGGGCGAGATCCGGGTATTCCGGGAACTGCGCCAGAAGCGGTGCATCGATTGGCGGGACGCGCTTGTCCGCGAGCGCGATGCCGTAGAGCAACGACACAAGGCTCTTGGTGACTGAGCGCAGATCGTGCTGTGTGTCGGGACCGAAAACGACCTCCCCGGCCGCTTCGCCCCGGGTTTCATCAAGGCCTGAGAAATAGCGCTCGAGGGCTATGTGCCCTTGATGAAGCACCAGGACGCTGTGCAGGTTGGACAGCGAAGCCGTGGTACGAAATGCCTCGAAGCGGGCGTCGAGATCGGGTGCGAAACCGGAAGTCATAGGGGTCCTCGTTGCCAAGGAAGCGGCTTGGGCGAATAGCGGCATCTGGCTTGCCATGAATGCGGCTCCGGCAAGTTTGAAGATATCGCGCCGGCTGGCAGACTTGATCATAAACGTCTCCTTGAAGGCCCTGGCGTGCGATGCCGCTAAGGCATGTTCTCGATACGACCACTACCCGATATGTCTGAATGCAACTGCGCCGGATGGCCGTGCAACTTCACGACACCGCTGCCGCGGATCGCGATGTCAGCGTTGTCCTGCGCTGCGATCTGCACTTCACCGCTGCCATGAACGACGATCTCGGCAGATCTGGCCGTGAGGCCTTGCAATTCCGCTTCGCCCGAACCCGCAACATTGAGCGCGACAACCTGCACGGCGCCGCTCGCGACAACATGGCCGCTTCCCGTGATGCGCAATTGCAGTTTCTGCTGGTCGATACCCGATAGAACGAGGTCGCTACTCCCTCTGATTCCCCATGTTGCGATGGACGGGGCTGTCAGCCGAACCGAGAGTGGCGAGACTGGGGCACAGCCGAGTTCGCTGTCGAAACCGAGCCTGCCATCGGCGATGTGCACGTGGCTGATGACAGACGAATCGCCCGTCACGGTCGCCTCGGCCTTGGGGCCGGGCTGATAGCTGACGGAGGCCGGCAGATCGATATCGAGGCGGTCGTTCGCCTCGAACGGGAACGTAACGGAGGCAGGCGAAGTGCCGGCCGGGTTCATCGCATTGACGCCGCTTGCTCTCCGTTCGCTTGCGGACGAGCCGTTGAACCCGTTAATCCATGTTGGACCACAACGCCATCCGCCATCACGCCACCAGGACGCACTGCTAATCCGATGCGATCCGGCGAGCGAACTGCCGAGTGCAAGGAGACCACCGAGAGCAACGACGACGATCAATACCGCGACCACAAACAATGCCGGTCTTTTAGCCGGATTCCGCTTCTGCGCCGGAAGGTCTTCGCCCGGAACTCGCGTCCCGTCCTGATGGGATTCCAGCAAGTGGTAATGCATCCGCATATAGCGTCCGAGCATTCGCACGCCTGCGCCAAGTCCCATCAACAGCAGCGAGCCGCCAATGACAAGGCAGGCAATCAGCCCCATGCCGACCACGAAGCGGACCACCCCGCCAACGAACGAGCCGCCGTGAGCCACGAATACGACGGTGAAGATCATGTGCGCGCCGACTGCGCCGAGGGCCACGAGGCCGATGCCAATGCCGAGGGCGACGGCCACCACGATGAGCAGCAGCGGCATCAGGAAGAAGATGTCGACCGCCGCGAGACCTGCCAGCGCAAGCATGGCTGTGATGAGATTCGCAATGCTGCGATGGGCCTCGTATCGACGCAGGCCGGTTTCGGCGCGAAGCTCCCGGGCGAGCCGAGCTGGATCACCGAGCGCCTCGGCGACCTCTGCCTCACTGCGACCCGACGCGCGCGCCTCGGCAAAATGCGCGTCGTAGTCGGCGATGATCTCGTCGACCTCTTCCCTTGACAAGCCGGCGAGCCCGGCGCGCAGCGTGCGCAAGAATGCTTCACTGTTCACGGCTGAGCTCCAAGAAGTTGATCGACTGCAGCCACGAAGGCCCGCCAGTCACGCCGATGCGCTTCAAGCGCGTCGTGGCCCATAGGCGTGAGCCGATAATATTTGCGCGAAGGTCCGCTACTCGATTCGACCAGACGCGTGGCGACCAGCCCGTCGTTCTGCATGCGGCGCATCAGCGGATAGATCGTGCCTTCGCCCATGCCGACGGCGCTGGCAAGCGTACTGGCGATCTCGTATCCATAGCTCTCTCCGCGTGCCAGCAGGGCCAGCACGCATAGGTCGAGTGCGCCTTTTTTCAGTTGAACCTGGATCGATTCGGTCATATGCGAACTCAGTGAATAGGATAAACATATAACACGCTACCTGTTTATGCAAGGTAGCTAGTTTGATATTTGTCGGGGAGGGGATCGCGTGTGTCGGCGAGCTACAAACTGATGTGACGCTAACGCACGTTGTCCGCGACCGCCCCGTTCAACGTACCTTGCCGAATCGGCGAAATTGTCGGAGCGCGGTCCTGAAGTAGGCGGCGTCGCCGACAGTTGCCGTTGACGCGGCAATCTCTCGCGGGAGCGTGGGAAGGGCCGTCCACGGCAGCGTGGGGTGCCGATGATGCAACTGGTGCAGATGATGATTCATCAGCACAGCCTGCCAGATGCGGGGCGCGCGGAAATTGCGCGCCCGTTCAGGCTCGTCGAGCGGGACATCGTAATGCGGCAGGTTGTCCGCCAGCGACAGCCACACGCCGCGCAGGTACATCGTCATGGCGAGTGTTGGCCACCACGCGCCGTATAGATAAAACGCAACTACGTGCAGCACGAGCGACAGCAGCCAGTCGCGCCGGATGCGGCTACGCCGTGCCGGATCGCCGGCAAATCCGACGAACAGGCGCTGGACATTCATCCCCGCTGGACCTTCACTGCCAATCGCTCGCGCGACCACCTGACGCGTGCGCGTGACCGGCAGAAATGCGAGCAGCGGCAACACCAGTTCCGCCGCATAGAGACCGCCCAGCAAACGCGCGTAGTAGTGAACACGGGCGCGCGCGCGATGCGACGAACCATCGTGCACGTCCGGGCGATCATACGGTTCGCGCGTGAAACGATGGTGCATCAGGTGACCGAAGCGCACTGCGTCGAAAGGCAACAGGAAGGTGATGGCCAGCACACGGCCGACTGATTCGTTGAGCCGTCGCCGCGGCAGCAACTGCCCGTGAATTGCTTCATGTATCAAGCCCCAGTGAGTTGGCGCGAGCACCACGAGCGGCACGGCGAGCCATAGCGCCTGCGCCCCCCAGTGCCGCAACAGGAACGGCCACGCAAAGAGCTGCAGCACCATGGCGAGGGTGACCAGGGCGAGCAACGCCAGATTGGCGCGGCTGTCGATGGCAACATGCTTGGGCGTTCGCTGCGTTCCCGCTGCAGTGGATGCTTTCGTTCGCGCCTTGGTGGGTGCCTCCAGGTCCATCTTCTCTCCGTCGACACAACATGTTGTCCGCAGAACTTAACAACGCCTTGTGACAGTCTGAAGAATCGTTCGTGCGCCGGAAATATCCGGTAAGCGATGCAGACAAAGACACCGGTAGTTTCCGAAAACGCACATCGCAAGATCGGCTATTCGCCACCTACCAACGCGTTGCGTCCTTCCGCAACGCTTCGCTGCCGCCCGGTAATTCATTTGCTACACTGGCTTAAGAAGCTTAAGAAGCAGACCTGTTTGGCGCTCGGTTCGACGGCTTCACTTCCCCACATTCAACACCAGTCCAGCTTGAGAGAGAAGGGCTTCACGGTCGTTCTGCAAGCATGGGTTGTCGAGACGACGCCGGCTTCGTCGCCAACACTATTAAGTCGCGCTTGCCGGTGAAGCGGTATTTCAAATTCCCGTATGTGACTTGGCTTATCGCGATTGATCGCGACTTAACGGCACGCAGTGTAAGCAGTTCACGAATTCGTTAGCCAGGATTTCGCTATGGAATCTGCCATGAAAGCGGTTCACCGATTTGACGACTCGAGTACGTTGACGTTTTTTCTGTTCATGGACCTCGCGCACGATTGCACGGCGAAACGCGGGTCCCCCATCGCAGGGCATGAAATTGCGGAGGTGTGGCCATGGTTGAGTCTTCCGATTTCCGGAGCAAAAAAATAGTGCTTGGTCACGGAGGCGGCCGTATGCCCGCGCTCGGATTTGGCACGCTGATTCCCGATCCAGCCACGACCATCAGTGCGACCAAAGACGCGCTGGATGCGGGTTATCGACACTTCGATTGTGCCGAGCGATACCGGAACGAGCGCGAGGTGGGCGAGGCGCTGCGGCTAGGGCTTGCTGCCGGAGGGATTGCGCGCGAAGACATCTTTGTGACCACGAAATTGTGGAACTCCAATCATCGGCCGGAGCGTGTTGGACCGGCGTTCGATACAAGTCTTGAAAGGCTCGGCCTCGACTATCTTGATCTTTATCTGATACACACTCCGTTTGCATTTCAACCCGGCGATGAGCAGGACCCGCGCGATGAAAACGGCGATGTCATCTACGATAAAGGCGTGACGTTGCAAGACACATGGGGGGCGATGGAAGATCTCGTCGACCAGGGAAGATGCCGGGCGATCGGACTGTCGGATATTGGCCTGGACGAATTGCGGCCTCTTTATGAATCGGCACGCATCAAGCCGGCGGTGGTGCAGGTCGAAGCCCATCCGTATCTTCCAGAAACGGAACTTCTGGAATTCTGCAAGGCGAACGAGATAGTGTTCCTGGCCTTTGCGCCCCTGGGCCACGGAATCAGGCCGGGGCCGCTTGAGGATCCCGTCGTCACGCGTATCGCTGCAAGAATCGGCAAGACGCCAGCACAGGTATTGCTTGGCTGGGCGATCCAGCGAGGCGGGGCTTTGCTCACCACGCCCAAGACCGCGACCCGCGCGCGCGAGAATTTCGATACTTCCGCGCTTCCGGCAGACGCGTTCGACGAGATCAACCGGATTGAGACGCGGCAGCGGTTCAACGAAGTCGTCAAGACGGGCAGCCCCGGCTTTATTCCGCGACCTGCTCAGTAGATAGACCTCGAGACAGACCTGAACGATATCCGGAGACACTCATGCAGGAAGAGAAAATACGTGAAGCCCTGAATGCGCATTGGCAAGCGTCGGCGGCCGGCGATCTCGACGCGGAACACGATATTTACGATGACGACGCCATCTGTGACTATCCCCAGTCCGGTGAACGAATCATTGGGCGAAGCAATTTGCAGGCACTGCGGGGGCATCATCCCGATAAGCCATCAGGTTTCGATGTCAGGCGCATTCAAGGCGAGGGTAGTCTCTGGATCACGGAATACACGATCACCTACACGGGGCAAGCGACCTTCACGGTAAGCATCATGGAGTTCTGCAACGGCAAGGTCATTCACGAGACCCAGTATTTTTCGGATCCGTTTGAAGCACCGGGCTGGCGGAGTCAATGGGTTCAGCAGATCGCCTGAGGTGGCCTGGTGCAGCGTTTCGATCACCACTGCTCAACAGCAGTGATTCGTCATAGTTTCTTCAATTGTAAGTATTACGAACTGACACATTTTCGGTCGCGACACAAACCACTGCCGCCCGATCCCGCCTGTCGCCGGCTGAACTTCCTTTCCAATTCTTACTGACCTGCACGTCGGTCGGCCTCGCTTGCCCGGAACGGTCCGGGATGGCATTAACGAGTGTGAGCAACTGGGTGACGCAGGGTAAAGCGAGCTACCCGCCCAGTTGTCGCTTAGCGCCGGAATTAGCTAACCCGCTCAAACTCTCTTCCATGGAAGTAATTGATTGCTGAGTAAGTGAACAGTAAGTGCCCCGGTCATACAGTACGCCGCAACGACCACACCAAGAAAGGGCACTACTGTGAAAAAACACCTTCGTCGCGAGTATCAACTGCTATTCGCCGTCGTATCCGTTCTGATGTATTCGGGCGCGGCTTGGGCAGAAGGTCCTAGCGCGAACCTGCCCAACACCGACACGAGCGGCTTTGCGATCCTGAGCAACGCCACGAACGTTACCCATTGGGGACTTGGCGGCGGGGCGGCTTTTGAGCAATCACCTTACAGAGGTTATGGCACGCACATAACACCGGTTCCGTTTTTCTTTTTCGACGACAAATGGATACACGCAATTGGCACAACCCTTGATCTGAAGGTCGGGACATGGGGCGGCGTTGCGTTCACGCTGCGCGGAAATTACGCAATCGCAGACGGCTACAGGGGCTCCGACGCACCCATACTCAATGGAATGCAAACCCGGAGCGCCGCATTCTGGCTAGGCCCTGCATTCAAATGGACAACGCAATACGGCGACCTTTCTGGGGACTACCTGACTGGCGGAAACAAAGGACAGAAGGCCGATATCGCGTTCGGCAAGACCTTGAACTATGGTAACTTCTCCATAGAACCCCACGCGGGAGCCACCTGGTTCAGCGGCAGCTATGTTGACTATTACTACGGTGTAAGGACGTCGGAGGTGCGAGCCGGACGCCCTGCCTACACCGGCACATCCGCCTACAAAGAATCAGTCGGCGCGAAGTTCGACTATCGCGTAACGCGCAACCAGCTCGTCAGCGTTGATCTGGGTGTCGCCCACCTGGGCAGCGGAATAACCGACAGCCCCATTGTCGGCAAGCGATTCATTCCTGAAGCCAGGGTGGCTTATCTCTATCAATTCAAATAAACCGGCCCTATGTCGCGAATCGCACTGATCGAGGATCATGCCCGGCTGGCGGACATGATCCGGCAATCGTTATCGGGTGCCGGAATCGAAACCGATATCTTCAGCACTCTCTCTGAAGCAGCCTATGGCCTAAGCCATGGCGACTATTCGGTAATGATCTTTGACCGCGGATTGCCCGACGGCGACGGGCTGCTTTTTCTGCGAACCTTGCGTGCTGCCGGAACCATGACTCCGTGTCTGATGCTGACCGCGCGCGATGCGTTGCACGACCGGATAGAAGGGCTCGAGACCGGTGCGGACGACTACGTCACGAAGCCATTTGAAATGAGTGAGCTGGTAGCACGCGTCCGAACGCTGATGCGCAGACCAGCCGAAATGACGGCGCTGGTTCAAAGCTTCGCAGATATCGCAATTGATCCGCAGCAACATGCCATGCGGTGTGGCAACCAGTCCGTCCCGCTTGCGCCCGCCGAATTGCAGATCATGTCTGTTCTATTGAAAGCCGCCGGCCGGACCGTTCGCCATTCGGCGCTTGAGCATGCGGGTTGGGGTCTGGGCGATGCAGTCACCCCCAACGCGCTTGAAGTGACCATCCACCGGCTCCGAAAGAAGCTGCTCGCGGTGGGCGCGACCACACGACTTGCGAACATCAGGGGGGCGGGTTTCGCAGTCCAGGGGCTTGAGTGCCCACCTATGCAGGCAGGCCTCGGGCAACGCGTTGAAAGGCAAAAATGAAGCGACTTATCCTCGTCGTAGACAGCGACCCTACGTGTCGCGATATCTTGCGCACCGCCTTGCAGACCGACGGTTACGAAGCCGCGGTCTTATATGACGCGAGCAAGGTGGCTCGCCGGATCAAAGAGGAGCGCCCGGCGCTGATCCTGATGGACAGCGGCTCGTCTGAACGCGGAGGTCTGCCTGCGCTTCGAGCACTTCAGGCGTTGCGAATCGATCAGGATGACATACCAATTATCATGCTTGGCGAGCGCGACGACACAATCGAACGTATTGTCGCGCTCGAGTGCGGCGCTGACGATTTTATTTCCAAGCCGTTCAACGTGCACGAAGTGTTGCTGAGAATTCGCACCGTTCTGCGACGAGTCGGAGAGCATCATTTTCAGGACCCCACCTACCGGACGCCTTTTTTGTTTGGTGGATTTAAACTGGATTACGGGATGCGTGCGCTCACCTATCTCGATGAGCCAGTCTCGCTGACCCAGCATGAATACGCCATACTCGCGTTGTTTTCGACAGCGCCCGGCAGGATCTTCTCAAAAGCCGCCATTGCTCAAAGCATGCATTCCGACGCGGCAAGCGCTCGCACCAACGTCGGCGTCTGGGTTCATCGGTTGCGCGAACGCATCAGGCAGATAGTGGGTGCATGCGAGTTCATAGAGACTTTTCGCGGCCATGGGTACGTCTTTCGTCCCGAGCGTCAGACTGCGTCGCAACGCCTGCGAGTGGAGGCTGATCTGTCAGCGGCAAGTCGACACAGTGCGGGATGACTCACTAAGACCGGTAGCTGATGAGCGACGAACGTCATGCAGACGGAGAGCGGAGGGCGCGCCCCCTGATCAGCGCCCGTAGCGCGCCATGTCATCCTTCATCGTATTCGATGAAGTTACACGGATAGCATCATCATGTTCAGTTACTGGATCAAAAGCCTCTCGGCGCGCTTATGGATCACCAGCGTGGCGGCGTTGGCGGTGTGTCTTGCCGTCATCGCCGCAATCGTGCTCTACGCTTTCAATCATTTGCCGCCAGACAGGTTCCGGATGGGTGAGAGTGTAAGAAGCGCCCACCTGTTAGCGTCCAAGCTGCGCTTTGACGAGTCGGGGCGCCCCGTCTCGGTAGCCCTTGATGAGCGGACGACGTGGCTCTTCGACTTCGCGCCGACGGAGTTGTGGTACCGCGCGTTCGACGCTTCGGGACATGTGCTTTTTGCATCCCGTGGCGCGTTGAACGTTCCGTCCTCGGATGCCGGTGATTTGACAAGTTCTCTCGGCGTCATGAAACGCGTGACTATTAACGACAAGCCCTTTGACGTCGTGACCCTCGAGATCACGCGCGGCCAGACGCCCTTTTTCTTGCAGAGCGCGGCGAGCGTAGCGTTCAATAAAGCCGTTCTCGGCGAGCGGATCGAGCCGATTCCGAAGGTGGTGAGCTATACCTTGCTGATCACCACAATTATCTTCGGCCTGACCTTGACGTTCACGGTTCGTCGCGTGCTGCGGCCCTTGCGCGTGGCATCGGATTCCGCCGCCTCAATCACCCCGCAGAACCTTCGCATGCGGCTTTCCATCAAGGGCGTTCCCAGCGAGATCAAGCCCATTCTTATCGCATTCAATGATGCGTTGGCGCGCCTCGAAAATGGCTTCGCTGTACAACAACAATTTCTCGCCTCGGCTGCACATGAACTTCAAACGCCGCTGACTTTGATAAGAGGACAGATTGAATTGCAACCCGAGGTCGAGAACAAGGAGTTGCTGTTCCGCGAAATCGACTTGATGGCGCGGCAGGTCCGCCAACTCCTGCATCTCGCCGAAGTAAGCGAATCGCAAAATTTTGAATTTGGCGAGGTCGACAAGGTCGATGTTGCCGAGGACGTCGTGGACTATCTGGCGCGCAAGGCAGACAAGAAACAGGTGAAGTTGCATGTCGACGCGCCTGTGATTCCCGCGACAATCCGGGCCGACAGGAGCGCGCTTTTCATCTTGCTGAAAAACATAGTTGAAAACGCGATCAACGCGACGCCTTCGCATGGGTCCGTCATTGTTTCCGTCGACGAAACGACGATCCGTGTCCAGGACGAGGGACCCGGTGTGAGCCCTGAACATCTGCCATTTCTGTTTGAGCGTTTTTGGCGCGCGCCCGATGCTCAACACGACGGCGCCGGCCTGGGCCTGTCGATCTGCAAGGAGATAGCGCTGGCGCACAATTGGAAGCTGTCCGTCAGGACGTTGGCGTCCGGCACCCAGTTTATTGTTTCCTTCTAACCCTGTTCCCTGGTTCGAAGCGGCTGCCAATTCGCGCTAAGGTATGTTGATAGGCATAAGCTCTCAAACAAAAAAGCCGCACTCGTTTCCGAGAGCGGCTTATCCGACACGGGTTTAACTGAACAACAAACCCGGCGCGCAGCGTTTACCAGCTGTATCGATACCCAACCTGACCAAAAACGCCCTGACGATAATCGCCGCCAATGTTGCGGGAGTACTTGACGTTGGCGTACATCTCCGACGATTTGCTCATGCTCGTGGTGACACCCACGCCGACTTCATACCAGGTCTTCGACAGGCCGCTGTTGAACGATGCGCCATCCACTGCCGTATTGCCCGGGTTCAGGAAATCGTGCAGTACGTCGGCGGTGAAGTAGGGCGTTGCTGTTCCCGTCTTCGTGTCGTTGGTCAGGTTTGCCTTGAAGATCCGGAAGCCGGCCCGTCCGCGCAACGCGTTGCTCGATGTGCTCGACACCGGCGAGATGCCGTCATCGAAGCCGTTCAGATGCAGGTACTGGTACATCAACTGGGCTTGCGGTTCGATCGCGATCGTCGTCGATCCGATCAGGAACGGCTTGCCCACTTCACCGGACAGACCCGTGCCAACGCCATTCTGCGAAGCGCCGCCACCGTACACATCGCCGAACTTGTTCCGATAGTGGGTGAGTTGCGCCACGGCGTCGAAGTAGCTGCCGTCTTTCAGGTACTTGGTCCAGTAACCGCCAAGCGATTGCGCTTGTGTTTCAACTGAGCCGGTAGCATTCGTCAGCGTCGGATTAAGGCTGCGCGCGCTGTCTTCGAAAGTTGCCGACGAAGACCCGATGGTCACCGTGACGCCCGCATGCGTGCTGCCGCCGGCCGGGTTCGTCGAGAGTGTCCAGTCCTTGCCGAACTGCGCGAAGAACGTGCGTTCATCGGCGGAGAAACGATCGCCCGAGTTGGCGTTCAGGCTCTGGCCGCCAATACGTCCCCACACGCCGTTGCCATACGTTCCCTGCGCATTCTCGAGACTCGCGACATCGCCGACACGCTCGTGCAGCCGGCTCATGATCGAGAAACCGTAGTCGAGGTTGAGCGACGGCGTCATTGTGTAGCCGACCACCGCAGGACGGTACGCGATCACCGAAGGCTGAGTGGCGGGCGTGGAGTTCGGCGTGCCCGCCGACACGATCGGCGTCACCGGCGTAACGACAGCGCCTGGGTTGGTCGGCGTGGTGGCCGGCGGCGTTGTAGCCGGCGGCGTTGTAACGGGCGGTGTCGTAACCGGAGGCGTTGTAACCGGTGGCGTCGTAACCGGCGGTGTCGTAACCGGAGGAGTCGTAACCGGCGGTGTTGTGACGGGAGGCGTCACGCTCTCAAGCGACGAGCGCAAGTAGAAGTCCTCGGGACGGCCCGAGCCGCCTTGATACAACAGATACTGGTACGCCCCGGCCTGAACCGGCGCAAGCGTATGGAAGGCCGTGGCGGCAGCAGTGCCGTTCACCTGGACGATCTTGATGCCGTCGCCTACCGTCAGCGCGCCCAGGCCGCTCGGACGCACCGTCACGAGCGTGCTGCCGGTCGCGTTGCCGCCAATGACCAGTTGATCGGTGAACTGATTGGAGGCAGCGCCACCCGCATTCATCACGGTGTTCACGATCAACTGCGCGTTAGTACCGCCTACGTAGTTACCGCTCACGTTCAGTACGTTGCCCGTCGCGCCCGATGCAGCCGCCAGGTTGATCGTGGCGTTGTTGGTGAGGTCGCCGTGGATCGCGAACGTGCCGGTCGACGATGCCGAGAAAGCCGGCAATGCGTTCGCCGCGGCGATCGTGCCCGAGTTGAACACGGAGCCCAGCACGGTACCGTAACCGCCGAGCGTGGCGCCTTGTGCAACGGTCGTCGTGCCCGTACTAATGCTGGCCAGATTGTGTTGTGCATCGCCGACCGCAAGGGTGCCCGCCAGCACGTTCGTGTCACCATAGGTGCTTACGCCGTTCATCGTGAGGATGCCGCTGCCGAGCTTCGTCAACGAGCCGGTTCCGGTTACCCCTTGTGAGAGCGTCGATGAATATTGCTGCGTGTCGATCGTGCCGCCGTCCGCACCAATCGAGATCGCACGCGTCGCGGCGAGGTCGAGGTTGTTGCTCAGTTGCAGCGTGCCGCCGTTGAACGTGAGACCACCCGAGGTCGCGCCCAATGCGTTATCAGCTGCAATGTTCAGCGTGCCCTGCGTGATCAGCGTGCCGCCCGAATACGTGTTGCCACCGGTTGCCGTGGGCGCAAGGAACAGCGTGCCCGCACCGGTTTTCTCGATCGAACCCGTGCCGCTCAACAAGCCCGCGTAGGTGCCATCATCGGTTTGTGCAAAGCGGACCAGGCCGTTGTCGGTAATGGCGGCGGGCAGGCTCTGTGCGCGCGCCTGGAGCGTACCTGCGGTATCGACGAGCATCTGGCCTGTGTAGGTGCTGTTATCGCCCGTCAGGATCAACGTACCGCCTGCCACTTCAGCACTTTGCACGTCGACCGGGATGCCGTTGACGGTCCACGTACCCGTATCGGTCTTGATCAGCGTCTGGAAGTTGACGATGTTGCCCGTCAGCGTGTCCACGCCGAGCCCGCTCAGGAACAACTGGTTATTGCCTGTACCGCCGTCGATCGTGCCCGACACCGATGAACCGGTATAGATGCGCATGTTGTCGTCGCCACCCGAGAACACGATATCGCCGATAACCGTGCCCTTGTTGGTGAAATCGATAGGCGCGTCGCCGCTCGAACCGATCACGCTGCCGGGCGACTGGATCACGCCGGTTTCGTTATTGATGATCGTGTTGCCGCCCACCTTGTTCTGGAACCAGATGGCGCTGGCGTTGATCGCCTGGATCAAGCCGTTATTGGTGATGACGTTGCCTTGGCCTTGTATGTTCACAGCCTCGGCAATGTCCTGTGTGCCATTGGACAGCACCTTGCCGCCGGCTTGAACGGTCAGCGTACCGTTGTCCTGGAACTCGATGGTGTTCGCGCCATCGCCATAGTTGCCGTGCGAATCGACAGCGTAATTGCTGACCGTGCCGCCCGACTGAACCGTGATGTTGGCATGGTCAGCGAGGCTGATTGCCGATGCATCTTGCGTGGTAATCGTCGCGCCGTTCAGGACAGTGACCGTCTGATTGTCGTTGCCCGGTACCCAGCCCGTACCGATGGCCGTGGTCCATGGATTCGGCGATGTTGAATCGCAAACCGTATCGAGACCGTTCACGGCACATGCTGCTGCCGCCGCAATGGGACTCAGGAGAAAAGGAATCAGCAGCAGTGATGGAGCAAGCGAGATCGCTCGCGAACGAACTGGATTAGACATGGACCGCCCCCCGGCGTTGTTATCTGTGAAAGCGGGCGGAATTTAACAAGCAGGCTATCTTGTGAATGTGGCTAGCCGAACAAACAAGGCCGGAAACCTTACCGAGTGCTACCAGCTTTGTGCAGCATCGCGCGTTAAACAGCAGAAAGGGTCTGGGTATTTGTCAATTGTTGTTAAGTCGACAAGGGAAAAATAGTGAGGTGGCACGTGTTGGTCAGTGGTGAGCGGCAGCGGTTTAGCCTCGATCGCTTGCATGCTTGTGGGCTTGCGTTAAATAGCAGAATCCGCTCGTGGGTTATGAGCGCTGCCGAACACGCAGCGCAGATGCAACGCGTTGTGTGGGTTACCTATCGCTTTAGCGCGGATGTCTTGCTTCAGGGCGTTCCCTCTGCGTCCATGCGTCGGTACGATGCGTTCTTCGACGCGTCACGCGCGCGTACAAGCGCTGATATCGGGGGGAATATGGGAGCGAAAAGCACGAAGGCGAACGGGCCGACGAACGTTCACGTTCATCTGTACTACGGTGTCGATCCGAGCCAGTATCGTAAGGGCGAGAACGTTGGGTGTCTGTACGGTTATCACTACGCCGAGTCGGATTCGATGTCGCTTTCCTATTCCCGGGATCATCCCGAAGGACGTGTTCTTCGGACTATTCGACGCGGCCTGAAAGCGCTTCTTGGTTGTGATCTTATCCATACGTTTCGTAACCGCAAAGCGCTCCTTGAGGCAGATGTGATCTGGACGCATACGGAGCGCGAATATCTTTCGGCGGCGTTATTGCTGATGCTTGATCGTGGTCCGCATAGACCCCTCCTGCTTGCACAAAGCGTGTGGTTGCTCGACATCTGGAAATCGCTTGGCGTGTTCAAACGCGTGATCTTCAAGAGGCTGCTAAGCCAGGCGGACCTGGTGACGACCCTGACTCACGACAACGCTGCGCTAGCAAAAAAATGCTGGAACCGTGAAGCAACGGTGGTTCTCTACGGTATCAGTACCGACGATTTCCCTTTGCAGCCGGTGTCCGAGTGGCGCCCTCATAAAACGTTGCGCGTGGCTGCAATTGGTAACGATCGTGATCGCGATTGGCAGACCTTCATGGCCGCATTCGAAAACGACTCACGCTTTAGCGCGCGGCTGGCGACTCAGCGCAAAGTCACGCGTCCTGATCGGGCCGATAACATTGTGGTCGCGCCGGTGTCGGGATTAGCCGAGCAACGCGCGCTCTATGAATGGGCCGATGTGATTGTCGTACCGCTTCATCCCAATCACCATGCCTCGGGCATTACGGTGCTGCTGGAGGCGGTGATGGCCGGCAAGGCGGTGGTTGCAACCGGCATAGGCGGTCTGTCCGACTATTTTTCCGATGACGCCGTCTCATACGTACCGGTGCACGATGCACAACGCCTGCGTGAGACTGTCGCCGCGCTCGGTGCCGATCCCGAAGGCACGACTGCGCGGATTCGTCGTGCGCAGCAAGAATTGGTATCAAAGGATCTGACCACGCGCGGCTTCGCCCGGCAACACGTCATGCTGACTCAACAAATGCTGCGCCAGGCACAGTCGAACGAGCGGGAGGAATCGCTTGCGCGTGCTTAAGTGGAGTGCCTGAGTTGCGTCCCTAAGTTGCGTCCCTAAGTCGCGAGTCAAATCTTACTTGCCCGTCTGCATTTGCTTAAGGAAATCGTGCTGGAAAATGCACATGCGATACGCGTTGTGATACCGGCCGTTGCCAAAAAATTCTTCGATCAGTTCCGCTTCCTGTTTGAAGCCGCACTTCTCGTAGACGTGAATGGCTGACTGATTCGACACATCGACGATCAAATATAGCTTGCGCAGATTGAGCACGGAAAACGCATAATCCGTTGCCAGCAGGGTTGCGTTTGTTGCATACCCCTGGCCTTGAGCGCCGGGTGCAATGATGATCTGGAACTCGCCGCGCCTATGAATGTAGTCAAGCTCGATCAATTCTGCGAGTCCCACGGTCTCGCCCGCCTTGTCGACAGCAACGAAGCGGCGTTCACGCAAATCGTGGACATGGCGATCGTATAGCTGAGACAACTCAGAGAACGTTTCGTAGGGTTCTTCGAACCAATAACGCATGATTTTTGCGTTGTTGTTCAGGCTGTGGACGAAGTGGAGATCGGTACGTTCGAGAGGCCGCAGCATCAGCTCATTATTCTCTTCGATGATCATGGGTAACACTCCGTGAATGATGAAATCGACCTGCAATATAACTTAATGGCCTGCGCGTTTCTCGTTGCGTATCAGCCCCAAGAGACCTTCAGGCGGGCCCTCAATCAAGCCCTCAATCAAGCCCTCAATCAAGCCCTCAAGCAATGGCATCCTGCCGTGCGCCATACACTTCGAGTGCGGCATCGTGCAGCGCTCGAAGCACAACGGTTGCCGCCGGCGACAATAGTTGCGTTTGCCGGGTGATGATGCCGAATGCGTCCATGCGGCACGGCAATTCAATTGCCAGCCGCTTGAGCGTGCCGAATTCCTCGTATTGCCGCGCGACCTCTTCGGGCATTACCGCGAGCATGTCGCTCTGCAGCAAGATGCCCGAGATGGCGACAATGTTGTTGGTGTTCACCACATTCTGCGGCGAACTGAGGCCGATCTGCGAAAACACCATGTCGAACCTGTGTCGCAGCACGCTGCCTGGCGGATGCAGAACCCAGCCTGCATTGACAATGTCGTGCATGGTCAGGCCGGCCGCGTGTTCGAGCGGATGCCCGGGGCGCACGACCACGCATAGCGGTTCTTCTGCAATAGGCTCGTAACGCACCGCATCCTTGAACTGGCCCTGTCGCTCCAGCACTCGGCCGATCATGATGTCGAGATGGCCTTCAGCAACCAGCGGCAGCATCACGTCTGAAGTCTCCACCTGCAGCCAGATCTGTAATTGCGGATAAAGCGCTTTCACACGTGCGATGGCAAGCGGCACCATGGTTGCGGCGGCCGCGGCAATCGCGCCAATCTGCACCTGACCCACGAGCCCCGCGCGCAACGCGGAGATCTCGTCGTGCGCCTGGTTCAGATTCGACAGCACCATGCGCGCATGCCGGATCATCACCTCACCGTACAGCGTGGCATGCATTCCATGAGGCGTGCGGTCAAAGAGCCGAACCTCCAGCACGTCCTCCAGTTCCTTCAACAGACGCGACGCCGCCGGCTGTGTCATGCCGAGGACATCGGCGGCGCGGCGCACGTTGCCTTCTTCTTCCATGGCCGCGAGCAGCATCAACTGCCGCGTCTTGAGGCGCGCGCGCACGAACCAGTTCGAGTAGCTTTGAGCCATCGCCGTGTGCCTATGCGTGAATTGAAACGACACTGAAAGCTTCTTTGCGTACTGGATATGCCGGCGATTTTTTCATTGTCGTTTTAGCTTGGTGACAAACAAGGTTGTGGCTCAGGGAACGCGCGGATTCTCTATCGGAATCAGGCGAGACCCGCAGCGGTGGACGCGGCTTGCCGGTCATGGACGTCAATCGTAGCCGATCGTGGCTGCCGGGCAGGCGGACGGCGCAAGCCACATTATCGCCGCTTGGAGGCGTTTGCCTGATTTAACGTACGAGGGAGGAATGATAGGCGCTTCCCGAAGCCGGGCGAGCAATTCGGCATTCGGTTGCTAAGCCGTGGCGATCAGCAACACGCCGGTGCCCGCGAGTCCGATGGTCCAGAGCCTGTCGAAGTTGATCCAGCCGCGCCTGAGCACGCCCACGCCCAGCCAGTCGTACACCAGCAGCGCAATGGCGCCTGTCACGAGCAAGGTGGTCACGGTATGCAGGCCGACAGCGGCGAGCGAGACCAGCAGTGGCCCGGATGACAGCCCTGTCATGGACCCGCACAAGGGGATCAGTGCCGGGATCAGCATGAGGCCGGCTCCATGAGCGGTTGCCATCAGGAACGACCAGAGGACGAGGCCGGCAAAGCCTGTCGTCATGCCAACACGCACGCGGTGCCGGTGTCCGTAGCGAACCTGGTACACGGCCCAGGCGACCAGCAGGACGCCACTCGCGATGCGGATGAGGTGACTGTCCAGGACTATCCCCGTCGTGAGCACGAGCGCGGCGACTACGCCAATAGAGAGTGCGTGGCCCAGCGCCATTGGCGGGATTGCAAGAAGGACTGCCAGCCGGCTACGCCGGTGCAGACCGAGGGCGACCGCGAACAGCCAGCCCATGGCGGGGTTGATTCCATGAAATACGCCAAGGGCCGCTATGGCGAACCACTCCCATGCGTGGCCCGTCCCGGCCCATGCCATATTCATGATGCGCCGGGTTCGAGCGCTTCACGAGAGCGGCCGCTCCCAAAGAACATCACGGATAACAATACGAGTCCGACGAGCAATCGCCGCCCTCGAGCCGCACCTGATGCGGCCGGTGCGTGGAAGGCCACTCGACCAGGAAACGCGGATCGAATTCGATTCCGCCGTCCGGCGACGCATCGAGTTTCACCATCCAGCCTTTGAGACCATCGGGATAAAACTGTTCGTCGATAGCGCCGTATAGCGAGTTAGTGAAATACACGCGGCTGCCGTCGCGGCTGACCTCGACCATCTGCGGTCCGCCGTTCAGGGCGCGACCGTCCGCTTTCGGATGTGATTCGCGCGATACGATGCCGCCGATTCGCACCGTCCCGGTAAGCTTTGGCGCGAAGGGATCGGACACGTCGTATTGCCGCAAGTCTCCGGTTCCCCAGCACGCGACGTAGAGAAAGCGATCATCCATTGAAAGGTCGATGTCGGTGACAAGCGGAGGCACTGCGCCGAAACCCTTCAGCATGGGCGGCAACAGATCGGGGTCGGCAGGCTCGGCGGGAATTTCGATGATCTTCTTGACGCTCCACTTGTCACCGTCGCGATACCACGTCCAGATAGACGCCGATAAATCGTTCAGGCTGATGACGGAGTTCACGAAGCCGTATGCCTTGGTCGGATCGTGGGCCGGACGCAGTTCGAATACGAGCTGGTTCTCCTTGCCGAAATCAATCTCCTGCTTATGTTTGCGGGTATGCAGGTCCCAGAAATGAAGCTTGTGTCCGTATTGACCACCCAGCAGGACCTCCGGCACCAGCCCGTTTTCGAAAGTAGCAGGCAAGCCCCATTCGCTTGTGACCAGGGTGTCGTGTCCGAGATGCCACCAGGCATCGTAGGATAGTTGCTGAGGACCCCGATCGATTTCCCATTGACCGCGGATGTCGAAGGTCTCGTGGTCCATCAGAAAAATGCCACCCGGCGCTTCGCCTTGCGCGTTGCTCAAAGCGGCTACGTAGATACCCTCGGGTCCGCAGTGAACTGTATGAGGCCGCGTATAACCTGCTTTCTCCGCGACTTCGGCGGGCTCCAGTACGCGCACGATCTTGGGGTTGCGCGGGTCGACCTTGGTATCGAGAATATGGATTCTCGACGATCGCAAGCCGGGCACGACCAGATAGCGACGTTCGGCGTGCGGGTGGGGTGCGTTCGGGCATAAGCAGGAACTGCAGGCGTTCCAGCCGAAGTGATGAAGCTCGTCGCCCGTATTGGGCATTGCAACATTACCGATGAGTTGCGAATAGCTGGACGACGCGGGGTCTACGTCTATGACGGAAATGGCATCCGGAACCTGTCGTGTGGGATCGAAACTCGCTACATACGCGATCGTCTCGTGCGGCGCCTTCATGGCCATCCGCGGGGAGGGATAGAACGTTGGATCCGGCGTCCAGTTTGCCATGTCATTTCTCCAGGGAATGTTTGTCCCTGGTGGCCCGGTGGAAGCCGCTCCAAGGATTGCCCGCAGAACTACGAAGCAAATATACCTTGTTTTCAGCTTTCAACGATCGACCGGCTTAGCGACCAAAGCTTGATTTCTTCTAAGGGAATGCCTTGTGGCGATAAGCGTTGTCTTAGCTCTTACAGACGCCACCAAGCGCGAACGCCCGGCTTTATGCTTGCCGGGCGTTCAGTCCACGCGTGCGTTAATTCAGTCCACGCGTGCGCCACAAACCAATCTATTTGCGCGGTTTCCGACCGGTGACTTTTGCCGCGGGTTGCGTCGCGGCAACTCCAATCTGGTTAGCCGGAAAATTGACGATCTTCGTGCTGTTCGCCGGCGTTGCATACGAGCGAAGCGCCGAACGGGCGCTGGACCTTGCGCCGCCGACAATCGCGCTCATCGCCTGCTTGTCGAGTTCCACGCTGTCGGGTAGATCCTTGATCAGAATTGCAGCCATGGTGTCATCCAGGAAAGTTGAGGGTTTCTATTCAAACCAGTATAGGCAATTTAGGCCGTTAGAAACGCCGGATCCGCTGCGGGAAGATTCTCCCCGCAGCGGACGTCGACGCGTGCAGACCTGCATTTGCCTGACTTCAAAAATACACAGCCGAACCCGTGCTCGCATACTGGGCCGGATTGACGTTGAGGTGAATCGGCCCGATGTTGGCGCCGAGCACGCCAATGTTATTGAGCGCATTGACCTCTACGTTTTGATACTGAACGATGTTCTGGTTCGTGTTCACTGCGACGTTGATGTTGGCAAGAGAACCGGCGTTGGCAAGCGATGTGTTGCCGCCGCCGCGCACGTCCGACATGGCGTGGCGGTCCAGCTCCCGGCTGTGAGACAAATCGTGAATCATGATGGACGACATGGCGGTGCTCCAAGCTAAAAAGTAAGGGTGGCCTGAACGGGCAACCTGGAGACCGCGAGGCCTCCGGGCTGTCGCGCAGCTTCAGAAGTTGATCGTGTTGGTGCCGGTCTGCTTCGGTTTCACGTTCGAGTCAAGATGCTCGGCGAACGCGACGTTGTTGCCGTTGTTGACCAGCGTGTTTTGCGACTGGCTGATCAGTTGAGTGGCATCGAACGAGGATTCGTACGAGGACACGCTGACGCCGGGCCAGTAGCTGGGCAGCGTGCCACCGCGTACGGCCGACATGGCGCGGCTGTCGAGTTCTTCGGTAACGGACAGGTCTTTGATCGAGAGTGATTTCATGGCAGTTCTCCTAAGGGTTAAGCCAGGTGGCTTTAAAGGTTGGTGAGCATCTTGTCTGCTCGCTGGACACTAATGCATGGCCCGTGCCAGAAGCGTCGAGGTGTGACGAAAAAGTCCTGAAAGGCTTGTGCAGAAAGGCCTGGGGCAAAGTGGGGCAGGCGCGTCATGCACGCCTTCTCACTGGCATTCGACACGCGTGACGGTTGGCGGCCAACATCCGGAACCGGATCTGTTGGGCCGGCAACAACATGTGCCCGATCGAACATCCGCAACGAAACCATGTTGCGAAAGGCAGGGCTGTCACCTAGTATCGAAACACTGCGAGTGCGGGTAACTACAGACAATATGTTCACTAATGGAGCCGCGTACGAGCCGTAGAGATGACCAGTCTTGCGCAAGCTATCCGAACCTTCCAAAACAGCGGTGCGTCACGCGATGAGTTCTTGATACTCGTCGACGGTGCGTTGTCCGTCGACGACACCTCGCCCGGGCGGCTGCTGGAAATACTCCGAGAAGAACAAGCCAGGACGCCGCTGCCGGCCGATCTTTATGCGGCCGTGCATCGGCGGATCGAGCAGGCGTCGCTGGCGAGTCACGGCGCGAATTCCGATGAGACTCGCCTGCAGACTTCGCCAGGCGCGTTGCACCAGCCGTCGATCCCCTCCTCGCCGTCATCCTCCTCCCCCTCCTTGTCTGCGCGCGACTTCGTGATGTCCGGGACGGATCAGATGAAGGAGGTCGGCGATACCCTCAACGGGCGCTTCGTGCTTGAGGAATGTCTTGGTGTGGGCGGCATGGGAACCGTCTACAAGGCGCTCGACCTGCGCAAGCTCGAAGCATCTGATCGCCGTCCATACATTGCGATCAAGGTGCTGAATCTACAGTTTCGCGGCAATCCGAAATCGCTCATTGCCCTGCAGCGAGAAGCGAAGAAGGCGCAGACGCTGGGGCATCGAAACATCGTCACGGTGTACGACTTCGATCGCGATGGCCCAGTGGTTTACCTGACCATGGAGTATTTGTCGGGCAAGCCGTTGAGCCGGATCTTGCGGGCTCCTGAGTTCAAGGGCATGCCGTATGCAGAGGCCTTGCCGATCTTCAAAGGCATGGCAAATGCGCTGGCCTATGCGCACGAGCGCGGATTCGTGCATTGCGATTTCAAACCCGCGAACGTATTTCTGACCGATACCGCCGAGGTGAAGGTCATCGACTTTGGTATCGCCCGCGTGTTCCAGCGGCCCGAAGAAGAGACCGACGCAACAATCTTCGACCCCGGTAGTCTCGGCGCGCTGACGCCTGCTTATGCGAGTCCGGAGATGCTTGAGCATCGCGAACCCGATCCCCGCGACGACATCTATGCACTCGGCTGCACCACCTACGAGCTGCTGACCGGGCGGCATCCCTTCGACCGCGTACCGGCAAGCCAGGGGCGCAGCTCGGGGCTTAAGCCGCAGCGTCCCGATGGTCTGGGGACGCGGCAATGGCGGGCGCTGAGGTCCTCGCTCGAATTCGAGCGTGAAGCGCGCATGCCGACGGTCACCCAGTTCCTGCAGGAATTTGGCGAACCCCAAAAACGTAGCGGTATGTCGGGCGCGGCGGTGAGGGCGGCTATCTCCGCGGGCGTACTAGCCGCGGTGGCTGCCGCCGGCTATTTCTATGCGTCGACGCATCGCACCACGCCACAGGAGAAAGCCGCCGCCATACCGGAGAAAACCGCCGCGGCGCCAGTGCCCACGCCGGTCGTCCCCGCCACGCTTTCACTCGCCACGGTCACCCCTGTGCTCGCGCGTGTGCCGTGTTCGGCGCTGGCTGCGTCGGTGCAGGATCAGGCACTGAGTGTGAGCGGTTATGTTGGCCGGAGCTATGGCACGCAGAAGTTGCGCACGACGCTAAGCCAGATTCCGGGTGTCACCCATCCCGGCGTACAGGTTCAGGAAGTCGACGACGATAAATGCGACATGCTCAAGCTGATCGCGCCTTACTTGACGACGAGCCGGCCGGCGTCGATCCAGACCCGGAATCACGATGCGCAGTTGACCGAAGGCCAGCCGCTGGTCGTTCAGATCACCACGCCGCCCTACGATTCATGGGTCAATATCGACTATTACCAGCTCGATGGCAGCGTAGTTCATATGCTGCCGAACGCACGTTCGAAGGATAATCAGGCGCCGCCGAACTACGCTGCAACTATTGGCAGCGCAGGCGACTGGATTGTCGCGAAACCGTTCGGCTCGGAAATGATCGTGCTGCTCGTGACGCCCGCAGCGCTGTTCGATACGACCAGGCCAGAGAGCGAGCCGCGAGCGGATTATTTGCGGGCGGTGGAGAAGCGGCTTGCCGATATCGCGAACAAATTCGGGCGCGACAAGATTGCCGTGGATCTCGTTCAGATCGACACGCACCCCCGCAAACAATAACGCCTGCCGCAAGACCTGTTTGCCGCAAGACCAGTTTATTTCATGTCGCGCGCCACGCGCATGCCATTCTGCGATTGCCGCACGCTAGGGCTGTATTTGAACCGCGTGGACGACTGCATGTAGGCGGCGCCGTCTGGCCACGAGCCGCCGCGGATGACGCGCATCGGGCAGCCGGGTTCATCCCACACACGGCCATCCGCCGGCGCCCCTTTGTATGAGCTGTGCCAGCAGTCGCCGACCCAGTCCCACACGCTGCCGTTCATGTCGAAGAGTCCGAAGGGGTTGGGAGTGAACGAGCCTACGTTCACCGGGCTGTCCTTGCGCCACGGCTCGCCGCAGTCCTTGCAGTCGGCGTAACCCTTGCGCATCTCGTTGCCCCACCAGTAGGCGGTCGTGGTACCGCCGCGTGCGGCGTATTCCCACTCGGCTTCGGCCGGCAGGCGATACGTCTTGCCGGTTGTCTTGGTCAGCCACTTAACGTAGGCCTGCGTGTCGTCCCAGCTTAGATTGCGCATCGGCGCGGACTTCGCGGCGTTGCCTTCTATATCGACGCGCGGGCACCCGCTTGCATCCGCGCACGCGCTCCACTGCTCGACGGTCACTTCGGTTTTACCGATAGCGAACGGCCGGCCGATGCTGACCCTATGCACGGGGCGTTCGGCAGGATCGTCGGAACTACTGCCCATTTCGAACGTGCCGCCCGGTAGCGAAACCAGCGCAGGACACGTGGCGCAGTCCTTGATCTCGCTCGCGGCGGACGCGGCTGTCTTGATGGCCGGAGCGGGAGCCGGGGCAGGCGGCGGCGTGGGAGTGGCCGCCGCTTTTTCCGCAGGCGCCGGTGCGGGCGGTGCGACTGTGACGGGCGAGGCAGGCGGCGTGGCTGCGCGCGGATGGTCTGCCTGAGCGGGCGATTGCGCCTTCGGAGCGGAGGCCGCAGCGCGAAGCCGGTCGATACGGGCGTGTGCGAGCGTGGCAAAGCGCCCGTTAGGATAGGCCTTCAAATAGGCTTCGTAATCGCTCGGGTAGGTGCTGTCCTTGATCGACTCCCAGAACGTGAGTTCGTATTGTTCGTTGCTGTCCTTGGGAAGAATTCCCCGGCTTTGATACGCGACGACGGTTTCGGATGCCGTCATACGGTTGCTGCTGTCGCTCGCTTGTCGACCAGCAGCAGGAGCGAACTGGAAGCCCCGTGCAGCCGTTGCGGGTCCTACCGTCATCCATGGCACTTGCCGCCCCTCTGTTGCACGGCTCACGGATCGCGCGACATCGTGTAGCACGTCTTCAACACTTCGCCCCGGCTGGTTGATCGCGCGCAATAACGCCGCGGTGTACGTGCCATGTCGCGCGCCGTCGGCGGCGTAGGCGCCGGCTGCAGTCGCATACGCCACGATCGTCCGCGAGGGCGGCCGGACCATGTTGACATTGACCGGGTCATAGGGATTGTTCAGACAGGTATCGAGCATGACCAGATTGAGTTGGTCGATGCGGGGCGCCGACATGCCAGCAAGGATGCTGTTCAAGTCGATACCCTGGGTGATCGGCGCCGCGGGTGACCCCTGCGCGTCGAGCGGCAGCAGCAGCGTGGATTTGCCGACTTGCACGGCATGTCCGGCGAAATAGAGCAGTCCGACACCGCCCGCAGCCAGGCGCTTGTTGAATTCCTGAACTGCTTCGTTCATGTGCGCGCGATCGAGGTTCGAGTACGTCATGACCTCGAAGCCGAGCCGGCTCAGCATCTCGCCGGTCGCCGTCGCGTCGCGCGTGGCGTTGGCGAGCGGATGATCCTCATAGCTTCCATTGCCGATGACCAGCGCAAGGCGGCGCGGATGCACCCCGCCATTCTGCTCAGCGGCGCCGCTGCTGAGTGCGACCGCCCCAAGCAGGATCGCGAGCCAAAGATTTCTCCACATGATTTTTCGTATGAGTCTTCGTATGATTCTTCGCCACATTGATCACACCCCGTGCCGGTATTCAACGGCACCCTCAAGGAACCGCGCCAGAGCCGCATGATCCGCGGGAGGGTAGCTGCCCTCTCGCAGAATTCGATCGTCCGATGGGCGAGCATCACAACCAACCATAGCACGCAACTACTTCATATCAACGTGGTCAAGACGGCGTAACGATGCAACGTGTCGTGATTTGCCCGGGGATTGGCCTTTTATGACGAATTCATCGTTACGGCAAAAGACGGAGACCTAATTATTATGACGATACAGAATAAATAATCAGTCGCACGATGCCTCGAAAACGGCCGAATTGCGCTCCCTCGGAGCATGTCTTTTTAACGGATTCCGTCCTAAGCTAGCTAGGAGAAAACCGTGCATAGGGCTCGGGAGAATACGAAAATGCTAAGAAGAACCTTCCTCGGCGTGCTCGCTTTCATGACGGTGCTGATACCGTCGCGTTCCTTCCCGGCTGCGCGCACGCCGTCGCCCCCTGGCGCGGAGGCATTCATCATCTGGCCGCCCGACGGCGCGGTGATCACAGGCGGAAAAATATGGGTCCGCATGGGCCTGCGCAATATGGGTGTGTGCCCGAAGGGCGTCAACATCCCCAATGTAGGTCACCATCACTTGCTGATCGATACGGAATTGCCTCCGTTCGACGAGGCAATTCCGTCGGACCGCCAGCATCTGCACTACGGAGCGGGTGAAACCGATGCCCGGGTCGAATTGCCGCCGGGCAAGCACACGCTGCAGTTGCTCATGGGCGACTACAACCACGTGCCGCACGATCCCCCGATCTATTCGAAGAAGATCACGATCACCATGAAATGACAGGCTGCAGATTAAGGGGAGGGCGTGTGCCATGAAGAAATTTTGCGCTGCCGCAGTGGCCGCAATCTCGATCGCGGTTTCTCTGATATCCGGGTCCGGGTCTGCGCTGGCCGGCCCCACGTCCGCGCCCGCCGCTGCATACGCGTATATCGGTTACCCGAACAACGGGCAGACCCTTCCCGCCGGCAAGCCATTTCGCGTGTGGTTCGGGCTGCGTTACATGGGCGTCGCTCCGCGCGGCGTGAAGTATCCGAATACCGGCCACCATCATTTGTTGATCGACACGGACCTGCCCAAGTCGTTCGATGACGAGATTCCCTCCGACCGCCAACACCTGCATTTCGGCGCGGGTGAAACGGAGACCACGCTCGAGCTGCCTCCCGGCAAGCACACGCTGCAATTGCTGATGGGCGACTACATGCACGTTCCGCACAATCCCCCTGTCTATTCGAAGAAGATCACGATCTACGTTAAATGATCGAGCCGGTTCACGCGCAGCGAGTGTCGCGTGTGAACCAACAGTTCATCAAACAAGCGTTGGTTGCCGCCCATCATGCGAGTCTGCATGACGCGTGGGCGACCGCCTTCCGCCGCTACAAATTAATCGCGCAAACCCTTTCCCAATAAAGCTCAGAATGCCTCGGGCCAATTCATTGGTCACGCCTGGCATGGGCCATGCATTAGTGTCCAGCGAGCAGACATGATGCTCACCAACCTCTAAAGCCACCTGGCTTACCCCTTAGGAGAACTGCCATGAAATCACTCTCGATCAAAGACCTGTCCGTTACCGAAGAACTCGACAGCCGCGCCATGTCCGCAGTACGCGGTGGCAACCTGCCCAGCTACTGGCCCGGCTACAGCAGCACGTCGGCCGACTTCTCGTTCAACGCCACGCAACTGATCAACCAGTCGCAAAACACGCTGGTCAACAACGGCAACAACGTCGCGTTCTCCGAGAATATTGACTCGAACGTGAAACCGAAGCAGACCGGCACCAACACGATCAACTTTTGATCTTCAGGCGCAGGCAGCGAAGGTCATCCGGTCTTCGCTGCCGCACCTGGCCTGAACCCAGTCGCATAGTCGGATAACACCTGCCCCGGAGTGAGATCATGAAAACCACGTCGCTATTGGGTAGGCTGCCGGCCCACACCGCCAAGTTTTCTGCGCCGGGTGCTGCAAACATTCTGCTCGGACGGTTCGTGCTTCCGGTACTTGCCTGCACGACACTTCTCAGTGGTTGCATTGATGTGAATGTACCGGACTACAAGCGTCCTGATACGCCAGCCAAGACGACGTGGTCACAAACGGCCAAGGCGCTGGTCTCACCGGCCGACACCATTACGCTCGACTGGTGGAAGCAATTCCACGACCCGTATCTCGACTCCCTCGTCAATCGGGCCATAGCGGGCAACTTCGATATCAAGATTCTCGCTGCGCGCGTGTCAGTCGCCGGTGGACAGATTAACGAGGCGCGTGCCGGCGCGCTTCCCACCGCCGATCTCGGCGCGGGCGTGGAGTTTAATAAAAGCACGCGGCAGGATTTCACGAAGCAATATAACGTCGCCACGCAGGTGAACTGGGACATCGACATCTGGGGCGCGGTCGAGAAGGGCGTACAGGCGCAGAAGGCCGAATATCGCGCGTCGGAAGCGGATTGGCGCGCGGGCTATCTCACGCTTGTGTCCGATGTTTCGACGACCTACTTTCAGATTCTTCAGTTCGATGACCAGATCGACCAGCAGCAAAAAACGCTGCGCACCAACCAGCAGATCCTGACCATCTTCGAAGGCATGGCAAAGAACGGCCTGGTGCCGAAAACACAGGTTTTACAGCAGCGCGCGGAAATCAACCGCATGACCAAAGACCTGCTGGAATTGCATCGCGCCCGCGACCTGGCGAACAACGCGCTGGCCACATTGATCGGCGTTCCGGCTGGCGAGTTCACCGTGCCCGCGGGACAGCTCGAGAAGCGCGTGCAGATTCCCGTCGTGCCGGCGGGCTTGCCGGCGCAATTGATGGCGCGGCGACCGGACGTAGTGGCGGCCGAATACCGCGTGCTGGAAGCGTATGACGTCGTGGGCCAGGCGAAGCTCGCGCAGTTGCCGACCATCAGCCTCACGGGCCGGGGCGGTAGCGCGAGTTTCGCGCTGACCGATTTATTGAAGTCCTTCACGTTCAGCTTCATGCCCAGCATCAACATTCCTCTGCTGGATCCAAGCGTCAGGGCGCATGTCAAGACGACCGAGGCACAGACGATCGTGGTGGAGCAACAGTATCGACGCACCGTGATGGGGGCGTTCGAGGAAGTGGAGAATTCGCTGGTCAACCTCGACGCACATACGAAGCAGCGCGCCGAACTGCAGGAAGAAGTGGGGCACCTGCAAGTGGTGGGTGCCCAGATTGAAGCGCAACTCAAGGAAGGCGTGGTGTCGCAACTGGAGGTCTTCGAGACCGAACGTACGTTGCTTGCGGCAGAACTGGCGTTGCTTGAAAACCATCAGCAACTGCTCTCCGATACGGTGACCCTCTATAAGTCGCTAGGCGGCGGTTGGCCGTCGGTCGATGTCCAGAAGACCGATCAGGCAAGTGACCCGACCGCCGCGCATGATGCGCACGCTGGACTTGCCGCAAGTAAGGGAGCAACGAACTAAGCGCACGTGACGCGGCCGATTTTTTAGGGCAATAGTTCACATCGGCCAAAACCAATGTTCGGAATGCAAAGTGTTAGTTCTCTGGCGACAGATGTGTTGCTGAATGATTGACTACCGCCGAGTGTGACTTACACTTCATGGCGTCACCGCTTTCACCGCGGTTTCGTCCAACACGGTTCATCGGCGGGAGTGCGGGGGTTTATCGCGCCGCGCTCAATGCGGGATGAACGTCCTTCGAGATGTGGACCCATGGCTCAAGGGGAAGCTTCCGTTGCCGAGGCAGGGCCGGTGCTGCACAAGGCCTTCGATCTCTTGCTCGAGCCCGAGTCCTGTCCCGCGGCCGGTGTCATTCGTATTGACGAAAATCTGTTTGCAGTCGGACGGTTTGAAGCGCCTTTCGCCTCTTATGAAACCGACGCCGTTGCGCAGTTGTCGCGGCGTCACGCGCGGATCTTTATCGAGAACGGCGCAGCGTACGCGGCCGACCTCGGCAGCAAGAACGGCACGACGGTGAACGGTGTGCTGCTGCGCGATAAGCCCGCGCGGATCCAGGGCGGTGACGTCATCGGCTTTGGCGGAAAGCTCGCATTCCGGGTGCGGATGGAACCACGCGCCGTATCGCGGGCATACGCGATTCAGCCTGTGCATATGACGCTTACGCCGGAGCGAGGCGACCTCGGATTGCATCCGGTCGAGCTCACGGAGTTTCCATTCCTCGTCAGCAAGGCGGACGAGACGTTCGCACAATACAGCGACCGTTATCCTCATCAGGTTAACTATGTGTCACGGCGGCACGCGCATATTTTCATGAAGGCGGGGGTGCCATTCGTCGAGGATCTCGGCAGCACGAACGGCACATTCGTCGACGGAAAACGACTGGGTGAAACCGCTGTGCCGCTGCAAGATGGTGCATCGCTTGCATTCGGCGGCAATCACTTCGCATACGTTGTGAGCATGCGGCGGGAAACGGAGCCGCCGGATTCAGCCACGACCACAAGTGCCGCTACGACGGCGGCCACAACCGGCCCGGCGGCTCAAAGTTCACCGGACGATCTGGACAAGACCACCTTCATCACGACGGCGCACTCCTTCCTGGATATCTTTTGCGTGGATCAGGATCAACCGTCGGAAGATGAAATCAACCGCGAGCCATTGCCCGACGAACGTGTCCCGGCACGCCGCCGATCTCGCAGCAAGTTTGTGCGCTTTGTCTCCGACCTTGGCGCGGCATTCGGTGGCGGCCAGCCGATGAAGCGCGGAGTGCTCTTTGGAGGCCTGGCATTCGTCGCAGCAATGATTGCGATCGGCAGCGCGCTTTATTTCAGCGGCACGGCCGAGCGAAATCTCAAGAGTCTGGTCGATCTCGGTGACTACCGCCACGCCGTGACGGTCGCGAATACTTACCTGGGCAAGCATCCAAACGATCCCCAGGCGATGGTCCTGGGCACGGAAGCTCTGTTCAAAGGCTATCTGCCGGACTGGCTCGACCAACTGAAACATCGGAATTTCGACGCCGCCC